>NC_022997.1:702500-1030426 GCF_000503895.1 Hyphomicrobium nitrativorans NL23
CGGTCCTAAGGTAGCGAAATTCCTTGTCGGGTAAGTTCCGACCTGCACGAATGGCGTAACGACTTCCCCACTGTCTCCAGCACACACTCAGTGAAATTGAATTCCCCGTGAAGATGCGGGGTTCCTGCGGTTAGACGGAAAGACCCCGTGCACCTTTACTGTAGCTTTACACTGGCAATCGTGTTTGCATGTGTAGGATAGGTGGTAGGCTTTGAAGCAGGGGCGCCAGCTCTTGTGGAGCCGCAATGTGAAATACCACCCTTACGACCATGGTTGTCTAACCGCGGACCGTTATCCGGTTCCGGGACATTGTATGGCAGGCAGTTTGACTGGGGCGGTCGCCTCCTAAATCGTAACGGAGGCGTGCGAAGGTGGGCTCAGGTTGGTCGGAAATCAACCGTCGAGTGCAATGGCATAAGCCCGCCTGACTGCGAGACTGACACGTCGAGCAGAGACGAAAGTCGGCCATAGTGATCCGGTGGTTCTGTGTGGAAGGGCCATCGCTCAACGAATAAAAGGTACGCCGGGGATAACAGGCTGATGATTCCCAAGAGTCCATATCGACGGAATCGTTTGGCACCTCGATGTCGGCTCATCTCATCCTGGGGCTGGAGCAGGTCCCAAGGGTATGGCTGTTCGCCATTTAAAGAGGTACGTGAGCTGGGTTCAGAACGTCGCGAGACAGTTCGGTCCCTATCTGCCGTAGGCGTTGGAGAATTGAGAGGATCTGACTCTAGTACGAGAGGACCGAGTTGGACGCACCTCTGGTGGACCTGTTGTCGCGCCAGCGGCATAGCAGGGTAGCTATGTGCGGAAGGGATAACCGCTGAAGGCATCTAAGCGGGAAACCCACCTCAAGACGAGTTCTCCCTTGAGAGCCGTTGTAGACCACAACGTTGATAGGCCGGGTGTGGAAGCGCAGCAATGTGTGGAGCTTACCGGTACTAATAGCTCGATCGAACTTCGATCGCTCTCATTAAGCAATGCTCATCGTTATCGCTCACGGAGCGTATCGCGCGCTTAACAGCGCGCTGCTCCTCCGCGAGGGCGGCACTTGTGCCGGCGTCCCTTGGACGCTTGCGCCTCACGGCGCGCAGGCATGTCGTTCGCGATGAGCGTAGGAATTAGCACGGAAAGACCAGAATTCGTATCACGCTTCCGCCGACCTGGTGATTATGGCGGGGTGGCTGCACCCGATCCCATTCCGAACTCGGCCGTGAAACGCCCCTGCGCCGATGGTACTTCGTCTTAAGACGCGGGAGAGTAGGTCGTCGCCAGGTCTGCAGAAGCGTGATACGAAAAATACGAATTCATCATCCTCTTCACATCTCTATTCAACACCGCCCGGGCTCACGCTCGGGCGGTGTTTTCGTTTGTGCGGCGATCTCTATCGGGTCTCCGGCGGCGTGGAGGGTGCTGTTCCGGCACGGCCGTCACTCAAAAAATTGGAATACCGGGCGTCGTCGTGCTGCGGCGGTCTGCTGGCGGAGGCTCGGGGCAGAGTGGCCGGTGAGGCTTCGCTCGGAAAACACTCTGCTGCCGGGCTGCCGTTTCTGGTATGTCGTCTCTCGTTGGCGATCGCCGCCTGACCGTATGTGTCGATTGGGATTGACGAGGGATTTCGTGGACGTTCGGCTGCCTGTTTCCTGCTTCATCATCGCGAAGGACGAGGCCGACCGCATCGGAACCACGATCCGTTCGGTGCGCGATTGGGTGGATGAAGTGATCGTCATCGATAGCGGCAGCACGGATGGGACGCGGGAGGTTGCGCGCGAGCTCGGCGCGGTTGTGTTCGAGAACGTGTGGCCGGGATACGGCCAGCAGAAACGTTTTGGGGAAGATCGCTGCCGGAACACGTGGCTTCTCAATCTCGATGCGGATGAAGAAGTGACCGACGCGCTTCGTGCGGAAATGCGCGTACTTTTCTCTTCAGGGGAGCCGGATGCGGACGGATACGAGATCACGATCGTGAACTTGTTTCCGGGCGAGGAGCATCCTGGACGGTTTGCGCATGCGCTGTCACCCGTCCGCCTTTATCGGCGCGATCGGGGGCGTTATTCGGAAAGCCCGGTGCACGATCGCGTTGCATTCGAACCCGGTGCCCGCATCGCGGGGCTTCGCGGCACGGTGTATCATCGCTCGATCCGGTCGCTTGGCGAGCAATTGTCCAAGCTCGACCGCTATTCCACCATGCAGGCGGACGACTTTATCGATCGCGGACGGCGCTTGCCCAAAATCCGCGTTTTCACCGAGTTTCCGATCGCTTTTTTCAAGGCGTGGATCGGCCGGCGGCTGGTGCTGCGGGGGACTTATGGATTTCTGGTCGCGATGAACTACGCGATCTTCCGGCATATTCGCGTGGCCAAGATCTACGAGAGAACGCGTTGACCGGCTGCCGTGCGAGACCCCGGCGGGCCTCTGACAATTGCTTTGCTCTCTTCCTATGTAGGTCCTGAGAGGAATGCTGCGTGATGCTGTTTCATCGGAAAAAGAGTGAGATGCCCCGGCCCGAGCACGCGCTCAAGGGACGTCCCGAGCCGCTTGCCACGGCTGACGAGCATTTCGTTTTTGGACGTCCGCTCAAGGGGCCGTATCCGGAAGGGTTCGAGACGGCGCTGTTTGGTCTCGGCTGTTTCTGGGGCGCGGAACGAAAGTTCTGGCAGCTTGGCGACGGAATATGGGTGACGGCGGCCGGTTATGCGGGAGGCTTTACGCCGAACCCGACCTACGACGAGGTGTGCTCAGGGCGGACGGGCCACAACGAGGTGGTGCTCGTCGTCTTCGATCCGGGCACGCTCTCCTACGGCGAACTCCTGAAAGTTTTCTGGGAAAGCCATAACCCGACGCAGGGCATGCAGCAGGGAAACGACGTCGGTACACAGTATCGCTCCGGCATCTACGTGTTTTCGGAGGCGCAGCGGGAGGCTGCACTCGCTTCGAAAGCCGCTTACCAGGATCTGCTCGCAGCTGAGGGGCTCGGATCGATCACGACGGAGATCCTTCCCGCGCCGGAGTTCTATTTTGCCGAGTCCCATCACCAGCAATACCTGGCCAAGGTTCCGCACGGATATTGCGGGCTTGGAGGAACGGGCGTTGCGTGTCCCGTTCCCGGCGGGATCGCGCCACGCTGACATGTTTCACGCGTTGCATCTTATGCATCGCGCCAGTGCCTTATTGTCGCGCGTAGGGCGATTTCTCGTGGCTTTTCCGACACCCCGTTCCTAGCGTTTACGAACCCTGATCAATGGCTTCTGGCGGCGCACAATTTGGCCGCTATTCTGCATTGAAACGTGCGGTCAATCAGTAAACGAATGAGGTGGGGTCCATGCGGGCGGCACGATTTGTATTGGTTCTTTCAGGTGCAGTCGCGGCATCGCCGGTCAAGGCGGAGCAGTTCCAGCTTCCCCCCGAAGTGACGCCCTCGCTGCGCGCCGCCTGCGAGACAGATGTGCGTCGTCTCTGCATCGGAAAGGACCCGACCGTCGCGAAGGTGAAGAGCTGCGTTTTCCGCAAATATTTCCAGCTCGGCCGAAAGTGTCAGGTCGAACTTGCCTCGCTCGGTTTCGGACGCTGATCTCAAGCGCAATTGTGCGCGCTCCCTTCGCTTCCAAGTTTCATCGTGAGATATGCGCCGCTTGACCCACGTCGAGCGGCGTCTTGTTGTGTGCGTGCTGAGGATTTATCAGAAGCGCTTCTCTTTCACGTTCTCGTGATTGGGATTATTTCCCCGATCAGTGGGGAAATATCACTCTCGCTGTTCTGGTATAACATCCCTACGGTGATGGGGCTGTTTGGGAGGTTTCTGCGGAACCGATCGCTTAGGGGCGGTCCGTGGAAGACGCTCATACGGCGCTTGTTCTTTCAAGTCAGGGAGCAGCACGAGCGGTCGGACCGCTGGATCTCCGAGAACGACCTCAAGGCTCGACCAAGAGGCAGCCGCGAGACTCGACCGCATCCGTAAAGCAAAAAGCGCGCAAGCGAACCTGTCTCTTCGAGGCTCGATGGGCCTCGGGAGCTGACGAATGCGCTTGGCCCGGATTTTACGAGAACAAGTCTCTTAGCTAGGAGAGGAGACCGAAAGATATGAAGCAGAAGCTTCGCCTTCTAACAGGCGGCTTCCTGGTCGCGATGCTGGGCCTGACGGGCCACGCGTTCGCGAACGAGGAAGTCGAGAAGCGCGCCGCCGACCCCAATCAGTGGGCGTCGCCGGGCCGCGACAACGCGCTTACGCGCCATAGCCCGCTCGCGGACATCAATGCCGAGAACGTCAGCAAACTGCAGATGGTCTGGTCGCAGTCGACCGGCGCTCTGCGCGGTCACGAAGGCCAGCCGCTGTTCATCGACGATGTCGGCGGCAAGCCGATGCTGTTCTTCGTCTCGGGCTGTCCGAATATGGCTCAGTGCAATATCGCACAGGGCCTCGATCTTACGGACCCCGACAATCCGAAGCAGATCTGGAACTACGTCAAGACGACGGATCGCGATGAATCGGCTGTGCCGCGCGCCTGCTGCGACACCGTCAATCGTGGTCCGGCTTTCGCCAACGGCAAGCTTTACTACGGCACGCTCGACGGCTTCCTGATCGCACTCGATGCCGCCACCGGCAAAGAAGTGTGGGTCGTGAAGCACGCCTGGCCCGAGAAGGGCGAGACGAGCACGAGCGCTCCGCTCATCGCCGAGAACCTTGTCATCCTCGGCTTCGGCGGCGACGAGTTCGCGGCTCGCGGCCGTGTCACGGCCTACAACCTCGAAGACGGTGCGAAGGTTTGGGAATGCCACTCGACAGGTTCGGACAAGGACGTGTGCCTGACGCCCGACACCAACAAGGCGAACCCGCACTTCGGCACTTACGGGAAGGATCTTGGCATCCATACGCATGTCGGCGACGATTTTAAAATCGGCGGCGGCGCGGTCTGGGGCTGGATCAGCTACGATCCCGAGATGAAGCTCGTCTATTACTCCACCGGCAACCCGGGCCTCTGGTCTCCGTCGTATCGCTGCGGCGCCAAGACCCACGACGAGTGCAACACCGGCGAGTGGGACAACAAGTGGGCGATGACGACCTTCGCTCGCAAGGTGGACACGGGCGAAGCCGTCTGGGCCTACCAGATGACCCCGTTCGACCAGTGGGACTATGACGGCGTGAACGAGAACATGCTTGTCGACGACCTCGATATCGACGGCAAGAAGCACAAGGCTCTCGTGCACTTCGATCGGAACGGTTTCGCCTATGTGCATGATCGTGCCGACGGCACGCTGCTGCGCGCGCACAAGTACGTCACCGTGGACTGGGCCGAGAAGGTCGACCTCGAAACGGGCCGTCCGATCAAGGTCTACGAACACTCGCCGTTCGAGCGTGGCCGCAACGTGGCTGTGTGCCCTTCCGCCATGGGCGGCAAGGACCAGCAGCCTTGCTCTGTGGACCCGAAGGACCCGAGCAAGTTCTACTGCCCCACCAACAACTGGTGCATGGAGCTTGAGCCGCAGGAGCGCACGCACACGCAGCAGGGCACGGTCTACGTGTTCGCCAACGTGTACATGTATCCTGAGAAGCCCGGCACGACCGGCAAGGTCAAGAAGTTCGACGTCGTGTCGGGCGAGACCGATTGGGAGATCCCCGATCCGTACCCGAACTGGGGCGGCACGATGGTCACCGACGGTGGCCTCCTGTTCTACGGCTCGCTCGGCGGCGATTTCCGCGCGGTCGACCGGAAGGACGGCAAGGTGCTCTGGAGCCGCAAGCTCGCTTCCGGCATCATCGCCAACCCGATCACCTACAAGGTGGGCGGACACCAGTACGTCTCGGTTCTCGCCGGCATCGGCGGCTGGATCGGCGTCCCCGTCACCGCAGGCCTCGATCTCAACGACAAGTTCGGTGCGATCGGCGCGACTGCGATGACCAAGGCGACGGGCCTCGACAAGATCCCGCAGGCTGGCACGTTGTTCACCTTCCGGGTCTATGAGTGATCATCGATCTGACATGAAAAATGCGCCCGGCGTCTCACGACGCCGGGCGTTTTTCCTTCCGGTTTTCGGGAGTTTCAGCCGGGATCAACGGAACTTGATCATCGGGCGGGGCAAGAGTGCCTTGTCGCTCTTGCTGCGCAACGATATAGAGTTACAGGTAAATCCGTATGAATGAGAAACATGTGACGTCTGTCTTGTTCCGTTTTTCGGCTTCGATCCTTGCCGCGGGCGCGCTTATGCTCGTAAGCGCCAGCGCGTTTGCGGACGATGCGCGGGTGCGGTTGAACAAGGACTATGACGAGATGACAGCGGCCGAGAAGACGGCCGCGCGGACCGCCGGGCGCGACATGTGGCGGACCAAGTCTCTCGCGACGTTGCGCGTTTGCGGCGACCCCGGCAACATGCCGCTCTCTTCCATGCAGGGTGAAGGCTTCCAGAACAAAATGATGGAAGTGGTCGCCGAGGCGCTCGGCGCCCGGCTGGTTCACTTCTGGCGGCCCTATCTCGAAAGGGGAATCACGCGGCAGACGTTCGAGACGGACGATTGCGACGTGCTCGTGGACATGCCGGCGGTGTACCGGGGCGTGCTTACGACGCTTCCAGTTTATCGCACCGCCTATGTGATGGCCTGGCGGAGCGATCGCGGCCTCGATATCACGGGGCTCGACGATCCCAAGCTCAAAGATCTGAAGATCGGCGTTTACCAGACCTCGGCGATCCGCGAGGCACTCAAGCGCCGCGGGCATACGGCCAACGTCACCCTGCACACCGTGAGCCACAACGGCGATCTCATTCCCGAGCAGCAGCCGAGCTATCAGTTGCAGCAGGTGCTGGACGGCACGCTCGATGTGGCTGCCGTGTGGGGGCCTTTCGCGGGGTGGTATGCGACCGGCAAGGGCGAGCCGATCACCGTGCTCCCCGTCAACCTCATGGACGACGACGTGCCGCTCGAATTCGATCTGGCGCTGGGCGTGCGGCCGACGAACGCCGTGCTGAAGTATGCGCTGGAATTTGCGCTCGACGACAAGCGGGAGAAGATCGAGGAGATTTTACGCAGCTTCGGCGTGCCGCTGGTGCACTGTAGCCGCTGTGTGGTCTCTGGCGATTTGCCGGCGCACGGCTCCTACACGAAGCCGTTCGACGTGATGCAGGCGCCGAGGAGTGCCCAATCGCCGGACCAGCTCGTCAATCGCGAGCGGCTCGAAGCGTGGCTGGCCAAGGGCGCCAACGTTCAGGTGGAACTCGCGAACGCGGTGCTCGCGTCGGACGAGGAACGCATCCGCTTCCTGGTGGAGAAGGGCGGGAACGTCAATACGCTCGACCGGCAAGGCTACGGCGCGCTTCAGTCCGCGGCAAGGAGCCGGAAGGACAAGCTCATTCCGCTGCTCGTCGAACTGGGGGCGGACATCAACGGGCGCGACCGGGATGGGTTCACGGCGCTCAGCAACGCGGCGCAGCGCAACCACGTGCCGTCGATCAGGGCGCTGGTCGAGCGCGGGGCGGATCTCGAACTTGCGGTCGACGGCGGGTTCGGGCCGCTTTCGCTGGCTATCGACGGCGGGCATTTCCTTGCCGCAAAGGCGTTGATCGAGCTTGGCGCGAAGGTCAACGCCGTGTCGGGCGAAGACAGGGTCACGCCGCTCATGGTTGCGGCCACGTGGCTTGCGGTGGGCGAGGCCGCGAAGGAAATCGAGCTCCGGCAGGGGCTGCGCTCCACGGACATCGCGACAGCGCTCATCGATCGCGGGGCGGATGTGAACGCGGCGAATGCGCAGGGCATCACGCCGCTCATGATTGCGGCGGCGCGCGGGAACATGGCGATGCTCGGGGTGCTGCTCGAAGCCGGTGCCGATCCGGATCTCAAGTCTCATGCCGGAAAGAAAGCGATCGACATCGCGGCCGACAGTCTCAATCCCGATGCGGTGAAATCGATCAAACTTTTCCAGGCCACCCTCTCCGGGCGCGCGCACCAGCCGGACGAGGCGCAAAGCGAAAAGGAAAAACTTTAAGGACGGGGCGGCGCCTCTGCGCCGTTCCGAACCAACTCCGCAAGCAAGCACGGGGGAGAGAAGAGCGGCACGGGCCTCGCTGCCGCTCCTCATCACGATCGGAAGAGGCGGTACAATATGGAAATGACGAGGGACGGAACGTGAATAAGAACTTCCTTGCGCTGCTGACAGCAGCAGCGGTTTCTACCGCAGCGTTGGTGAGCGCCTGCGGCGCGGCCGACGAGCCGACGACAAAGACGACGGCCAGCGAGGCTGCGGAAACGCAAGCCGCGGCGCCGGCGGCCGACGCCGCGCCCGTTCAGGTCGCGGATGCAGGCGACAAGGCCGAGGCCGGCGACAAAGCCGAAGAGGCAGCACCTGCGGCTGAGGCCGCCGCGCCCGCAGCCGATGGCGAGTTCATGACGGCGATCGAACGGGTTCAGGCTTCTCCTAAGGGCACGCTGAAGAACCCTTATACCGGAGACGAAACGGCAATTGCCGAAGGCCAAAAGCTCTACATGGGACTGTCGTGCAACGGCTGCCACGGTGGTGGCGGCGGCGGCGGCATGTGTCCTCCGCTGACGAACGAGGTCTGGGTTTATGGTGGCGACGACGACACGTTGTTCCGCCTGATTACGCTTGGCACCAAGGACCTGCAGGCTGAGGGCTATTCCCGTAAGGGTACCGAGGGCGTTGTCGGCCCGATGATGGCCTATCGCGAACTCATCGACGACGAGCGTAAACTTTGGAAGATCATTGCCTGGATCCGCACGAAGTGGGGCGGGCGCGAAGAACGGAAGGAATGGTAGAATGGCGGTTGGCCCGCGCATGAAATCCGTGATCCGTGTGAAGGCCGGCCTGGTTCTCGCCGCCGCCGCCATCCTGACGGGATGGCTGGCGGTGGCGCTGCCCGTCCGCGCTGCGCCGGAAAGTCCATCGGAAGCGCCGGCCGACGCGCTTGTGACCAAGATCGTCTATTTGAGCAAGCGCTATCCGGAGCCGCCGCCTCTCTCGCTGCTTGAGAAAATCCTGGACGACGAAGGCGTGCAGGGGGCGCGGCTGGCGATCAACGAGATCAACCACACCGGCCGCTTCCTGAAGCAGCATTTCGAAATCGTCGAGGTGGTGGCCAAGCGGGACGAGGATGTCCTCAATCTCGTGAGGCCGATCCTCGCCGAGGGGCCTGCACTTATCCTGGCGGATCTCGGACCTGCCGATCTCCTGGCGCTGTCCGATCTGCCGGAAGCCAAGACATCGGTTATTTTCAATACGCGCAGCAGCCGAGACGAGCTACGTCAGCAGGACTGCCGCGCGAACATCTTCCACCTGATGCCGAACTGGGCGATGCGCGCGGATGCGCTCGCTCAGTATCTGGTCTGGAAGAAGTGGCGGCGCTGGTTCGTCGTGTACGGCACGACACCGCCCGATCTCGAATATCTCGAAGCCATACGCCGTGCGGCAAAGAAGTTCGGGGCCAAGATCGTGGATGAGCGGGTGTACGAGTTCGACGCCGGATCGCGGCGCACCGATAGTGGGCATCAGCAGATTCAAACGCAGATGCCGCTCTTGACGCAGGGAGCGTCGGATCATGACGTCGTGTTCGTGGCGGACGCCGGCGAGGCGTTCGGCGATTATCTCATGTTCCGCACCTACGAGCCGCGGCCCGTGGTCGGATCTCAAGGATTGCAGGCTGTTGCCTGGCATCGCGCCTACGAGCAGTATGCGGGAACGCAGCTTCAGAACCGCTTCGAGAAACTTGCGGGCCGGATCATGACGGAGCGCGATTATACGGCTTGGCTCGGTGCGCGTGTCATCGGGGAGGTCGTGACGCGTACGGGCAAGAACGCGGCCGAAGACGTTCGCGCCAGAATTCTCGAAAGCGATTTCGAAGTGGCCGGTTTCAAGGGCATCGGTCAGTCGTTCCGTACGTGGGACCATCAGATGCGCCAGCCGATGCTGATTTCGGGTCCGCGTGCGCTGGTCTCGATCTCGCCGCAGGAGGGGTTCCTGCACGAAAGGTTTCTGACCGATACGCTTGGTTTCGATCAGCCCGAAACGCAGTGCAAGTTC
Source organism: Hyphomicrobium nitrativorans NL23 (assembly GCF_000503895.1). Lineage (NCBI taxonomy): Bacteria > Pseudomonadati > Pseudomonadota > Alphaproteobacteria > Hyphomicrobiales > Hyphomicrobiaceae > Hyphomicrobium > Hyphomicrobium nitrativorans. The sequence continues at coordinate 712,526 of NC_022997.1, forward strand.
GAACAATAAAAAACGACAAGGGGCGCCGGGCCTTTTGGCCCGAGCGCCTCGATCATCCTAGGAGAGGACACACATGACGCGTACCGTGGTCGCCGCGGCACTTGCCGTTGCTCTTGTCTCGTCTTCCATTCCGACGGCGAGAGCCGAGACCATCTTCGTTTCCAACGAGCGGGATAACACCGTCACGGTTCTGGACGGCAAGTCCTACGAGATCATCAAGGTGATCGAGACCGGCGCCAGGCCGCGCGGCATGGTGTTTACCCCCGATTACAAGAAGCTGCTCGTGTGTGCGGGCGACGACAACCGGCTCGACGTGATCGACACCGAGACGCTGGAAGTGGTGCGTCATCTCGATTCCGGGCCCGACCCGGAGCTGCTCGACGTCGATCCCCAGGGCGAGCGCGTCTACATCGCCAATGAGGACGAGGGCTATGTGACCGTCATGGAGATCGAGAGCGGGAAGGTGCTCGCCGAGATCCCCGTGGGTGTGGAGCCGGAAGGCATGGCCGTCTCGCCCGATAACAAGTTCACCGTCGCCACCTCGGAAACCACGAGCATGGCGCATTTTATCGACAACGAGACGCTTGAAGTGACGGCCAACGTGCTGGTCGATACGCGCCCGCGGGTCGCCAAGTTCGAGCCGAACGGAAAGCTCGTGTGGGTGACGGCCGAGATCGGCGGGACGGTTGCTGTGATCGATCCCGAGACGCACAAGATCGTGCAGAAATTCGGCTTCGACATTCCGGGTGTGCGGCGCGAGCTGATCCAGCCCGTGGGCGTGCGGTTCTCGGACGACGGCAAGCGCGCGTTCGTCGCGCTGGGGCCGGCGAACCGCGTGGCGGTGGTGGATGTCGCGAGCTACAAGGCCATCGATTACATTCTCGTGGGGCAACGTCCGTGGCATCTGGCGATGAACTCGGATCGCACAAAGCTCTATGTCGCCAACGGTCTCACCAACGACATGACGATTGTCGACGTCGCGACGTTGAAGCCTGAAAAGTCGGTTCCGGTCGGCCGCCTTCCGTGGGGCGTGCTGGTGAAGCCGTAAAGGCCGGTGCTGCACGCCTGCATCGGTGCGATAGAGAACGATGGGGTGTCCCTCGAAGAGGGGCACCTCAATGCGTTTTGCCCGAGGGCCGGAGCGGGGCGAACGCGGCGCGGGGGCGATGCTGGGTTTTTTCCCAGCGGTAGGGCGAGGTAGCGAGCTGCAACAACGCCCGGTAAGCCGCGAGCGAGATCAGCAGCCAGTAGGCCGGCATGAGGAGCGCCCAGGCTGCAAGCCGCTGACGTCCGCGGCCGCGCATCGCGACGATCCCGAGTACAACGCCGGATACATATCCGAGCACGAGATTGGCGACGGTGACGATCTTGATGATGCGAGAGAGCACGTCGTCGCCAAGAACGTCGAAAGGGCCGTACGCCGCATCGGCGGCAATGGCGACGTAGAGCCAGGGATGGACGAGGGCCGAAAGAACCATTCCGCCCATTAACACCTGCAGGCCCGCGAATTGCCGCCAACCGAGATCGCGGAGGGTGCGCCAGGGATTGCGCATGTGGACCAGATAGGTCTGCATCCATCCCTTGAGCCAGCGCGTGCGCTGTTTGAGCCAGCTCTTAAAGTTTGCGGGGGCTTCCTCCCATGTCGTTGAGGGAACGACGCCGACTGACCAGCCGTTGCGCGCGAGGCGAATGCCAAGGTCGGCGTCTTCCGTGACGTTGAACGGATCCCACGCGCCGACGTCTTCGAGAGCGGAGCGGGTGAAGTGGTTCGAGGTGCCGCCGAGAGGGACCGGCAGCTTCAGGGCTTCGAGGGTCGGGAGCATGCAATCGAACAGCACCGTGTATTCGATTGCGTACTGGCGCGTGAGCCAGGTTTCGTCTGCGTTGAGGACGTTCAGGCGTGCCTGCACGCAACCGAGGTCCGGGTTGGCCGTGAGGGCTGCGACGGCGCGGCGGAGCTGGTCGGGCTCGGGAAGATCCTCCGCATCGTAGATGACGACAAGATCGCCGGTCGTTCGCGGCAGGACGTAGTTGAGGGCGCGTGGCTTCGTTTGCGGCAAGCCCTCCGGCACGATCACGACCGTTATGTGTGGTGGCAGGATTTCGGCTTCGATGGCCTTGCGGGTGGCCTGGTCGGTTTCCTCAAGCGCGAGGAAGATCTCCAGGCGATCTATCGGATAGTCGAGACCGTCGAGTGCCGCCAGCAGGTCCCGGACGATGTCCGCTTCGTCGTGGAGGGGGACGAGAACAGAATAGCGCGGAAGCGAGAGGGGTGACGGCGCGCGCGGGGAACCATCGGCCGGGTGCGCAGTTGCCGCGAGGGATTTCCAGAGCGCCGATGTTCTGAGGAGCACGATGCAGCAGAATGGCAGAGCGAGTGTTGTCGCGAGGATGAACGCGGCCCGATGGGGCGCGAGGACGGCAACCGTTGCGAAGATCGGAATGATGAAAATGAGTGCCGCCTTTTGCCAGGCCCACAGGGGCTCGGCGGCGGAAAGATCGGGCCGGCGGCGGCGGAGACCGCTGACCGCGAGATCGAGATCGCGCTCTCTCTGGGATGTATTGTCGGGGTAGGTCGGCGCGGTGAGTGGGTCGCGCCGATTGTGGATGCGCGCGGCGGCAGGAAAAAGGTGAGAGGATAGCGAGGCGCGCGCTCGTTGCAGTGGCAAGCCCGAGCGTGCGCGTTCAGGGCTCGCGTGGCCTTCGCGTCGCTGAGGCACGTCCGAACTTCCCCCCGCAGTGTCGTTTCTGGTGCGCGCCTTGGTTTTGTCGTGCGTTGCAAGCTTGTGTGAGCGCGCTGTTTTTTGTTCTTCGATCCTCGTTTTTGTCTCGATCCGTGGACGTGAGCGGTGCGGCCGGCGATGACGGCGGGTCCCCGATCCGCTCGCGTTCGCCGCGATTTTGGCATAATGGTTTCGGTCTTGACCAGACATTCGAGCGATTCCGCATGAGGCGGCGCGATCCATGACGTTGAACACGCTTTTTGGCAGGTCTTCTCTCGCGATCCGGCTCGCGCTCGTGACCGTGTTGTTGTGCGCTGCGATGATGGTCGGACTTGCGGGACACGCAGGCGCGCAGAGCGCCGGATTTCAGACGGATGCTGCAACCGAAGCGGAGCAGGCTGCGGCGCCCCGGCGATTCGTGATCCGCTTCCTGACGGAGGGCGAGTTTCCGCCTTTCAACTATTACGACGACGAGGGCGTGCTCGCGGGGTTCAACGTCGACCTTGCGCGCGCCATCTGCCTCGAAGCCAATGCGGCGTGCGATATCAAGGTGCGTCCGTGGGACGAGCTGTTACCCAGTCTCGGACGGGGCGAAGCGGACGCGGTGATCGCCGCGCACGTAGTGACGGCGGCGACGCTTGCGGACGTCGATTTCACGGATCGCTATTTCCATACGCCGGGGCGCTTTGCTGGCCGCACCGAGGATGGTGCGCACGAGGTGAGCCCGGATGGGCTGGACGGCGTGTCGATCGGTGTCGCCAAGGGGACGGCGCACGAAGCGTTCGTGCGGGCCTTTTTCCGCGACAGCAAAATCGTTCTGTTCGAGAATCCCGAGCTTGCGCGCGAGGGATTGCAGCAGAAAAGCGTCGACGTGATTTTTGACGATGCGATCAGCCTGGCCTTCTGGCTCAACGGCTCGCTTTCGCGGCAGTGCTGCGAGTTCAAGGGCGAGGCGTTTCTAGAACCCAAATATTTCGGCGATGGGATTGCGGTGGCGGTGCCGCGGAGCGACCCGCAGATCAAGGCGCTGATCAACGATGCGTTGAAGAGGGTGCGCCAGAGCGGCCGGTTCCAGGAACTCGTGGAGCGCTACTTCCCGCTCCGTATTTACTAAGCCGCGCGCCTCGCCTCAGCCTTGTCATATTCCTGAAACCGAAGCCCGTTCAAAGGAGCCTAGGATCCAGTGTGGTCCGGCCGATTGGAGGCTTCCCGCATGAGCACGGAACGCTCATATCGAACGTTGTTTATCTCGGACGTTCACCTCGGTACGCGCACCAGCCAAGCCGAGATGCTTCTCGATTTTCTCAAGTACAACGACGCGGACACGATCTTCCTCGTCGGCGACATCATCGATTTCTGGCGCATCAAGCGCGGGGCCGTCTGGCCGCAAACGCACAACGACGTGCTGCAGAAGCTGCTGCGCAAAGTGCGCAAAGGCACGCGCGTCGTCTTCATTCCCGGCAATCACGACGAGGGTATTCGCGATTACGCTGGCATGCACTTCGGCGGTATCGAGATCGAGCGGCAGGCGCTGCACGTGACGGCCGACGGACGGCGCTTCGTCGTGCTGCACGGCGACGAATACGACGTCATCGTTCGCTACGCGCGCTGGCTCGCGCTGCTGGGAGACCGGGGATACGAGTTCGCGCTCTGGTGCAACGGGCCGTTGAATTTCATTCGACGCCGGCTGGGGCTCGGTTACTGGTCGCTTTCCGCCTACCTCAAGCATCGCGTGAAGCGGGCTGCGAATTTCATCGGGGCTTTCGAGCAGAACCTCGCCGAGGAAGCGCGGCGGCAGCATGTGGACGGTATTATCTGCGGCCATATCCATCACGCGGCGAGCCGGATGATCGAGGGCGTGCACTACATCAATACCGGGGATTGGGTGGAGAGCTGCACGGCGGTCGCCGAGACGGACACGGGCGAGATGGAGCTGATCCGCTGGCGGGAGGTCGTCGAGGCGCGCATGCCGGTGCCGACGCTCGATCCGGCTCTCAAGGCTGCCTAAATGCGGGTTCTTCTCGCAACGGATGCATGGGTGCCGCAGATCAACGGGGTCGTCAGAACCTATTTGAGGCTGCGCGAGGAGTTGGCGCTGATGGGGACCGAGCTCGTGGTGCTCGAACCCAGTCAGTTCCGCTGCATTCCCTGCCCGAGCTATCCTGAGATTCCGCTCGCGCTTCCGGCGCGCCGACGGTGCGCGCGGTTCATCGAAGACGCCCAAGCCGACACCATCCATATCGCGACGGAAGGGCCGGTCGGCTGGATGGTCCGGGCGTGGTGCTTGCGCCATGGGGTGCCGTTCACCACCAGCTTTCACACGCGATTTGCAGACTATGCGAGCGCGCGTTGGCCGGTGCCGCAGTCCTGGGGCTATGCGTTTCAACGCTATTTTCACGCGCCAAGCGCGGGCGTGATGGTGGCGACGCGGAGCCTCTCGGCCGATCTTTCCGAGCGCGGGTTCCAACGGCTCCGGCCCTGGACGCGTGGCGTCGACATGGATCTTTTCCGGCCGTCGCGCGAACGCCTGTTCGGTCCCGGGCCGGTGTTTCTTTATGTCGGCCGCGTGGCGGTCGAAAAGAATATCGAAGCGTTTCTCTCGCTCGATCTGCCTGGGGTGAAGGTGGTCGTCGGGGACGGGCCGCAGCTTGGGGAGCTTCGGGCGCGGTATCCATCGGTGACGTTTGCCGGTGTGCGACAGGGCGAGGATCTCGCGGCGGCTTATGCGTCGGCGGATGTCTTCGTGTTTCCCAGTCTTACGGACACGTTCGGAATGGTGCTTCTGGAGGCGATTGCCTCGGGCGTGCCGGTTGCCGCATTTCCGGCCACGGGTCCGAAGGACATTATCGTCTCGGGAGTCTCGGGTGTTCTCGGGTCCGATCTTCGAGCTGCGGCGATGGCGGCGCTCGATCTCGACCGGGACCTAGTGCGCCAAGCCGCCGAAGCGTTCACATGGCGGGCCGCGGCGCAACTTTTTCTCGACAACGTCGAGAGCGCGCTCGAACAGGAGTGCGATGCGCCGGTCATAGAGGGCCGCGACCTTAAGCCGGTGCGGCTTCGCGCTCAGTGATTAGAACGTGATCATTGTCTTTTTAGTGAGACCGACGATTCACGCTTCGGACTTTCTCCGCGCTGCCGATTCACGCCGCGCCGGGTAGGCGGCGCGGCGATCGGAGCGGCTAGGGTCCGAAGCGATCATGGTCTAATTTGAGATTGGCTCTGGTCAGCGGTCCCTGAGCGACTATGCTGCGGGGCGCTCCGTGGACGGCTGCGCTTTGTGCCCAGGTGGGGATCCGGGCGGGGCAGATCAGCAATCGGCTGTGTCGCGGGAGCCAGAGGTTGCCCATGTTTTTCCGTTTGCGGGTCGCTGTGTTCGCGCTCCTGGCGCTGGTCGCGGGGGATTTCTCCGGACAGGTCCGCGCGCAGTGCCGAATGAACTCGCCCGATACCGTTATCAGCGGGATCACGCTCACCGATAGCGAGAGTGCGGTGCGGGTCGTCGGCGCGGATGCCGAACTGATCGAGAACGATCACGATCTTCCGCACGCGCGCTTCGTGTCCACCAACGGGGCGGAGGAACTGGTGCTATTTGCGCCCTACGGTGCGAATCCGGACGAGTATGCCGAGGCCGAGGTGCGCGTTGCGGGGACGGAAGCGCTGACGCTTCGCGATCTGCCGATTGAGACTTTCACGACGGGACGCGGCGTTGCGCTGGGCATGACGATCAAGGAGGTCGAAGCGCTGTTCGGCCGCTGCGTGAAGTCGCGCCAGCGGAGCGGCAACGAGGTTTTCATCGAATACGAGATCAAGAACGCGGATCGCGACCCGGAGATCGGCCGTTTCAGTTTTCCGCTGTACTATGCCGAGTACGAGTTTCAGCGCGGCAAGCTCGTGCGCTTTCGGTTCGGCTTCGCGTATCCGTAAAGGGGGCTCACGCGTCCTTTTCGGCAAAGGTGATGCGGTTGCCTGCGGGATCGGTGACCGTCATTTCAAGCCCGCCCCACGGAGGACGTTCGAGGCCCGGCCGATTGTTCTTGTAGGCTTTCGCCGTGAGTTCGGCGTGGAAGGCAGCCAAGCCGGTCACCTCGACCCGGACGTGGGAGCCGGGCGTCGCGTCGCCGTGATGTTCGGAGACGTGGATTGCGATGCCGTTGCGGCTGACCTGCATGTAGAGCGGGAGATCGGGCTTGAAGCGATGGGTCCAGTCGACCATGAAGCCCAGAAAGCCCAGATAGAACTCCCGGGCCTTCGTCTCGTCGAAGCTTCTGAGGATCGGGATCGTTCTCACTGCTTGGAGGGGCATCGTGCCTCTCGGAGTTGGCGGGCCCCGATCGTCACCCGCGACGAAGAGGGCCGACCGGCAAATGCCGATCAGCGGGGGCGGCGCGGGCCGCCGCCAGGGCCGAACGAGGACGGCGGAGGGCCGGAGCGTGCGTCCTTGTGGCGGAAGTTGATGCGACCCTTCGTGAGGTCGTAAGGCGTCATCTCGACGGTGACTTTGTCGCCCGCCAGGATGCGGATGCGGTTTTTCTTCATGCGCCCGGACGTGTAGGCGATCACCTCATGTCCGTTGTCGAGCTTCACGCGGCAGCGGGCGTCGGGAAGCACTTCTTCCACGATGCCCTCGAACTCGAGCATTTCCTCTTTCGCCATTCATCGTCCTCAGGTGGTCCCGGTTGCGGCCCCGTCATACGCGTGGCGGCTACGCAGGACAATGCAAAAGAAACGGGGAGCGACCATGCCGCTCCCCGAACGCATGTCTGTCTTGCCGTGTTTTAGAGCGGGCGCAGGTTTACGGCTGCGATCTTGCCGTTGCGGCCACGCTCGGTTTCGAACTCAACCTTCTGGCCTTCGCGCAGTGTCTGCAGACCGGCGCGTTCCACGGCCGAAATGTGCACAAACACATCAGCCCCGCCTTCTTCCGGCTGAATAAAGCCGTATCCCTTTTGACCGTTGAACCACTTTACGGTGCCGTTCGACATTATAGTGCCTCCAAAGCAAGTCGTCATATCCCCGGACCCGATGACCGGAGACGTCATCAAATCGCGCGATGGAGACTTCCAGTGTCAGCGTGGGGCGCTGTCGTAGAGTGAACCCAAGGCGTGTTCGATGGCCTTATATGAACCGGCTTGTGTTTAAAGGCAAGATGTTGCAGGGGCCCCGGAAGCGATGATCTTTGAGGCGCACGCGCTTTCGTCAAAGTGAACGGCGTGTGTCAATGGCTCGACGTCTCCAGAAAAACTCAAGAGCAGGGCGGGCCTGAGCGCCAATGCTCGGATTTCGCGTTTTATTCCATGTTTCGGTGAAGTCTCTTTTTAGATCAGTTCCAATAATTCATGTAATAGACTGTGAGGGCTGTGGATTTATCAAATGCGGAGCTTCGTCCGGCTCCGCCACCGATCCGCGGCACTTTTTCGGGCTTTGCGGCCTGCTCTGCCTGTTGCAAAGCGGGGAGGGCCGCCCTATAAGTCGCCCCAGAGCCGCCCGGCGGGGCATGCCGTGGCGGCTTTTCATGCTTTTACCATTTGCGGTTTCCGCGAAAAGCATCCCCCACCCGCCGTCCATGGGGCGCGCGGCGCGGTGGAGGGGGTGTCCGGCCGTTTTGCGGTCGGGCGCCCGCGGACCCGCTTTCGAACTTCGAGGAGAGCAAAATGCCCAAGTTGAAGACCAAGAGCGGCGCCAAAAAGCGCTTCAAGATGACTGCGACCGGCAAGGTCAAGGTGGCTGCCCAGGGCAAACGCCACGGCATGATCAAGCGTCATGCGAAGTTCATTCGCAATGCGCGCGGGACGATGGTGCTCAACGATAGCGACGCCAAAATCGTCAAGAAATACATGCCGTACGCCCGCTAAGTCCGTCGTTTCGGACTTTCAGCACTCCCTTTAATTTCCGTCATCGAGGAGCACAGCCATGGCTCGCGTCAAACGCGGTGTTACCGCTCACGCCAAGCACAAAAAAGTTCTGAAGGCCGCCAAGGGCTACTATGGCCGCCGCAAGAACACCATTCGGGTCGCCAAGCAGGCCGTCGAAAAGGCGCTGCAGTACGGCTACCGGGATCGCAAGCGCAAGAAGCGCACGTTCCGCGCGCTCTGGATCCAGCGCATCAACGCGGCCACGCGCGAGCACGGCCTGACCTACGGCCGATTTATCTTCGGTCTTTCGAAGGCCGGCATCGACATCGACCGCAAGGTTCTCGCCGATATCGCCGTGCGCGATGCGGCCGCGTTCAAGGCGCTCGTCGAGCAGGCTGCCGCTGCGGTGAAGGACTCCAAGGCCGCGGCCTGATCCCATCCTCTGTCATCCCGGAAAGGCGGAGGCATGCTTCCAGCATGACCGAAGCCTTATCCGGGAGCGAGCGCAAGATTCGTCGAAGACGTAGTATTTTCGCGATGGGAGCTTTTGCTGGGTCCCGGCTCGGCGCTCGGCTTCGCCTCGCTTGGCCGGGATGACAGCCTGGGATCGTCGTCCGCGATGAGAAGAGGCGCACGATGACCGGCACGACCGAACTCGATACACTCAAAGCCGAACTTCTGGCCGAAATCGCCGGGGCCCGCGATCTCGCCGGGATCGAGGCCGTGCGCGTCGCTGCGCTCGGCAAGAAGGGGCGGATCGCCGCCCAGATGGCGAAGCTCGGCGGATTGCCGCCCGAAGAGCGCAAGGCATTCGGCGCGGCGACGAACGCCGTGAAGGAAGCGGTGACCTCCTCGCTCGAAGCGCGCCGCGCCGAGCTTGAGGTGGCGGCGCTCGACGCGCGCCTTGCGAGCGAACGGGAAGACGTGACGCTGCCGGTGCGTCCGGGCCCAGAAGCGCTGGGGCGTATCCATCCGGTGAGCCAGGTGTTCGACGAGTGCGTGGAGATCTTCGCCGATCTCGGTTTCGACGTGGCCGAAGGTCCCGATATCGAAACCGACGACATGAACTTCACCAAGCTCAACATTCCGGCCGAGCATCCCGCGCGGCAGGAGCACGACACGTTCTATTTCCCGACGAAGCCGGACGGCTCGCGGCTCTTGCTGCGCACGCACACGAGCCCGGTGCAGATCCGCACGATGGAGACGCGCAAGCCGCCGATCCGCATCATCGCGCCGGGCCGCGTCTACCGCTGCGACAGCGACCAGACGCACACGCCGATGTTCCACCAGATCGAAGGGCTCGTCATCGACGAGACCACGCACATGGGGCATCTCAAGTGGGTGCTCGAAGAATTCTGCAAGGCGTTCTTCGAGGTGCCGGACGTGAAGATGCGATTCCGTGCGTCTCACTTTCCCTTCACCGAGCCCTCGATGGAGGTCGATATCGGGGCCGAGGCCATCGGCAAGCCGGGCGCCTGGCTCGAAATTCTCGGCTGCGGAATGGTGCATCCGAACGTGCTGCGCAATTGCGGGCTCGATCCGGAGAAATATCAGGGCTTCGCGTTCGGCATGGGCCTCGACCGGCTCACGATGCTGAAGTACGGCGTGCCGGATCTGCGTGCCTTCTTCTCGGCGGATTTGCGCTGGCTGCGCCATTACGGTTTCTCGGTGCTCGACGTGCCGACGCTTGCGGGCGGTCTTTCGAGCTAAGGAGATTTCATGAAATTCACGCTGTCCTGGCTCAAGGATCATCTCAAGACCACGGCGACGGTCGAGGAGATTTCGACGAAGCTTTCGGCCATCGGGCTTGAGGTCGAAAGCGTCGAGGACCCGGCGGACAAGCTCGGTGCGTTTCGCGTTGCGCGGATCGTGGAAGCGAAGAAGCATCCGAATGCGGATAAGCTCCAGGTCGTCATGGTCGAGGTCGAGTGCGGGCAGCCGCTGCTCGAAGTCGTGTGCGGCGCGCCGAACGCGCGCGTCGGGCTCGTCAGCGTGTTCGCGCCGCTCGGCACCTACATTCCAGGCTCGGGCATCACGCTTGAGAAGAAGCCGGTGCGCGGCGTCGTTTCGAACGGCATGATGTGCTCGGCGGCGGAACTCGAACTCTCCGACGAGAGCGCCGGTATTCTGGAGCTTTCACCCGAAGCGGCCGAGCAGGTCGGGCAGCGCTATATCGATGTCATGGGGCTCAACGATCCGGTGTTCGAGGTGAAGCTCACGCCGAACCGGCCGGATTGCACGGGCGTGCGCGGCATTGCGCGGGATCTCGCAGCGGCGGGCCTCGGCACGCTGAAGCCTGAGAAGGCGATCGCGGGCGTCGAAGGCAGCTTCGAGAGCCCGGTTGCGGTGGCGCTCGACTTCACGAAGGAAGCTGAGAGCGCGTGTCCGGTGTTCGCGGCGCGCTATGTGAAGGGCGTGAGCAACGGGCCGTCGCCCGAGTGGCTGCAGCGACGGCTTCGTGCCGTGGGGCTTCGGCCGATCAATGCGCTTGTCGATGTGACGAACTACATCAGCCAGGATCGCGGCCGGCCGCTCCACGTCTACGACGCCGACAAGCTCAAGGGCGCGGTGCGGGCGCGGCTCGGAAAGCCGGGCGAAAAGTTTCTCGGTCTCGACGGCAAGGAACATGCCGTTGACGAGGCGATGTGCGTGATCGCGGACGACAGCGGGCCGCTCGGTTTCGGCGGCATCATCGGCGGCGAGGACTCCGGTTCGACGGAGGCTACGGTCAACGTTCTCATCGAGAGCGCCTATTTCGATCCGCTGCGCACCGCGGCCACGGGGCGCAAGACGGGGCTCGTAACGGATGCGCGCTATCGCTTCGAGCGCGGCGTGGACCCTGAGAGCGTGCTGCCGGGGCTCGATCTCGCGACGCAGATGATCCACAAGCTTTGCGGCGGCAAGCCCTCGAAGGCGGTGGTTGCAGGCGCGGTTCCCGATACGCGGCGTACGATCCTGTTCGATGTGGGCCGGGTGGAGAAGCTTTCCGGCCTGGTTCTGCCGGTCGCAGAGATCCGCACGATTTTGGAGACGCTCTGCTGCGAGTTGGTGGGCGATGGCGAGACCATCGAGGTGATCCCGCCATCTTGGCGGCCGGACATTCATGGGAGCGCCGATCTCGTGGAAGAAGTCGTGCGCATCGCGGGGATCGAGCGCGTGCCCTCTACGCCGCTGCCGCGGACAAGCGGTGTTTCGCGGCCTGTGCTGACGGAAACGCAGAAGCGTTCGCGGCGTGCGCGCCGGTTGCTGGCCGCGCGCGGGCTCGTGGAGGCGGTGACGTGGTCGTTCCTGCCGCGCGGGCAGGCCGAGACGTTTTCTGCGGGTAACGGCGAGTTGGTGGAACTGGCGAACCCGATCTCCGTCGATCTCGCCGTCATGCGGCCGAGCCTGCTTCCGGGGTTGATCTCCGCTGTCGGACGTAACCGCAATCGCGGCTTTGCGGATGTGGGGCTGTTCGAGTTGGGCCAGGCCTATCGCGGCGATAAGCCGGAAGATCAGTATCTCGCGGTCTCCGGTGTGCGCGGCGGAACGGCGGGACGATCCGGCGGCGGTCGTCACTGGGATGGCAAGGCGCAGAACGTCGATGTGTTCGATGCCAAGGCGGATGCGGTTGCCGTGCTGGCCGCGCTGGGGCTCGATACGGCCAAGGTGCAGGTCACGCGCGATGCTCCGGGCTGGTATCATCCGGGCCGGTCGGGCACGCTGAGGCTCGGGCCCAAGACGGTGCTCGCGCATTTCGGCGAGGTGCATCCGGCGACACTCGATGCGCTGGATGTTGCGGCGCCCGTGGTCGCGTTCGAGGTGTTTCTCGATGCGTTGCCGCCCGAGAAGCGGAAGTCGCGCGCCAAGGCGCAATTCGCGCAGTCGGACCTCTTGCCCGTTCGCCGCGATTTCGCATTCGTGCTCGATGCGGCGGTGAGTGCAGGCGATGTCGTGCGGGCGGCGCTCGGGGCCGATAAGGCGCTGATCGCGGGCGTTTCGGTGTTCGACGTGTTCGAGGGCGGGGCGCTTGCTGCCGAGGGCAAGAAATCGGTCGCCATCGAGGTGACGCTACAGCCCACGGCCGAGACACTGACCGACAAGGACATCGAAGCCGTTTCGGAGAAGGTGATCGCGGGCGTCAAGAAGGCGACCGGTGGCGAGATCCGCGGTTAGGGGCGAACGGATTGTCGCGTGGAGCTGTCATCCCGGCCAAGTGGAGCGTAGCGCAACGCAGGGCCGGGACCTAGGAGACGCTTCTATCGCGAATATCGCGTCTTCGACTTTCTTGCGCTGGGTCCCGGATAAGGCTCCGCCTTTCCGGGATGACAGGGGAGCGGCGCGCGATGTTCCTCGGCCTTGAAATTCCTGGTATGACACTGGCCGTTCAATCATCGAGCATGATTTCTTTAGTTGGGCCTATGATTCACGCTTCAGGCTGGTAGGGCCTGAAGCGATCATGGCCATGTGCGGGAGACACGGGATGGGCGTGCAAGACATCACGGAAGCGCAGGAGCCTTTGGTGCTGCCGAAGCCCGACCTGCACCACATCGTCGTGGTCGGCGGTGGCGCTGGCGGGCTGGAGCTTGCCACGCGGCTCGGCAACAAGCTCGGCCGCGATCGCTGGTGGGGCCGCAAGGCGAAGGCCGCGATTACGCTGGTCGATCGCTCGCGCACGCACATCTGGAAGCCGCTGTTGCACGAAATCGCGGCGGGCAGCATGGACGTCGACCGGCATGAGGTCGAGTACATGGCGCAGGGGCACTGGAACCATTTCCGCTATCGCTACGGCGAGGTGATCGGTCTCGACCGTGCCAACAAGCGCGTCCAGCTCGGCCGCACGGTGGACGAGGACGGCCGCGAGATCACGCCCGAGCGGTGGGTGCCTTACGATACGCTCGTGATCGCCATCGGCAGCGTTTCGAACGATTTCGGCGTGCCGGGTGTCGCGCAGAACGCGATCATGCTGGATACGCCGGAGCAGGCGGAGCGTTTCAACCGGCGGCTTCTCAACGCGTGCGTGCGCGCCAATACGCAGCCGGGTCCGCTGCGGCCGGAACAGCTTCACGTCGCCATCATCGGTGCAGGTGCGACGGGGACGGAGCTTTCGGCGGAGTTGCACGGTACGGCGCGCGGTGTGGTCGCGTTCGGGCTCGACAACATCGATCCCGAGAAGGATATCAAGATCACGCTGATCGAAGCAGCCGACCGCATTTTGTCGGCGCTGCCGGTCAGGATTTCGAATGCCACGGCGGAGATCCTTACCGGGCTCGACGTCGATATCCGGACGAACGCGCGCGTGACCGAGGTGACGGACAAGGGTGTGAAAATCGCGAACGGCGATTTCATTCCGTCGGAGCTCGTCGTGTGGGCTGCTGGCGTCAAAGGGCCGGACGTGCTGCGCAACCTGGATGGGCTGGAGGTCAGCCGTTCGGGACAACTCGTGATCACGCCGACGCTGGAGACCACCAACGATCCCGATATCTTCGCGTTTGGCGACTGCGCCTATCTGCTGCCGCCGGGCGAGGATCGTCCGATCCCGCCGCGCGCGCAGGCAGCGCACCAGCAGGCGTCGCATCTCAGGCGGCAACTGCAGGCGCGGCTCGGCGGGCTGCCGCTCAAGCCGTTCGTCTATCGCGATTTCGGGTCGCTGGTTTCTCTTGGCGACTATTCGACGGTCGGCAGCCTGATGGGCTTCGTCACGGGGCGGAAGATGCTGATCGAGGGCTTCGTCGCCAAGATGATGTACCGCTCGCTCTACAAGATGCACGAGATGGCGCTGCACGGCTTCTGGAAGGTGGCGCTCGATACGGTTTCGCGGCTGTTGACGCGGCGGACGGAGCCGCACGTCAAGCTGCACTGATCGTTCGCTGGTCGCGGGGTAGGCGGGGCCTTTGCCGGGGCGGCGCCGGTTAACGGCGGATTAACCGTCCCGCGTGGCGCGTAAGTCATTGGCCGGGGTACGCTGCCGCCCGGTCCCTCCAATTTTAGAGATCTTCTGCACGGTGTCTTGATACGTCCGGGCTACGCTTATTCATGCGGGGTCGGTGCGCACTGTGGAGGATTTCATGTGCGGACTCGCGATTATTCTGGCGTTCGTGCTGGCCCATATGGTGGCTGCGACGCAGCTTGGCGGAGGATGGCGCGGCGCGGCGCGTGCGCCGTTCCTGGTGTTTCCGCCAGCGTTCGCGCTCATCGTGCTCGACGGCGTCGTGCATGACACCTTCTCGGAGATCATCCCACGCGCGTTGACGCTCCTCAGTTGGGAGCTGCTCTACCTCTTCGGCTACGTGTTTCTTAGGCTGCTGACGCGGCCTGTGCCGCCTGTGCCGACTAAGCTTTCTTGACGAGGTAACCGATGCGGCCGCCGGAGACCTGCCGCAGGCGCTCCAGATGTGCGAGCAATTCGCTGCCGTGCAGCGGGAGGCCTGTCATCCGCACGTGGTCCTCGTCGAGCGCTTCGAGCGCGGGCATCACTTCTTCCGCGGATTTGTGAAGCATCACGATCATCGCCACGCAGGCCCGGCCCATGTTGCGCGGGACTTTGGGCATGCTGCTCGCGACGAGCGCGCGCGCGCGGTCGGACATGTAGCTCGACAGGCGGCCGAAGACGGCGATCAGCCGGATGAAGAGATCGTCGCGGAAGCGATAGCCTTTCGTCTCCATCCACTCGAAGAACTTGGTCATGGTCATGTCCTGCCGCCGAAGCAGGGGCGTCAGGCGGTAGTCCTGCCATTCGGCCACGAGATCGAACCGCGGGTCGATGTCGATGTCGCCGGGGGCGAACGTTTCGGTGGCGGTGACGCCGATGGCGCGGAAGAAGTCGCGGTTGGCTTTGTGGTCGAAGCGGGTCTTGAACGCCGGGAGTTTGACCTTGCGGCGGCTGGCGTCTGCGAAGGCCTGGGCGACGAGCTTGGCGCAGAACAGCTTGCGCCGTCCCTTCATGCGCATCGAGAAATCGTAGGGGATGTGGAGCGCGGCGCCGGTGGTCGTGGCCAGTACGCGGGCGTGGGCCAACTCGGCAGCCTTGGCGGCGATGATGGCATCCTTGAAGCGATAGAGCACGGCGCGGCCGAGGCCGGCGGCAAGCACCTCTTCCAGAGGCTTGATGACGGCGCCTTCCTCGATGAGCGCTTCGACGATCCAGTGCTTGCCTTCGGCGTCGATGTAGACGAGCGCGACGTGGCTGAACTGTGTGTCCACGTCGCCGATGCGGGCGATGGCGGCGCTGTTGTGGGCGCTGCCGCGCACGAGCAGCACGTCGCCCGAGCGGAAGGGGATGTTGCGCCCGGTGTCGTAGGCGGGATGGACGAGCGTGTTCCAGTCCGTGCCGGTGAAAGCGCGGCGGCTTTGCTCCGCCGGTGCGAGACGCGCGTTGCCGCATGCGATCTCGCCTAGAATGTCGGATGCGTAGCGCATGATCCGGAAGGTATCGCGAAGGGCGATCTCGGCGGGGCGGAGCAGGATGCCGGCGGCCTGCCATTCGCCGATCCGGTCGCGCAGGATCATGCGGATCGCAAAGAGTTCTTGCAGGAGCTCTGGAGCGGCCGCTCTGATTTCGTCGCGATCGACATCGGCAGGGTCGTTGTCGTGGACGAGGTGATAGATGGTTTTGAGGCCCGCTTCGAGATCCAGGTGGGTTTCGAACCGCCGCTCGGCAACTTTACGAGCTTCTACGAGCCGCTGCTCAGGGCTCAGAACGACCAGACGTTGCACGCAACCACTCCCCCAACTTTACGCTTGCGAGGCGCGGTTTCCCCGACCGCAGCCTCCGGTCTCCCAACGTGACCGTCCCGGTGACGGATTGGTAGGGTCCGATGGCGCGATGGTAAAGGCTGGAGCGCGCGAGGTGTGTGACCTATAGGGCGCGCTCGCCGCCGTTTTTGTGTGCCGTTGCGATTTCGCGGCGTGTTGACGCCAGTGAAGGCCGCGGAAGATGCGTTCAGCGACGGCGAAGCGCGGATAGGAGTTCGGCTGTCGGATAGGAATCCGCCGGAAGGTTGAACTTGATCTGCATGGTCTTCACCGCCTGGCGCGTCTGTGCACCGATGATGCCGTCGATCTCGCCCACGTCGTGTCCGTGATCCACCAGGCGGCGCTGCAACTCTTTCGCCTCGTCCTGGCTCAAGGTTGGGATGTCGCCACGGCCGCGGCGCATGGCTGGCGCGCCGTCGATGCGGGTGGCGAGATAGGCCGCCGTGATCGCGTAGTTGAGCGACTGGTTCCACTGCAGATAGACGTCGAAGTTCTGATAGGCGAGGAACGCCGGACCGAAGCGGCCCATCGGCAGCAGCAGCGACGAGGGCATGGCGTCGTTTTCGAGCGCGGAGCCGTCGGCGCGCGTGACGCCCAGCCCCGCCCACTTCGAGCGCGGGTGCTTGATCGACAGATCGGCTTCGGCCCAGGGCAGCTCGCGCGGGACGATCACCTCTTCGAGCCACGGCTCGTTCCGGCGCCAACCGAGATGCGACATGTAATTGGCGGTGGTGCCGATGATGTCGGTCGGGTTCTTGAAGAGGTCGGGCTTGCCGTCGTCGTCGTAGTCGACGGCGTGTTCCAGATAGCGCGTCGGCAGGAATTGCGTCTGGCCGATCTCGCCCGCCCACGAGCCCACCATTTCGTGGGGCCGCATATCGCCACGGTCGATGATTTCGAGGGCGGCGAGAAGCTCGTCGCGGAACATCGGGCCACGGCGGCAGTCGTAGGCGAGGGTCGCCAGCGAGCGCAGGATCGGGAGGTTGCCGAGGCCCGCGCCGAAGTCGCTCTCAAGAGCCCAGAAGCCCGTGATGACGGACGCCTGGACGCCGAATTCCTTCTTCACGCGGTCGAAGGTGGCTTGGTTTCGCTTGATCTGCGCGCGGCCGTTCTGCACGCGGTTGTTGGTCGCGAGCTTGGCCTGGAAGTCGAGGAAGCTCTGCGAGAAGAAGCCCTGGCGGCGGTCGCGTCGGATCACGCCCTCGTCGAGGGTGATGCCGTCGAGCGCGTCGGAGATGGTGCGGCGGCTGATGCCAAGCTCTTCGGCTTCCTTGCGGAAGTCGCGCATCCAGGCCGAGAAGGTGCCGGTGTTCTTGCAGTTGCGCGGGGCGGGCGGCGGCGGAAGGCCCTTGGTGGAGACGCGGCGCATGACGCCCGACTGGCGCTGGGTCGGCGTGTGCGTTTCTGCAGCCGGTGCGGCTTGGCGGGCCGGCGGGCGCGCGGCGGGTGCGGTGTCCTCGAACGCAGGCTCGGGTGCGATTTCGGCAGGTGTTGGCGGCGGTGGGGCTGGCTTTCGCTGCGGCTTGCGCTTGGGCTGGTTTTCAACGGGTCCGAATTGAATGCCGCCTGCGACGGTGGAGTTCAGGGGGGCGACGATGGCGGTGGACGCGAGGACGAGGGCGGCGAGCAAGGGGGTGACGCGCATTTCGAGCCTTCCGATGTCGGTTTCGCCGTCACTCATGCCGACCGATGTGGCCGCGTCAAGGTCAGGCGGTTGGGGAAATGTCTTCAAACGGCAAAATACTGGAACCGCGTCGTTCGGAGCTATGTCGCGGGGCGATGGCAACCGCTCTGCTACGCGCTGCCTATAGCGATGCCGACGCCGAATACGATGAGCCCGCCTGCCACGACTTCGAGCGCCGCGCGCATGAACGGCGTCTCCATATAGCGGGCGCGCACCCAGGCGATCACCCAAAGCTCGACGACGACGATGAGCGCGGCGATGGCGGTCGCCGTCCAGAAATCCGCAATAAGATAAGGGAGCGTGTGGCCGAGGCCGCCGATGGCGGTCATGACGCCTGTGACGGTGCCGCGTTTCCAGGGATGGCCGCGGCCCGAGATCAGGCCGTCATCCGACATCGCTTCCGCGATGCCCATCGAGATGCCGGAGCCGATAGAGGCGGCGAGGCCGACGAGGAATGTGGTCCAGGTGTCGTAGGTGGCGAACGCGACGGCAAAGATCGGTGCGAGCGTCGAGATGGAGCCGTCGATCAGGCCGTTGAGACCCGGCTGAATGTACTGAAGGACAAAGGCGCGCTGGGCCGTGTCGCCGCTCGTTTCCTCGGGGAGATCGCTCGATTTGCGCATATCGCGCATGGTGCTGAGGTGCCTGTCCTCGGCCGCGGCGAGGTCGCCCAGAAGTTTGCGGGCTGCGGCGTCGGTCGTGCGGCTCTTGCCCGATTCGTAGAACTGGCGCGCTTCCTGGGCGATGCGCTCGGCCTGGCCGCGAATTTCCTGCGGGTCCACCTCCTCCCGTGTCCAGATGGGCTCATGGTGGGCGAAGCCCCGTACGTCCTGGGGCCGGATGAGAGGAATGTGGTCGCCGTGGGTAGCTTGGTAGACGTCGATCAGCGCACCGCGGTGGACGTGCTCCTCCTCGGCCATGGCGGAGAAGATCTGCCCCATCGCGGGCTCTCTCTCGAACAGCCCGTGCGCGTATTCGGCGTAGATCCGGGCGTGCTCCTCGCCCAGCGTGATCGCCAGCGCCAGCACTTCGCTCTGATCGAGGTCGGAAAAGCTCCGCACGCGCCCCCCTTTTGGCCTCCTAGTTCGCTCGGATCATTAGAACATTTCCAATATCGGTCAACGTGCCGCACCACCCTCCCCACAGCTCCGGACGGGGTCGCCGCAGATTTCCTGCGGATGTGGCCCCGGAACGGCCCTTTTGCCCCGTCGCGCAAGGTGATAATGACGCGCGCATGACCGATACCTCGCTGATCCGTAACTTCTCCATCATCGCCCACATCGACCACGGCAAGTCCACGCTGTCGGACCGGCTGATCCAGCTGTGCGGCAACGTTTCGAGCCGTGAGATGAAGGAGCAAATCCTCGACTCGATGGACATCGAGCGCGAGCGAGGCATCACGATCAAGGCGCAGACCGTGCGCCTCGATTACAAGCACAGCGACGGCAAGACCTATCAGCTCAACCTGATGGATACGCCAGGGCATGTGGACTTCGCCTACGAAGTCTCGCGCAGTCTCGCCGCCTGCGAGGGGGCGATCCTCGTCGTGGACGCGAGCCAGGGCGTGGAGGCGCAGACGCTCGCCAACGTCTATCAGGCGCTCGACAACGATCTCGAAATCCTGCCGGTGCTCAACAAGGTGGACCTGCCGGCCGCGGACGTGGACCGTGTGAAATCGCAGATCGAGGACGTGATCGGCCTCGACGCGTCAGAGGCGGTCGGCGTTTCTGCTAAGACGGGCCTCAACGTGGAGGCCGTGCTCGCGGCCATCGTCGAGCGGTTGCCGGCCCCGAAAGAGGGCGATCCTTCGAAACCGCTCAAGGCCATGCTGGTGGACAGCTGGTACGACGCCTATCTGGGCGTCATCGTTCTGGTGCGCATTATCGATGGCAAGCTGAAGCGCGGCCAGAAGGTCAAGATGATGTCCACCAATGCGACGTATCAGATCGAGCGTGTCGGCATCTTCAGGCCCAAGCAGGAAATGCTGACGGAGCTTGGGCCCGGCGAAATCGGCTTCTTCACGGCCGCGATCAAGGAGGTGGCCGACACGCGCGTCGGCGACACGATTACGGACGAGAAAAACACGACGGTGCAAGCGTTGCCGGGCTTCAAGCCGGCGCAGCCGGTGGTGTTCTGCGGCCTGTTCCCCGTGGACGCGGCCGACTTCGAGGATTTGCGCGATGCGATGGGGCGACTTCGTCTCAACGACGCGAGCTTCTCGTTCGAGGCGGAAAGCTCGGCGGCGCTGGGCTTCGGCTTCCGCTGCGGCTTTCTCGGACTTCTGCATCTCGAAATCATCACCGAGCGGCTTGAACGCGAGTTCAATCTCGACCTGATCACGACGGCGCCGTCGGTTATCTATCATTTGCACATGACGGACGGCTCGGTGGTCGATCTGCACAATCCGGCCGACATGCCGGATACGGTGAAGATCGATCATATCGAGGAGCCGTGGATCGAGGCGACGATCCTGGTGCCGGACGACTATCTCGGTGCCGTGCTCAAGCTTTGTCAGGATCGGCGTGGACGCCAGAAGCAGCTCACCTATGTCGGCACGCGCGCCATGCTCCAGTACGAGCTGCCGCTCAACGAGGTGGTGTTCGATTTCTACGACCGGCTGAAGTCGGTCTCGCGCGGGTATGCGTCGTTCGACTATCAGATCAAGGGGTACGAGCAGAACGACCTGGTCAAGCTGTCGATCCTCGTCAACGACGAGCCCGTCGATGCGCTCTCGATGATCGTGCACAGGACGCGCGCCGAGAGCCGGGGACGTGCGATGTGCGAAAAGCTCAAGGAGCTGATCCGTCCGCACCTGTTCAAGATTCCGATCCAGGCGGCCATTGGCGGCAAGGTCATCGCACGCGAGACGATCAGTGCGCTGCGCAAAGACGTCATCGCCAAGTGCTACGGCGGCGACATTTCCCGCAAGAGGAAGCTGCTCGACAAGCAGAAGGCGGGCAAGAAGAAGATGCGCGAGTTCGGGAAGGTGGAGATCCCGCAGGAGGCCTTCATCGCCGCGCTCAAGATGGACGAGAATTGATTTTGCTCTAAAGTGATATTTTATATTGCGCGTGTGGTGGGCCAGCCCGTTTTGGGCGGCAGACGCGAGAAGCCATGCCACGAGACGACAATGCTTTGGTTTTTCGACTCGCCTGTCGATATTGGAACGACGGCGACTTCGACAGCGTGATTGCCTTGTTGGCGGACGATATCCGTCACACCGTCAATGTCGATGCGCTCGGTATCCCCTGGATGGCGAGCGCCGAGGGCAAGGCGGATGTGGCCGCGAGGCTCAATCTCATTCGCGAGACTTTCCTTGTCGATGCGTTCGTGATCGAGGCTCTCGTCACGGATGCGGAGGAACTCCGCGCGACGGTTGTGGGCTATCATACCCACAAGAAGACGCGCGAGCGGCTCGATGTCCGGCTCAGGTTCCGGGTGCGCGTGCGGGACGGTCTTCTCGCTCAGATCGACGAGACCGTCGATGCGGCCTACTTCGAGGCCTTCGAGCGGTTTGTGCGCTATCTGGAGCAGACGGCCGAGGAACTCGGCAACGCGCCCCCGGAGCCGTTCTCCGCGTGAGGCGCGTTGCCGTCGTCCGGCCGGGCCGCGTCAGTCGACGCTTTCCAGGTTGTCGGCTTCGATCATCGGCAGCGTAAGCGCCTCGATCTCGTCGAGGGCCTGACCCGCGATGCCCTGCACGTCGCCGTACATGCCGGCGGTCGAATCAACGACAATTCGAATTTGCTGCTCGCGCTTGGCCCACTGTTTGGTCATCCATTTGCGTTCGCGGTCGAGATCCTCTTGCATATCCTTGAATTTCTCGACGATGGCCTCCACGCGATGGCGGAAGCGCGGGCCGGTGAGATAGTCGTAGACCAGCTCCATCTTCGTCTGCTGGCCCTTTTTGGCATCGCGGGCGCCTGCGAGCTCCACGAGCGATTGGCGGAGTGCGATAGCGAGGGGAAGCGCGCAGCGCGCGTCTGAGACCCAAACGCCATCGATGAGGTCGAAGGATTCGACGTCTTTCGGCAGCGCATTCGAGACTAGAAGTGCGATATCGGCCTTTGCCGCGCGCTGATCGCCACGCAGCTTGGGGAGCCAGAGGTCGCTCCAATTTTTCGTGCGCTTCGATTCCCAAAGGATCGTGCCGCACGGTTGATCCTGCGGACCGTACACACGTTGCAGCACGTCGCCTCCGAACTCGCCCTTCGCGACGGGTTCGATCATGTCGCGCGGGAATTTCGAGCGCAGGAGGTTTTCGAGTTCGAGTTCGAGCGCCTCGCCCTGGAGCTGCTGCGAGCCCTGTTCGGCCTTGCGCTTCAGTTCCTCGATCTTGCGTTGCATGGAGGCGATCTTCTCGTCGCTTTCGAGGATCTTGAGCTTGAGGGTGTCTTCCGCCTCCTGCTTCGCTTTCTGGCGCACGTCGGTGAGAGACTCCTGGACGCGCTTTTCGATGGTGAGATCCAGCTCGCGCTTGGCGTCGTCCAGCTCGCGCTGTTTGCGGATCAGCTCGGCTTGCGCCTTCTGGGCCTCGGCGAGCTTGGTCTCACGCTCGCGCAGCACGTCCTGCAGGTCGGCGAGCTGCTTGCTTTTCTCGGAGAGATCGGCGGCGGAGAGGCGCTTGGCCTTCTCGGCTTCCTGGGCCGCGATCTTCACGCGCTCCTGTGCGACGCGGTCCGCGATTTCCGCCTGGAGGGCCGCCTTATCCTTTTCGAGCGCGTCTTTCATCGCCCGAAGGGCGGTCTCGCGCTTGGCGACCTCTGCGTCTTTGACACTCAAGGCCTGCTCATAGCGCGCCCGTGTGGCCTCGATCAGCGGCTGAGCGAGGGACTCGGTCAGCTTGATGTCGGTTCTGCAATTGGGGCACGTGATTGTTGGCTCGCTCATCCCGGGTCCTGCTCCCACTCTTCGACGCGACGTAAACCCTATCGCGCAGGCTGCTCAAATCATGACGAATCGTCATTATGTTCCCTAAATGTTCTCATGTCCAGGCGAGTTATGTGTGGATTGCTGAGATTGACTGTGAAGGGATGCGCGGAGCACAGCAGCAGACACAACCCGGCGGCCCGAAGCGTCGCAAAGACGAAGGGCAGCGTGTTTTCGGCGTGGAGGAAAGCTAACGATGCGCCGCTCAGTACCGGCGGCGTTCGAGGCGGCGAAGCTGGGGCAGATCCATCAGATCCAAATAAGGGCTCGTGCCGGGCGCGTAGTCGTCGGCGAACTTCCAGCCGTTTTCGCACCACGGGTTGCCGTAGTATCCGTGAGGGCCGTTGTAGGGCTTGCAGTCGCGTATGGCGGCTTCCTTATGGGCGCGCTTCGATTTTCCGGAACGGGCTTCGGCATCGTGAGAGACCGTGAGGGTCATCAGGCCGATCGTGGCGGCCGCCGCCATTGCCTTGAAGATCATCGCCTTTTCCTTTGCCCAATGCGTTTTTTCGATCGCTCAAGCGAATCGGTCCGCGTGCGCTCCCCTGCATGTAATACCGCCCGACGCGATCCCTCAAGGCCTGTCGCCGTTGCCGATCGCTCCAGCATATGTCTGCCAAATATCCCGGCCGATATTGCCTGGGCTGACCTTGTGCAATTCGTCGCACCCGTCCCTGATTGGGCATGCCGCGGCGTCGACTGAACCGCTGCCGTAAGCCCCCATGAAGAGGGCGCTTCGGTTCATGCGTCGGGGCAGCAAAAGCCCGAAACGGGCGGGAACATAACATTTTGGGAGTTGAAACGATGAGGAGAGTTTTGATTGTGGCTGCTGCCACGCTCGTGTCGGCGTCTGTGGCTCATGCCGATTGGGCTGGGCATTTCAAGACGCTCGATACCGACGGCAACGGCTCGGTCAGCCGCACGGAGTACGAGGCGGGCGTGAGCAAGCTGGGTCTCGATCCTGCGCCGACCTTTACGTCGATGGACGGTGACGTGAACAACCGTATCGATGCCGACGAGTGGGCCGCTGCCGAGAAGCAGACGACGGCTTATTCCGAGTCGTGCAAGTCCACCAACGCTTCCTGGTGCGAGTAATCAGAAGCTCGGACTCTCAATGATCTCGAAACCCGGAGGAGAACTTCCGGGTTTCGGGTGAGGCGCTGGCGGCGGCGCCCTCGACGTCGCTTTGCGTAGCGTTAGCTCTCCGTCGCCGACGCGACGGGGCCGATCCGAATGCGCATTGTCCCGTCTGAGCGTGCTCCCTCGGAACGCATGCTTTTTTTGGGACTGGGGCGCCCACAATCTTTGGCAGCGGGCAAAGGTGGGTGGGCGCCTTTTCGGTATGCGTGGACTCAGTATCTATCGCCGCCGGTTGGGCTACTCCGCTCCACGTGTCGCGAGCCACTCCTTCATCAGCACGATTTCCTTCGTCTGAGCCGCGATAATCTCCTCGGCGAGCTTTCGCGTTTCCGCGTCCTTCCCGTATTTCAAGACAATCTTGGCCATGTCGATCGCGCCCTGATGGTGTGGGATCATGCCTTTCATGAAGTCGACGTCGGCGTCGCCGGTGAGGGCGGCATTCATGCCGTCGTGCATCCGGGCGTTCGCTGCTTCGTAGGCGCGCGTGGCTTCGCTCTTCGTGTCGCCAGCCTTGCCGTGGTCGTGCTCCGTGTGTGCCTCGTGGCCGTGGTGCCGATGGTCGTGCGCTTCTGCCCAGGCGAGGCCCGTGGCGAGCGCGATGGCCGGGAGCGACAGGATGATATGGCGTTTCATTCGGTCTCCTTGAGTACGGTCGTTATGCCTTGAGGCGCACGTGGTTGAGGCGCAGCGCGTTGGCGACGACGCTGACGGACGACAGCGACATGGCGGCGGCGGCAACGATCGGCGACAACAGGATGCCGAACACGGGGTAGAGGACGCCGGCGGCGATGGGCACGCCCGCGGCGTTGTAGACGAAGGCGAAGAACAGGTTCTGGCGGATGTTCGCCATGGTGGCGGCCGAGAGGGCGCGGGCGCGGACGATGCCATTGAGATCGCCTTTAAGAAGCGTCACGCCGGCGCTTTCCATTGCCACGTCCGTGCCGCTTCCCATGGCGATGCCGACGTCGGCGGCGGCGAGCGCTGGCGCGTCGTTGATGCCGTCGCCCACCATGGCGACGACATGGCCTTCGTGGCGCAGGCGTTCGACGATCTTGCTCTTTTCCTCGGGTAGAACTTCGGCTTCGACGTCGTCGATGCCGAGGGCGCGGGCGACGGCTTCGGCTGTCGTCTTCTGGTCGCCGGTCAGCATGACGATCCGAATGCCGGTCTCCCGCAAGGCGGCGATGGCTTCCGGCGTCGTCTTCTTCACGGGGTCCGCAATCGCGAGGATGCCGGCGGCTTTTCCGTCGATGGCGACGAAGATGGCGGTTGCGCCGTCGCGGCGGAGGTCGTCCGCTGGGGTGTCGAGAGCGGCCGTGCCGATGCCTGCGTCCTGCATGATGCGGCGGTTGCCGATGGCGAGCTTGCGGCCGTCCACGGTGCCGATCACGCCTTTTCCGACCGGGCTGTCGAAGCTTTCCGGCTCCGCGAGCGTGATGTTTTTCTCACGCGCCGCCGCGACGATGGCGGCTGCGAGCGGATGCTCGCTCCGGCGCTCCAGGCTGGCGGCGAGGCGCAGGAGTTCCGTCTCCGCGGTCCCGGCGGCGGTGTGGATCTTGACGACGCTGGGTTTGCCTTCGGTGAGGGTGCCCGTCTTGTCGACGAGCAGCGTGTCGACCTTCTCCATGCGTTCGAGTGCTTCGGCGTTCTTGATCAGCACGCCGGATCTGGCGCCGCGTCCCACGCCGACCATGATCGACATCGGTGTTGCGAGACCGAGCGCGCAGGGGCAGGCGATGATGAGCACTGACACCGCGGCGATGAGCGCGTAGGTGAAACGCGGCTCGGGGCCCCACGTGGACCAGGCGAGGAACGCCAGGACTGCGACGGCAATCACCGTCGGGACGAACCATCCGGAGACGTGATCGACGAGGCGCTGGATCGGCGCGCGGCTGCGCTGGGCTTGGGCGACCATCTGCACGATGCGCGAGAGAACCGTCTCGCGGCCGACCTTGCCGGCGCGCATGACGAAGCCGCCGGATTGGTTCGTGGTGCCGCCGATCACGGTTTCGCCCGCGCTCTTGGTCACGGGCATGGATTCGCCCGTCACGAGGGATTCGTCGATGGTGCTGCGGCCTTCCAGGATTTCGCCGTCGACCGGGATGTGCTCGCCAGGACGCACGCGCAGGCGATCTCCTTCGGCGACCTCTTCGAGGGCGATGTCCTCGTCGGTTCCGTCGCTCCGGATGCGCCGCGCCATCTTGGGCGAGAGGTCGAGGAGGGCGCGAATGGCGCCGCTCGTGCGTTCGCGCGCGCGGAGTTCCAGCACCTGCCCGAGCAGAACCAGCGTGGTGATGACGGCGGCTGCTTCGAAATAGACGGCGACGGACCCGTCGTGCGGATCGCGCATGATCGCCGGGAACAGGCCTGGCCAAAAAGTGGCGACGATGCTGTAGATCCAGGCCACGCCGGTGCCCATGGCGATCAACGTGAACATGTTGAGGTTGCGCGATTTTACGGACGCCCAGCCGCGCTCGAAGAACGGCCAGCCCGCCCAGAGCACGACAGGCGTCGCAAGCGCGAGCTGGACCCAGTTCGACGTCGCGCGGCCGATCATGTGGTGGAGTCCGACGAGGTGGCCGCCCATTTCGAGCACGAAGACGGGGAACGTCAGGGCGAGAGCAATCCAGAAGCGCCGCGTCATGTCGGCGAGTTCTGGATTGGGTGCTGCGTCGGCTGTGACGAATTCCGGTTCGAGAGCCATGCCGCAGATAGGGCAGGCGCCGGGGCCTTCCTGGCGGATCTCGGGGTGCATGGGGCAGGTGTAGATGGTCCCAGGCGGCGGAGGCGTGCGCTCGTCCTGGGGCGCCAGATATTTTTCGGGATCTGCGGCGAACTTCGTGCGGCAACCCGCGGCGCAGAAATAGTAGGTGCGGCCCTCGTGGACGTGGCGATGCTTGGCGGTGTGCGGGTCCACCGTCATGCCGCAGACGGGGTCCTTCGCGGCGTGGAGGGCGTCCGCCCCGGGGGCGCTGGCTGTTCCGTGCGAGCTTCCCCCGCAATGGCCACAACAAGAGACATGTTTCTCGGTTTCGTGCTCGGTCATCGGGCGTCCTCGTTTCTCTCGTATACCCTTGGGGGGTATGTATTGACGGATATACCCCCATGGGGTATCGGTCAAGCATGACGAAAGCTTCCAAAGCGTCGCGGCTTAAACGCCTCAACCGCATCGAAGGTCAGGTGCGCGGTCTCGCCCGGATGGTGGAAGAGGATCGCTACTGCATCGACATCGTGACGCAAGTCGCGGCGGTGCGCGCTGCGCTGCGCCGTGTCGAGGAGGACGTGCTGCGCGATCACATTTCCCATTGCGTTGCGCACGCCATGGCCAGCGGCGACAAGGCGGAGCAGGAGCAGAAGATTGCCGAATTGATGGATGTGCTGGCGCGCAGCGCGCGCTGACTGCGACTTCGAGGCTCGCCGGGCTTTGTCCGGCTCAGGAGGTTCATCATGGTTGGGAAGATACGCGTTCTGGATCGTCGTCACGTGCTCGGCTTCATCGGAGCCGGCGCGTTGGTGGGACTTTCGCGCGTTGCGCGCGCCGACCGGCTGCCGCACGCCATTGTCTTCCGCGATCCGTCCTGTGGATGCTGCCACGAATGGGTCGAGCACCTGCGAGCGAACGGCTTCGAGGCGACCGTGCGCGATACACCCCGCATGACCGCCGTGAAGGCGCAGCTCGGTGTGCCGCGGTCGCTCGCTTCGTGTCATACGGCCGAGATCGGCGGCTATGTCATCGAGGGGCATGTGCCTGCGGAGGCCATCAAGCGGTTGCTTGCGGAGAAGCCCGCGGCGCGGGGCCTGGCGGTGCCGGGTATGCCGGTCGGCTCGCCGGGCATGGAAGGCGGAACACCCGAGACCTACGACGTCATCCTGTTCGGCGACGGCGGCGAGCGGAGCTACGGCCGATATCGGGAGGACAAGGCCGTTTGAGAGCGGACGGGCGCGGCGCAGCTTGACGGTTCGGTCGGCGATGTTCGGCCTATTGATGCCGATCAAACTCATGCGCTCCGTCGTCGTGCAAAGTCGGTTTGCCGGTGTGTCTCTACGCATGGCCAACGACAGGCGCCGACAAGGCGCCAGGCCCTGGGAGAACCGCTATGGAGTGGCCTCTTTGCCGCCTCGTCGAGCGGCGGGCTAACCGCATGACCGTCGTGATGGACAGGCTCGGCGTCGATGCGCTGACGCTTGTGCGGCGCGACGGGGGATGTGCCTATGCCGACGCGCGGACCACCTGTCTGCACTGTCCCTACGCGCAAGACTGTCTCGCCTGGCTGGATGCGGATCCGCCGAGTTCCGAGCGGCCTGACTTCTGCCCCAACCTCGCGGTGTTCGAAAGCTGCCGCAAGACCACGACGTGATCGCGGAGGGGCAGAACGTTTGGCGTGCGTGTTTGCGTCAGCAGACTTCGCAACCGTTTTTGCGGACGCTTTCGGCGTGCGCACTCAATTGCGCGAGAAGATCGTCGGGTGCTCCTGCGACGCCCTGATGCCCGACGATGTAAAGCGGGGTGACGTTGACACTCAGCTGATTGGCGAGATTTTGCGTGGCAGCCAAGGTCTCGGCGGTTTCTGTCGCTGCCGCGTCTTTCTTGATGCGGTCGATGTCGAAGCCGAGCCCTTTCGCAACGTCGAGCGCGCGTTCTTCCGTGACTTGCCCCTTCTGCGTCATGAGCGCGTCGTGGAGCGCTTCGAAGTTGCCCTGCTTTGCGGCGGCAATCACGATGTGCGCAACGGCCTCCGAATCCTTGCCGAAGCTCGCGACGTTCTTCAGCACCACCTTGGTGTCCGGATTGTCCTTGAGGAAGGACTTGAGGTCGGGATACGTGGCGCGGCAGTAGGGGCAGTTGTAGTCGGAGAACTCCACGATCGTGACCTTGGCGTCGGGATTGCCGATCTCGGGGGAGCCCGAGGCGTATAGCGCATCCTTGTGCTCGATGAGCGCGCGCTTGGTGTTGGCGATCTGCTCGTCCTGCTCCAGCTTGAGGAGCGCATCGCGCACGACTTCGGGATTGTTCATGAGGTAGTCGCGGATATAGGCGTCGAGGCCAGCCCGATCGGCCGGGAGCGGCTCGGCCGAGGCGGAGCGCAGTCCCGCGGGATCGAGCGCTAAGAGGCTCGCGCAGACGAGGGCCAATGCGCGAGTTGAAGCGGCTGGTGACATGGATCCCCCGATGAGGCTCGAATTGGATTTCGCTGGGCGGTGCTTGCGGATCAACTGCGGCTGGATCGTGGCAGTTGATGCTATTTATCGCTCATGTGAGGGTAATGCGTTCTATTTTTGTCGCGAAATTCGAGGATTTTCTTCTTTTGTGCGGGCTTCTGCCGCTCGTCCGTGGTGCCCGATGGCGGCTCCGTTCGTTAAGGTCAATCGCGACCGTTGTTGTGCTTGCTGTCCGGGATGGGTACGTGTTGGCCCCGTGAGGGCCGCTGGGGCGTCTTCCCGAAATCGATCGTGTCATATGCTCAGGCGTGGCGTAGCTGCAGTTTTCCTTTTGCTCGCGATGTCGGTCTCAGGTGCTGCGGGAACGCACATCGCCGAGCCGGCCGTGCCGCGCGATGCCGGGCCGGCGGCGTCATCCCCTCTGCCGGACGACACCAAGCTTACGCTTCTCATCCGCACGACCCTCATCGCGCTCAACCAGGCCAACGCGACGGGCAATTATTCCGTGCTGCGCGATCTTGCGGCGCCAGGCTTTCAGGCGGGAAACAGTCAGGCGCGGCTGGCGGAGATTTTCGCTGCCCTGCGCGGGCGCAATCTCGACCTCTCGCCCATTCTGTTTTTCGATCCGAAGCTCGTGCAGCCGCCCGCGATTCAGCCGGACGGCCGCCTTCGCATCACGGGCTTCTTCGATACGCGGCCCGAGCGCGTTATCTTCGATCTCATGTTCGAGACTGTCGAGGGCGACTGGCGCTTGTTTGGGATCGCCATCGATGTCATGCCTCCGGAGGCGCCCAAGGCGGACGGTGCTCCGCCGGGGGCGGATAAGAACGATGCCGACGCTCGAAAGCCTTCGGATTGACACGGCCTAAAACGATCATGGTCCGCGCATCAATGCGACAACCGGGGGCGAGGCCCCGGTTGCGCGTGTGCTTGTTACCAGGTCCATTGGACGCCGGCCCGTCCACCGATGCTGTTGCCGGCGCTATAGGATTTGTAGTCGGACCAGCCTGCGCCCACTGAGCCGTCGATCGCGATGCGGTCTCCGCTTGAGAAGCAGTTCCGGCACACCACGCCGATCGCGCTCACGGCAACCGCGTTGGCGTCGCCCTCGAAGTTACCCCAGCCGATCCGCATGCCGAAGTTTTCGGCCGATGTGAGGGACGGAGCTTCCGCAGCCAGCGCGACGGCCACGCCCGCCTGCAGCTTTGCGATGCTCCGGAACACGTCTCCGCCGTCTGACGCGAGATGGCCGTTGGCGTCGGTCGTCACGAGTTCAAGCCGGCCGGTCTGGCGCTGCTTGCTCAAGTCGGACGTGATGCCGGGGGTGGTGTAGGTTTGCGAGCCGTTTTTCGCTCCGAGAGTGACTTCGTCGGCAAATTCGCTCTGCGCTCCGAAGCCGAGTGCCGTCGATCTGGCATGTGCGACCTGCGAATTCGTGCCGATCGCATTGCCGTCGTTTGCCGTTACGGTGGCGTTTGCGCCCGCCGCAAGAGAGTTCGTCGTGCCGGATGCGTTCGCATTGTTTCCGAATGCGAACGAGTTGTTGGCGTTGCTGGCGTTCGCATTCGTGCCGAAGGCGATGGCGCTGGTCGAGCCCGTAACTCTTGAGGTGCTGCCGACGGCGAGAGAATTGAGCGCTCCGTCTGCGTTGTTTGCCGTGCCTACGGTGAGCGACTGCTGTGCGCCAACCATGGAATTTGTGCTTCCAATGGCCGTGGAGTTCGTGGCGCCAGCGAGGTTGTTTGGGTTTCCTACGGCGAAGGAATTCGTGGCGTCCGTGAGATTGTTCCGGAAGCCGACTGCGCCAGAATTTGTGGCATCCGACAGCAGATTTCCGTCGCCGGTGGCCGAAGAATTCTCCGCCTGCGTGAGGTCGTTGTTGGTGCCCGTTGCAGAGGAGTTCGTTGCATCCGCGGCAATGTTCCCCTGGCCAGTGGCGCTCGAATTCGTAGCGTTTGTCAGGTTGTTGTTGGTGCCTGTTGCCGATGAATTCGTTGCGTTGGTGCCGATGTTGCCCTGGCCAACCGCATTTGAGTTGGTGGCGGTCATCAAGTCGTTGGCGGTGCCGGTTGCAGACGAATTTTCCGCGTCGTTGAGAATGTTCGATGCGCCCACCGAAAACGATTGCAGGGCTGCGACAAGCTGGTTGTCATTCCCGACCGCTCCGGAACTCGTCGCGTCGGTCAGGTCATTTGCCGTGCCTGTAGCAGACGATGCGGTTGCATTCGTCAGATTGTTTCCGGTGCCGACTGCCGCTGAATCGGTGGCGTTCGTCAGAAGATTGAACGTGCCTGTGGCGGAAGAATTATTTGCGCCCGCAAGTATGTTGAGGACGCCGGTTGTCGAAGAATTGCTCGCGCCCAGAAGAACGTTGAGCGTTC
The DNA here is from genome assembly GCF_000503895.1 of Hyphomicrobium nitrativorans NL23. NCBI lineage: Bacteria > Pseudomonadati > Pseudomonadota > Alphaproteobacteria > Hyphomicrobiales > Hyphomicrobiaceae > Hyphomicrobium > Hyphomicrobium nitrativorans. The sequence goes on from NC_022997.1 coordinate 744,129, forward strand.
CTGTCGCGAACGCATTTTGGCTGAAGGCGACAATGTTGCCAGTGCCGGTTGCCGATGAATTTTCGCTCAACGCCATTATGTTGAAGAAGCCCGTCGCGGATGAGTTCGCGGTGCCTACGAGAATGTTCGATGCGCCCGTCGCGGAGACGTTGTCCGTGCCGATCAGAAAATTGCTTGAGCCGGTGGCTGTGGATCCGGCGACGCCAAAGAGGGCGTTGTCGGTTCCAATTGCTGCGGAGTCCGTACCGAAGGTGATGCTGTTTCCGGAGCCGTAGACGCTCGATCCTGTCGCCGTGTCGAGCGTGTTTCCGTCTCCGACCGCGGTCGAGTTCTGAGCGTTGTCGATCTCGTTGTCGAAGCCGGACGCGGATGCGTTGTGCGATCCGTTGGTGATCTGGTTCTGCTGACCCGACGCGGATGCGTTATGTGATCCGTTGAGGATCTGGTTCTGCTGGCCCGAGGCGGAGGCGTTGATGGAGTCGGAGATGGTGTTGTCGTTGCCTGTCGCGGACGCGTTCTGAGCGTTGTCGATCTCGTTGGATACGCCGGATGCGGATGCGTTGTGCGATCCTGTGATCGTATTGTCGTTGCCCGAGGCAGTTGCGTTTTGAGAAGCGCTGATCTCGTTGCTTACGCCGGACGCGGATGCGTTGTGCGACCCGTTGGTGATCTGGTTCTGCTGACCCGATGCGGATGCGTTGTCCGATCCTGTGATCGTATTGTCGTTGCCCGAGGCAGTTGCGTTTTCAGAAGCGCTGATCTCGTTGCTTGCGCCGGATGCGGAGGCGTTGTGCGATCCGTTGAGGATCTGGTTCTGCTGGCCTGAGGCGGAGGCGTTGATCGAGTTCGTTATGGCGTTGCGATCGCCCGCGGCGTTGGAGTTCGCTGCGTTGTTGAGCTGGTTGTTGAAGCCGGACGCGGATGCGTTATGCGATCCTGTGATCGTATTGTCGTTGCCCGAGGCAGTTGCGTTTTGAGAAGCGCTGATCTCGTTGCTTACGCCGGATGCGGATGCGTTGTGCGACCCGTTGAGGATCTGGTTCTGCTGGCCTGAGGCTGAGGCGTTGTTCGAGTTCGTTATGGCGTTGCGATCGCCCGCGGCGTTGGAGTTCGCTGCGTTGTTGAGCTGGTTGTTGAAGCCGGATGCGGATGCGTTGTGCGATCCGTTGAGGATCTGGTTCTGCTCACCCGATGCGGATGCGTTGTTGGAACCAGAAATCGTGTTCCTGTCGCCCGCGGCTGACGAGTTGACAGTTCCGCTAAGCTGATTGCTCGTGCCCGATGCCGAGGAATTCTGCGCATCGTTCAGGCTGTTGAGGGTGCCTGTGGCGGAAGATTGGCGCGCACGGATCAGCGTGTTGCTATCGCCTGTGGCTGAGGAATTGACGGCATCTTGGAGATTGTTCAAGGAGCCGGTTGCCGACGAATTGATCGCGCTGACATTGTTGCCTTGCCCCGTCGCGGATGAGTTCCTCGTGTTCCGTCCGGTGAGAGTATTGTTGTCGCCGGTGGCGGATGAGTTCGTCGCTTGCCAAATCTGATTGAGGTTGCCCGTCGCCGACGAATTTGTCGAATCTTCGAGGTTGTTTTCATCTCCGATGGCGGACCCATTTACCGCCCCAAGAAGGCGGTTAGCGTTTCCTGTGGCCGATGAGTTTTCAGTGCCTCTGAGTCCATTGCCGCTGCCTACCGCGGAAGAATTGATTCCGCGGACATCGTTGTCGCTCCCTACTGCAGAGGAGTTGCGTGTTCCCGAGCCTGAGAGATCATTGCTGTCCCCCGTTGCGGACGTGTTGGTGGATTGCCAAAGCTGGTTTTCATTGCCATTGGCAAACGCGTTTGTCGCGCCTTGTATGTTGTTCTGATTGCCGACTGCGAGCGAGTTCAGCGTTGCGCCGTTACCGAGATTTCCGGTTCCGACGCATGAGGAGTTCGTGCCGCTGCTCGGAGTGCACTGAGCGATCGCCGGCATCGATCCAGCGGCGACGAAAACAGCGCCCAATGCCACTGCGCTGACTGTCGAAAGCAGCCGTCTGGCGACGCTGCTGTGTCTCCCGCGGCTCGGTGCCGCCCCCCAATGCCCCTGCAACATGGTACGCAACTCCTAAACGCTTACGCATACTAAAAATTCTTGACTTCAACCCCTGTGGACCTGTTGAGAAGCTCGGAAATGCTATTTATAATCAGCGCCTTAACTTCCCTGCCCCACAGATTATTCACAGGTTGCTCACAAGCCGATACTTGGACACAAGTCCGTCTGCGTATCAATTCAACACAAAATTAATCTCTTCCTTTTGGATTGATGTGTTGCCGGGCGGATACATGCATTCAGGGCGTGTTGCTGATTCGACAGGGAATTTTCAGAGTGCAGAGTGCTTTGCTGGTGCGACGCACAAACGGGCTTCCGCGCGCTGCGGGCGCTTCCGCGGGTGGCCGCTGCGTAGAAAACGGGGCTGACGCGCCGTTTGCGGGGTTGTGCTAAGGCGCGCCTGTAGGCTTTCGATAAAGGATCTCCCATGCGTGTCGACATCGCCGGCATCGGCCGTGAGCCCGATCGCATGGATCACGCTGCGTTTGTCGCGCGGATGGAGGAGATCGACCGGCTTGGCTACGACGGCGTGTGGTTCAACGAGTTCCATTTCCAGACTCCGCCGCAGCCGTATCCCTCGCTGCTGCTTCTGGCGGCTGCCGTCCTTGCGCGCACCGAGCGGGTGCGGGTCGGCACGTCGGTGCTTGTCCTGCCGTTGCACAATCCGCTTGTGCTGGCCGAGCAGATTGCGCAGCTCGATTGGCAAAGCGGCGGCCGGATCGATATCGGTCTCGGGCGTGGCACCGATCCTGGGACGCTTGCGCGGCTCGGCATCGATCCCGCCAGCACGCGCGAACGTTTCGAGGACGCCTTCGCGGCGATGCGAAGCGTATGGCTGGGGACTGCGCGACAGAGAGCTGCCGATGGAGAGGCGCTGACAATTCCTGTCCAGCCGTGTGTGCAGGCGCCGCATCCACCTCTTTACGTGGCTGGGTATACGGAAGAGACGCTGACGTTTGCCGGACGGCATGGATTGCCGCTGCTGCTCAGCCTGGAGCCTCCGGAAACGCGTCAAATCGAGATCTATCGCGATCTCGTCCGGGCGCATGGCTTTCCGTCCCGGCTCGCGGAGAGTTCGCTCACGCGATATGTGGTCGTTGGGCGTTCCGCCGCCGATGCGGAGGCGCACTTGGAGCATCTTCTGCCTTTGCTGCAGACGAGACGGATCTATTATGCCGGGAGGCGGGGCGTGGCGCCTGGGGACGTGCTTCCGATCGACCGGGAGCTGCTGCTGCGCGACCAACTCATCCTCGGCGATCCGGAATCGTGCTTTGCGCAGATCGCGGACCTCAGGCGCCGCATGGGGATCGCCGCGCTCCGATGCGTGTTCAACGGCAACGGCGTGCTCTCTCCGCCCCTTTCGATGGAGCAGATGCGGCTGTTCTCGCAGGAGGTGCTGCCATGCCTGCGGGATATTTGACCGGGATTGGAATTTGAATTCGACAGCAAGGACCGGAGTGCCGCGCGGCGGTTGTCTTCCTATGTTGCGGACATGGCAATGAAGAAAGATGGCCGCATGAGTCCGACCGTTGAACAGCCGCCGCCCCAATCCCCACCGGCATCGCGCCGGGAGGAGGCGTTTTGGAAGGCTCTCCAGGAACGGGACCGCAGTTTCGATGGCCGGTTCTACTATTCGGTGGCAACGACCGGCGTCTATTGCCGGCCCTCATGCCCGGCACGTCTTGCCAAACGAGAGAACGTCGCGTTCCATGTGTCATGCGCTGCTGCGGAGGCCGCCGGGTTCCGCCCGTGCAAGCGATGCAAGCCGAACGAAGCATCCCTGCACGATCGGTATGCGGCCAAGGTCGCCGCGGCCTGCCGGCTGATCGAGAGCGCCGAGGATGCGCCAAAGCTCGCAGATCTCGCACGTGTCACGGGGTTCAGTGCATTTCACTTTCATCGCGTGTTCAAGGGAGTGACGGGTGTGACGCCCAAGGCGTACGGGATGGCGCACCGCGGAAAGCGGGTTCGCGAAAGCTTGACGCGCGCCGCCTCCGTGACGGACGCCATTTATGAGGCCGGATTCAATTCCAGTGCGCGGTTCTACGCCAACTCAACGGACGTTCTCGGCATGACACCCTCCGAATTCCGCACAGGCGGGGCGACCGCCGAGATGAAATTTGCCGTGGGCGCATGCTCGCTCGGGTCGATCCTCGTCGCTGCGAGCGACAAGGGGATCACGTCGATTATGCTGGGAGACGATCCCGAAGCGCTCGTACACGATCTCGAAGACCGTTTCCCGCGGGCGCGGCTGGTCGGTGGCGATGCGGCGTTCGAGGATGTCGTGGCCAAGGTGGTCGGCCTCGTGGAGGCGCCGGACGCCGGGTTCGATCTTCCGCTCGATATCCGCGGCACGGCGTTTCAGCATCGGGTCTGGCAAGCGTTGCGCGAGATCCCGGCGGGGACGACGGCGACGTACAGCGAGATTGCAGAGCGCATCGGAATGCCGAAGGCTGTGCGCGCCGTGGCGGGCGCGTGCGCAGCGAATAAAATCGCCGTCGCCATTCCCTGCCATCGCGTGGTGCGCAACGACGGGTCGCTCTCCGGCTACCGCTGGGGTGTCGCGCGCAAGCGGGCGCTGATCGACAGGGAGCGCAAAGGCTGACGCTTCGCTACGCTCCCCAGCTCCGGGTTCGGAAGCGTTGGGATGGGCGCAACGTTTCAGATCGAAACGAGCGGGCAGACGACGGGCATTCGATGGTTCACCATCTCATGCGTCCGCCAGCTTTGCCTTGTAGCGAATAACTTTCGCTAACACTGGCAAGGCTCGTGTTGACGAGGGCCTCGGCGTAAAGCGAGTACGCGTCGTCGCGCCAGCTATAGGTGCTTCCGGCGCCGAGACCTCCCCAAACTCGATCCTGTTTGAAGTGGAAGCGCGTGTCCGCAACGTCGACGCGGCTCCCGTCGAGAAACTCGTGGTAGATGTTGGCGATGCCATAAGTCTGCGCCCGGCTTGTTTGGCCGTTCACATCCCGCCACGAAGTTTCGTGAGCGAGCGTGAGCCCCAGGCGGCCTTGCAGGCTTGCACCCCTATCGAGACTGACCGGCGCGCCGAAGACATCGACAAACGTATCGAAATCGACGTTCGAGTAGACCAATTGAGCTTGTGGCGTGATCGACCAGCCCGATCCAAACGACGCACGATGCCCGCTTTCCAGCGAAAAGGTATAGCCGAACGCATCATTATCGGCGGCCAAAGTCCGGCTGGCCAAAAGAGAGCTTAACTCGGACTGATACCAGGTGCCTTGCGCCTGGCCGTCAATGTAGAGACCGTCATAGCCGTACCATGTCAACGTGCCCCCCAGGCCATAGCCGCTGGTGGCGATCCGGCCATCACCGTGCTCGGAGTGCGTGTTGATGACACCTTGCGAATAGTGGGCTGTGATCCCGCCTTGAAGCGTACTCTCCGAGTTTTGGAAGACGGGCCCGTCAACGCCGGCCTGGGCTTTGAAGACAGTTTGGTCGAACCGCTTTCCGGCGGTCGCAGAATGCGGATCGATTCTGTTACGAGCGCCTTCCACGCGCGCCCAGACGCCCGCATGCCGAGCTGTCGAACCTGACTGTGAAGGCGCAGGGCCTCCTTGGTTTTCATGAGACAGGCCGCTATCGTTCATCCAGGCGCGGTTGCCGACACGCTGCTGCAGCGTGGACAGCGTGTTCAGGCCGAGAAGCGCGTGAGGGTATGCTTCGTAAGCCGAGGCGCCCGGCTGGTAGAGCGAAGCATCCGGCCGATAGCGCGGATCGGTCGTGTCGTAGAGTTCGGACCGGAGATACCAATTGTTCGTCTCCGATTCGGACGCATTCCCCTTCTCTAGCCGATAGGCATAGGCGCCGCCAACGATGGCAGGTGCTCCCTTGAACTGATAGTCGCCTTGAAGAGCGAACACGCCGTGGGACGCGCCTGCAATCTTAATAATCTCGATGCCTTCATTCGTTGCCGCACCGGGGCCATTGGCATTGGTCACCCGGACGGTGGACGTGCCGGACGTGCCGCCTGCGATTTCCAGCTTGTCGGTGGGGGAGGTGTCGTCGCCCAGTCGTGTTTCGAGAACGATGGTTCCGCCGTTGCCGGCATAGTCGCCCGCGATCCTGATCCGATCGCCTGCGCCGCCGCCTGCCGCCGAGATGAGACCTGCATTGACCACGTTTCCGCTGATGGCGTTCGTGCCGCTTCCGTTGCCCGACGCGATGAACTGCGTGCCGGCGGCAAGGGACATGTTGCCGTTGAGCGAAAAGTTGTCCTGGCTTCCATCGAGCGTCGAACCGTTGCGCAGGAAGATGCCGGTGGTCATATCGCCGGGTGTGCCTACGGTCACGCCGCCCTCTGTCAGGGTCACGCGGCTGTTGTCGAGATTGATCGCGCTCCAGTTCTGGATGGCGCTTCCCGCATGAACCACATGGGCGGCGTCGGACAGATTCAGGACGTCTGTTCCCCCGCCGCCGCCGTCGAGAACCGTGATACCCGACAAGCTTCCCCGGAGGGTTATGGTGTCGTTGCCGAACCCTAGGCTAACGCGTCCGTTGACCGTGCCGCCGTCGGCGATGACGATCGCGCTATCCCCGTCATCGTTGGCAATGGCGTTGCCGCTGTTGGATTCTACCAGGGCTCCGGCCTGAACATCGATGGTCGTCAAGACGCCGGCGGTGGATGCCGTCGTAATGCCGTAGCCCGTGCCGCCGAGTATATGGCCGGTGACGACAATCGCCGCCGTATTGCCGGGTGTGCCGGCGGCGCTGTTGTGATCCGTTTGGATGCCATGCTGTCCGCCCCGGGCATTGTGGGCGGTGAGATTCAGGCCAGAACTTCCGGTGCCTGTCTGAACAACGATACCTGCACCGCCATGACCTATGGCCGTGCCCGTCGAGGTCACCGTAATTGGGCCGGCGCCCTCATGTATGGCGTAAATACCCCAACCTCCGCCGTCCGTATCGGCGGCGTTGATCGTCGCAGTCGTGCTCGATGCCGTGCCCAATGTGCTCAATCCGCTTAGACCACCGCTGGCTGTTCCGGTGGAATTGACCTCAAGGAAACCGGTTCCGTAGTGGTTGACACGGATTCCCATGTCGCCGCCGTGCGTATTCACGGCGCTCACAGTCACGTCGGTGCTGCCAACAATGTTGTCGGCAAGAATGCCGCGCCCGGATGTGCCGGTCGCTTGCCCTGTCGATGTGACGACCAGTGCCCCGGAGGTGCCATTACGGGCGAAGATGCCCTCGTGGGCGCCCTGAGTATCGACTGCCTCGACCGTCATGGAGGTGCCAGACCAGACGTAACCATAGATCCCGTTCAGGGTATGACCTGTCGCTTGCCCTGTGGAGATAATATGGACTGAGCCTGAGCCCTGATGATCGACGTTGATCCCGTTTCCGTCGCCCTCGGTATCGTGAACGCGAACCAGCGTGTCCGCTCCATCATTGTAGGTGCGAATGCCATCGCCGCCTGTGGCGATCAGCGTTCCTGTCGACACGATACTGAGAGTGCCGCTGACGGTATTTTCAGCGAAGATGCCGTAACTGCCGTTTGTCGTGATGATCGAGGCGAAGTTGTCCGTGAACGTGACGCCGCCCAGCCCGACAATGCTAAAACCGTCACCGCCATCGGTGATGTCGAGTCCAAAGCCTGCAGTTGTTGTGATCTCAACAGGGCTCCCAAGGTTGATATTCTGTGTAACGTCCGCACCGGATCCTGCGCCCGAGCAGACGGACGTCGGGCCTGGGGTGCAACTGCCGGCGATGGCCGGACGCGCCGTTTGGAGTCCGATGACGAGGGCCACGGATGGAATGATTGCGGCGCTGGATAACAACCTCAAAGCAATGTTGCGGCAAACGCCTGCGTCGGTGGAAATTCGCATTTAAATACCCCCCAGCGATACGCGGCGTCTCTCGCCGAACGCTCTCGCCTTCGGCGGCATGCCTGGCGTGCTCATGAAAAGTCGTCGCCTACGCGGCGGACTAGGGGATGGCGCGACGTCTACAGATGATTACTGGGGGCAACCTGTTAACGATGGTTGAAGACGCGGTGGCGCCCGTCGCGGCCGGCGTGGATCGCGCCGATCGCGCTCGCAAACCTCAGCAACGCATTCATGCATGCGGGCCTAACGTTGACTTCCTTCATGCCTGGCCTATCTTCAGCGGCATGTCACAGTTTCCGACCCTCTTTATTGCGCGACGCTGGATCAAGCATGTCTTGGCCCGGGACGTCGTTGCTGCGCTTTCTTAACAAGCCAGCAAACGACCTTCCCGGGGGCGTGTCTCACACACAGTGATGAGTTCATTGTGGTGTTGCACAGCGGAGCTGTGATCGTAGGCTTAGAGTCGTCATTCTGCGATTGGCGGAGGCATCTGCTCGCGCGAGCAGCGTCTCGGGTGCTTGCGCGCCAAGCGGCACCTTGGTTGCAATCCAGAGTCCGGCGAAGTCTCCGAGCTTACGGGCAGCTCATTCCACAAAATATCGCAAGCAGTCGTTCGCCTTCTTCATGGAAGGGTGCCTCGCCGCGCCCGCTCGAAGGCTGAAAGCGACTTGCTCAGCAAGCTGCACGGAGATCGATATGCGCAAGCGTAAGGGCAAAGGCCGCAACGTACCTACTCCCGCCCGCAAATATTCCTACGAAGGCCGCAACAACACAAAGCGGGAGAAGAGGAAGGTGCAAGTCGCGGAGTGAGCTGCTTCGCGCTGGGTAATCCGCGCAAGCCGGAAGACCAACGGGGACGATAGGTGTTTGAGTAGGTTCCAGGTCGGCCAGCCTCACGGAGGGGCATCGGGCGGGCACGGTGCTCGCCCGACTGCCGCCCGCCCGCCCGCATTGGTGCGTGACAGGACGGTCCGTGCGTTGGAGGGATTTGCGTAAGTTCTTGATTGAATTGGTGGAGCCGAGGGGAATCGAACCCCTGACCTCTGCAGTGCGATTGTGACCGGACATGTTTTTCTATGTTCTTCGATGCTTGCTCATGTTCGTTTCAAGCGTCTGTAATAAAAGAATAATTTTGACATCTCGTGTGGGCAAGCCATAACATCGCCACGCTTCTAATGCTGTCTTGGTGCGTGACAGGTGCGTGACAGAATCCAGCACCTCAACAAATACAGACCATTGACCCCTGACCTCTTTTGTTTGGCATGCCGACGCTGAAAGCAAATCATCGGGTGATCAAGGCTGCGAGGCCCGTGGACGGCCGGCGCACGCGCTATCGTATCGATGGCCTGGAAGGGCTTTGGCTCGACGTCAGCGTCACTGGCAAAGCCTACTGGTACATCCGCTATCAGCCAGGCGGACGCGGAACGCGCACCGAACGGTGGTACCGCGTCGGCACGCGCGAGTCGGTGAGCCTTGCCGATGCCGGTCAGAAAGCGCGCAACGTTCTGACGGCCGCCTATGCCAACGAGCGCGACCCGCACGTTGAGCGAAAGGTCAAGCGCTCGGAGACTATGCGGTTCGCAGATCTGTACGACGACTGGCACAAGCGCCATGCTTCCGGTCTGGCGCGTGTGGCGACCGACGAGTCAACCTGGCAAACGCATATCAAGAATGGTCTAGGGCGCCAGCGGCTCACCGATCTGCGGCGCGGCGAGATTGGCAAACTGCGCGACCGCGTAGCAAAGACCGGTGGCCCCATAGCCTCCAACAACGTTCTGGTCCTCATCAACCGCATCCTGAACTGGGGCGTCAACGAAGGGGTTCTTGAGTTCAATCCAGCAGCCCGCCTGCGTAAGGTTGGCGAGGTAAAGCCGCGCGAGCGGGTGTTGTCGCCTGCAGAGATTCCGACATTCTGGCGTGCGCTCGAAGCCATGGAGGGAATGACGGGCGAGCATATGGGCAAGGCCGAGAAAGGCCGCATGCTCTCGCCGGCGACACGTTCCGCTCTGCGTTTGATGTTGTTGACAGGGCAGCGACGTACCGAAGTGGTCGAAGCGCGGAAGTCCGAACTGGAGCTGGATGGCAATGAGCCGGTCTGGATGATCCCGGGTGAGCGCACCAAGAACGGCCTGTTGCACCGCGTACCACTCTGCTCGATGGCCTGCGCGGAGTTCAAGAAGGCGGTTGCGGCAAGTTCAGCGTCGAGCCTCTATGTGTTCCCCTCGCCGGTTGCGGCCGAGGATACACCTATCCTGGCAAGTGCCGTTACACGCGCGATGGCGCGGCTCGTTGGCGAACTGAAGATCACTAAGGTCTCGCCCCACGACCTGCGCCGCACGGTAGGAACGGAAATGGCAAAGCTGGGCTTGCCGACGCATGTCCGTTCGCTCGTGCTCAACCACAGCGCCATCAGCCGCAGCATCACGGATGCCGTCTATAACCGTTATGCGTATGATAGGGAAAAGCGTGAAGCCTTGAGCGCATGGGAAGCGGAGTTGGCCCGCCTGTTGAGCGGAACAATACGAGTCGCCCACTGCGACGCCGAATGAAGGCTGTGACTGTTCTGCTCCGGCCCGCTGCGCGTTTGTAATATCATGCCAATAAGATTTACAATTGCGGAGCCCCGTGCGATTAACGGCGATGTCGGCGGACAGCGCCGCATGAGGCGTCGCATGGCAGGACCCAAGCGCAGAGAGTCACGAAAATCTCCCGTTCGAGAGGCGCCAGAAGAGCTGGAGATTCCGCAACCGCCTCCTTTGCCAACTTTGCCAATAGGCGGACCGCTTCGCTCGTCACCGGTTCAGCGGCCAGATACCAAGCTTCTAGACACTTTGCTTCGCCACTTTGCTGATCAGCAGGAAGACCGGAGAATTTGGTCTGCGCCTACCACCCAAGCTGAAAAGGCAGTTTCCGCGATTGAAGACGCCCACAAACTCACGCTGCTGGAGCGCCTTGACCTGCGTTATGCCCTTGTTCGAGACCTAATCGATATCTTCCTCTCCAGATGCCCCATCCATGAAGACAGTCCTAATCGCGCTCCCGAGCTTTGGTCTGACCGCGAGGGCAGGAAGGAAAATCCCGCGGCATTTCTGCGCCGCGTTTATGCGCGCTGGTACGGCCGCGGGATGACGCGCGCTGATATCAAGCTGCTCGATCCGCCGCTCTACCAGGCGCTTGCGGTCTGGATGCACCGCCATCCGGAGGAAACGCTAGCCGATATGCACTCTCCGATGCAGGAGATCATGCGGCAGATCGACGAGTACTACGATCGGCGACGGCAATCGATCGCGCCGCGTAATAGACGCCGCAAGTAAATTTCTGTGGATTAAATTTACATATTGATTTAAGGTTTCTGTACGGCCAATTGGCCGTCGTCCTGCGTATCCCCCAAGTCAGTCGCAACACCGGCTGCGTGCTTCGGCGCGCAAGGAGTGCCCGCATGTCTACTGCAAACCGAAAGGATCAATCACCCCTTCATCACCTGCGCACCCTCACGTTGAAGGAAGTGCGCTCGATCGTCCGCTACACGCCGCAGCATATTCTGCGTCTGGAGAAGGCCGGTAAGTTCCCTCGCCGCATCCGGCTTGGAGAAAACCGCATCGGCTGGCTGCTGACGGATATTGAGGACTGGCTCAAGGCCCGCCTCCCCGCGCAGACGTATCGCGCCGATCCCGAGCCCGCAGACGCGCTCTAGAACCGCCGACAACTCAAGCGATCATCGACACGCGGCTGTCTGGGCCGCGTGCTCGATCCTGCACGCCAATCACTTTGGAGGTGCCATGCCCCGCTTCTATGAAGAAGCAGCGCACCTGCTGCTGATCGTTCTCACGCACGGCGTTGTACTCGGCGTCGAGCGCAATCATCTGGCCGTTCTCTACGACTTCGCCGGCGAACTGGACCGCGTCATGGCAATGCGACGCTCGCATGCCGATACTGCTGAAATCCTGCTCGACAGCATGATCCTCTGGGGCTTCTTCGATGTACCGCCTGATCGGCGTAAGCGCCTTCTGGCCATAATCGGCACTTTCATCGGCAACCTGATGACGATCCGAAGGCCGGCTGCCTGAGCGCCGAGAAGGCGAGCGTCGATGTTCGGCCAGCAATGGAGGTCCATGATGACCAAGCGCACGCAGAAGAAGGAGAGGATGGTACTGCCGCCTATCCTTCCCGGCGAATGGCGGGGGGACTTTCTCGGCGGTGGAACGATCAATATGGGGCAGGTCGTTCAGGACGGTCCGCCGCGCCAGTCCGTCGAGTTCTCGTACATGATTTTGTCCGCTGCCTTCTCGATGACCAAGCACGCATTTCAGTGGCCCGGCATCGTGATGATCATGGCGCCCACGCCGATGAAGCCAGTTTATGAAAACGCCGGCACGTTGATGAAGATGAAGGAGCTGCCGTCACTGACGTTGGCGCTCGATGCAACGCGTGAGCAGTTTTCGGATCTGATGCGGTTGTTCGAGGCGCGGCGCATTAAGAAGTTCCATTTCACAATTGAGGCGGTTGCGGAGGCTGAGGTGGCGACCTGGCCTATCCGCAGCTGGGGCATGATGACCTGCATTGAAGAATGCCCTCGACCCCAAAGGTGAGAAAGTGGGCTGATCCCGGAGTCGCGACAGGGAGTCCAAGGAGTCGCGCCCTCCCCGAAAGGTGAGAAAATGGGCGGGCCGGATTCAAGCCAAGCGATTCCTTGGATTCGCGCACAGCTAAAGGTGAGAGATTGGGCGGATCATAGAGTCGCGCGCGGATTTCCGCGGGTTTCGCTGCATCTGAAAGGTGAGAAATTGGGCGGGCGTCCAGATGGGTCCCAGTCCGCCAGCTTTTGTATGAGCCCAAAAGTGAGGAATTGGGCGGGCCAAAGGTGAGAAATGCCAAAGGTGAAATTCACTTCTTGACGTCTCACCTTTCAATCCGCACGCTCAATGCCGTAAGCATGCGAAAGATTTCACAACTCATCGACGCAGGCAGTTTCGAGGTCCACGAAGAAGCCAAACTGCCAAGCAAACTACTGGCCACCGACATGAAGGTGACGGGCCAGCCTCTTGATCCTGCCCATATGGGACGCATCATCAAGCCGCGCGAACTGGTCGACATTATCGAGCTGACCCCGCTTAATCGCAGCGAAACCATCCTCTACAATCAACTTCTCGCCAATGCGTGGAACAACATCAACACGCAGCGCATCCACAAGGTGCTGAAAGCGTCCCTGCGCGGCTCTCATCAAAGCAATGATCGCCTCGAAGACGCCTTCGACAAGCTTATGGCGGCGTGGGCCAAGATCCGTGCGCGCGACCCGCAAACCGGCAGGATGTCGACGTTCCGCGTCCATTTGATCGGAACCAACAAGGAAGAGGATCGCGAGGACGGGTACTTCTATTATACATTCCCGCCGGACCTTCTCGCTGTCATTCAGCAGAGCAAGGCCTGGGCGACCATCAAGACCCACATCATGTACGCGCTGCGCTCCAAATATTCGATCCGTCTCTATGAGATGATCGAGCGCCGCATCGGCATGTACAAACAGCACGAGGAGTTCACCGTCGACGAGTTCCGCGCCATGCTGGGGGTGCCAGCAGGCAAGCTGGAACGCTTCGCAGAGTTCAACAAGCACTGCCTCAAGCCTGCCCTTGCGGAGGTCAATCAGCTGACCGACTTCTACGTGGACGTCCTGGCGGTGAAGAGAGGCCGTGCCGTCGATAAGTTGATGGTCGCCTGGCACAAGAAATCGGTCAAAGAATTGCAGGCCGCTTTCGACGAGCGCGAGCGCAGCCGCGTCGGCCGTGAGGCCCGCCAGAACCGCAAGCTCGAGACCATCCGTTTCGATGATGAGAATTCATAATTCGACGCCCAATTTCTCACCGATAAGCTCAGAAACCCTTCCGCGCGCCCATTCTCTCACCGCAGCACGCCCGATCTCTCACTTTAAGCGCCCATTTCCTCACCGCTCATCGCCCAATATCTCACCTGTAGCGCCCATTTCCTCACTTTTGGCCGTCTAATGTGTTGATATATTTAGAACATTTTGCCCCTGAATCTGAATCTTGAATCATGAAAAAAGAGAAGCGTGCCGCGCCACGTGAAACAACCGACCGACAACTAGGGTCAAAGGCGGCTCGGTAAGGCGGGCCGATATATGGAATGGCCGCATAGCGGCCATAAGTGTAGGTCCCCTCACCCTTCGTTCGCGCAAGCGCTCACTCCGCCGCGCCTGATAGCAATGGTATCCGCTCGCGCGGATGAGTCATGCAAGGAGTCGATGGGATCAACATCGATTGCGAATATCACCAATAGCACTTGCGGAAAGGTCGTTGGGTTTGGCGGGTGGGGAGCTTATGGGTACAACCATCCTAAAGGGCGGGCGCCTGCCTCGTGGATAGGCCGCAATTGCCTATAGGAGGGGGCGTGATGCGCCTGATCCATGATTGGGGCTGGTCGACCCTGCGTTGATCGATGCTCAATGCCGCGCCTTCCTATGAGCCGTTCCGGTTTTGAGCGTCGTTGCAACAATTCCGCGGCCGATCCTGGCCGCCGGCCCAAAGGTGAGACGCCGCCCATTTTCTCACCTTTCGGGCTCTTTGCTGCCCGGAAAGCCGCGCGTTTCCGGGCAAAGGTGAGACCGCGCCCTCTTTCTCACCTTTGATTCCGGCCATGGCTGGGGATGGATTGCCGGGCTGCCGTTGACCGCCGACGCGCAGAGCCGCACGCTGACATTCGCATGGCCAGTGATCCCGTTCTCATCGCGTTTGCCGTCAGGCGCGCCACCTCATCCAACAAGCCCGTGTGGACACGTATCGGCTGCGCCTATCCGCATGATACCGGCGCCGGGTTGACCGTAGTCCTCGATGCCCTGCCGACGGATGGCCGCATCGTGCTGTTGGAGCGCGATTTTGATGATGATGAGCGCATCCTGCGGCAGGCGCGAAAGCGCGGCGCACTGACTTAGCGTTTGCGCGCAGTCTTCGCTGCTTTGCTCTTTTTCGCAGCGGGTGGCTTTTTAGGCTTCGCAGATTTTTTGGCTGCTGGTGGCGTCTTGGCTGCAGGCTTCTTCGACGATCTTGCGGGTTTCGATGACGCCGGTGCGATGCGCGCAGTGATCATTGACGCAGATTTTTTTGAGACGCCCGCATCGGCCGCGACGTCTGGCCACTTGGCGATGGCCGAACGGACCTCGTCGAGGATGGCCTCGCCTTTCTTGAGGCCATGCTTCTTTGCGAGCGCACGCAGATGTTCGACGCCGGGGCCCCTGCCCTCGCCCATCACCATCATGCTCTGCTCGCCCGCCGGTCCGCTCGAAAAAATCAGGTCATAGGCCGGTGCAAGCGACCATTGCCCGGTTTCATCGTCGAGCAGATATGAAAAATTCTTCGCGTGATCGTCGCGGTTATGGGCAAGCACGTTGAAGCAAGCCAGGCGGAAGGCCTTTTCGACCTGAGTGATGTCCTTGGTCAGGACCTGCGTCGCTTTCAGGAACGCGTCGTAATCGAGCGACGGCGTGCGGTGGTCCGCATGCAAAAGCCCGGATAAGCTGTGCATATGGACGCGGCGGTCACCATCGCGATCAAAGCGCTTGATCCCGAAATACCGCTTCTTCTTCGCGCCGAAGAGATGGGTCTCCGGCATGTCGATGCCAGCCGCCCGCGCCATGAGGCTGTAAGCGTATTCGATCGGCCCTACATCCGCTTCATCAAGCTGCGATGGAAACTTGATCATCCAGTGCGCATAGCCGGGCGGCAGACTTGCCGGCCCGTGGATGATCTTTTTCTTGTCTGCGCTGACCTGCGCTACGACCTTGGGCCGCGCGCCGGCTGACGCCCCGTTGAGCTTCAGAAGCTTGTCGACGATGGCCCCCTGCTCGCCTTTCAGCACCGTAGCGGCGTCCGCGGCCAGTTTGTCGAGCGTGAGCACGATGGGCTCGCCGTCGCTATCGCTGTGGTCCGGCTCGTAACTCAAGGCGCCCATGCCGTGCCGTCCGACATACGCCAGCCGGTCGAGCGGTGTCAGGCTGCCGCGTAGAATACCTGCGCGCTCGACGGCGCGATCCAGCAACAGCCGTCCCCAGCCGTCGGGCAGGCTGTCATTGAAGACGCCGAACAAGCCGTCAAATGGGACCGGTTCGGCAATCACGATGCCCGCACGCGCCGGAAGCTGGAAAGGCGAAATCTGCAAGCCGCTGCTCAGGAAATCAGGATCGTATTCGAACAGGATGCGCCGGGCCTGCGTCGCCAGACGCCCGACCTTGCGCCGCTTGCGGCCGTCGAGGAACACGTTGAGCAATGCGGTAGGAACGTATTTCACGTGATCCGTCCCTTCCGGCGACCCCGCTTCTGTGCCAGCACGGCGTCAAGCGGTCGACCGATCAGAGAGCGCTCATCCTCCGCCGCGACTTTCTCGAAATCACCAAGACAATCGAGAACGAGCGCGAGCTTGAGCAGCGAGTCGAACGCGATAAGGCCCGTGCGCTCGAAACGGCGCAGGGTTGCAAGCGTCACGCCGGAGCGATTGGCGAGTCCTTCCTGTGTCAGGTTGAGCACAAGCCGTCGTGCGCGGAAGCGCGCGCGCAGCGCGTCCTGGATATCAGCGGGTGATTTGAGCGTAACTGCCAATATGCTATCACTTATTCGGTGTTTCGTGCTTTAAGTGATAATATATGATCACTTAACAAATCGCAAGTTTGCGGTTAGCCCCCTAGCATTGGCGCAGAGCCTGCTTCCGGGAACATGTCCAATCCCGTGCAGAGGTGGGTCTCAAGGCTGTTCTTGGGCAAATGCACATTTGGGCAAGTGATGCTCTGGCTCACCAAAAACCATGGCCCCCTGCCCCCAGGATCTTCACCGCCTTGCGTATCGGGCCTAGCCGCGCCCGCCTCGCGCGATCAAGGCCAAGGCAAGCGGCCCTTGCGGGCCGGCCTTGATCGCTTGGCGGCGCGCGTCTCGATCGGCCCACGCGACGGCGGCTCCGCAAACCATGGCAGTATATCTGCGCCATTGGGCAAATGATGGTCTGCCCAAATGCATATTTGCAGGGATGTTGTCTTGCAGCTTGGCTGGGTTGTAGCTTTGCGCGGATTCCCAACTGCGCGCCCGTGCATCTGTATGGTTGAGCTGATGGGCAAGGCATCAAGAAAGGGCTTGGCCAATTGAACGAATACGGTAGCCTTTATTCATACGAGTACTGATTTACTCAAATCCATATCTGCGCAATTGCGCGTTTAAGAGGTTTCATGATCATCACGTTTGCGTCCTCCAAGGGAGGCGTCGGCAAGTCCACGACCTGCGCCTGCATCGCATCCGCACTCGCCTTCGACGGCGCCCGCGTCCTTCTCCTCGATCTCGACCAGAACCGCACGCTTGATCGGTGGGCGAGGAAAGCGCCGATCGAAGGCCTGACTGTCACCGCCATTGACCCTCAAAAGTTTGGGAGCTTTGTCCGTGAGGCCGAGGCCTCCGGCGACTACGACCATATCTGCATTGATCTGCCCGGGAGCAGGGAGGTCACGCTGTTTAAAGCCTTAGCCCGTTCCGATCTCGTCGTGATCCCGGCGCAGGCGTCGGAGCCCGATCTTCGGGAAGCACTCGTGGTAGTCGGCGATATCCGCGACGTTAACGAGACCACCAGCCGCACTATCCCTTACCGACTTCTGCTCACCAAAGTTTACCCCTTACGCACGCGGGTGACAGACTTTGCATATCGCGAGCTGGAGCGCCTTGGATTGCCGCTCTTCCGTACCGCGCTCGTCGAGCGCTCGGCCTATCGCGAAATGTTCCTGAACGGGCAACCGCCCACCAAATCCGAAGCAGGGAAGGGGGCCGGTCTCGAAGTGACGAGCCTGCTCGCAGAAATCCGCGCCATCGTCGAAGGCGCCAACGAAGACATCAGAAAGGCAGGATAACCATGAAGACAGAACGCGCGCCCTTTGCGCCTATAACTCCCGACTATGACGATAAGCTTGAGCGCCTGGCCGCCGACAAAGGCGTCGGCGCGCTTGTGAAGCCAGTCGCCAACAGGGCAGGGGAGGGAGCAGCAACGCTGGCTCCGCAGGAGCGGCCTGCGCCGTCGCCTGATGCAACGCCCCGAAGCGATATGAAAAGCCTGAATTTGGAGCTGCCGGCCTATGTCTGGACCGAGCTCAAGATCCGCGCCGCACAGCAGCAAACCAGTCTCAAGCACGTCGTGATGACGGCCCTGGTCAAGGACGGCGTGACCATCAAGGATGCGGATATGATTGAGGATGGGAGGCGGTTGCGGTGATTTGCCGGCGGATTGCTTCCGCATATAGTGCGTAAGCAGATTTTTGTTGCTTTTGATTCGGATGGATTTCCGAGGCCGCCCTGAAGTAGGGACGCCCCGCCCCGCAAGTCTCATGAGGGTTTGATGTCTTCGCTTCAGGAGAATATAGCCGCGAAATTTTTGGAATCGCTTGCTGCCATCAAAGAAGTCGATGAGCGTAACGTCGAACGGCTGCGCGAATTGCTGGCTTCCGGCGGCAAGCTCAAGGCAGAGGATTTCGTGAAAATTTTCACCACTCCAGCCGACGGCGAAGTGAAATGATCAAGCTAGAAAGCGCGCATATTGAAGAAGTGCGGGGCATCCGCAAGCTCGACATAGATTTTAAACGCAAGAAGTTCGCTGTCTCTGGTCCAAACGGGTCGGGCAAAAGCGGCGTCATTGATGCGATCGAGTTCGGCCTGACTGGCGATATCGGTCGGCTTGCAGGTAAGGGGACCAAGCAGCTCTCAATCAAGGAACACGGTCCGCATGTCGACAAGGTGAAGTTTCCAAACGCCGCGTTCGTGCAGTTGAGCGTGTTCTTCCCTGGCCTCAATAAGAGCGCCACCATTACCCGTTCGATATCCGCGCCTCAGAAGCCCACGATCGAACCGGCGGACGCAGACGTTTTGGCGGCATTCAAGGAGGTGGAAGAGCATCCGGAAATCACTTTGTCGCGTCGCGAAGTGCTCAAATTCATCATCACCGAACCAACGACGCGGTCGCAGGACATTCAGATTATTCTGAAGCTCGACGGCATCGGGCAGACGCGCAGTGCGCTCAATACGGCCCAGAACACTCTGAAGAAGAAACAGGGGCAGGCTGAGTCCGCCAAGCATGAGCGGCGGGAAGTACTCGTCAGGCATCTCAACGTCAAGAATTTCGATGCTCGCGAAGTGCTAGAAGCCGTCAACCTACGCCGCGAAGCGCTCGATCTTCCCAAGATCTCCACGCTCGAGGCCGACACCAAGTTGGATGCCGGCGTTGCCGGAGGCAAGGCGCCGGAATTTAACAAGCAGTCTGCACTGCGGGATTTGAAGGCGCTCGACGATGTGGTGGCAGGATTGGCTGCCGTCGGAAAGAAACAAGCCTCCGTGATCCTCGACGGACTGGGAAGGCTAGAAGCAGACCCTGGCCTCCTAACCATGCTCCATCGCCGAACGCTGATAGAGAAAGGACTTTCGCTCGTCGATGGCGCCGAATGTCCGCTATGCGATCATGAATGGGACGATGAAGGGCAGCTTCGAGATCATCTCAGAATAAAACTGGCGAAGTCTCAGGAGGCGGGAAAGCTGAACGACGCGTTGCTCAACGCCGGCGGTGAACTCAGCGGGGAAACATCACGCATCGCAGGCTTAATCAATCCTGTCACCAAAATCGCCGCAGCCGAAGGCGAGGCGGAGACGGCCGCCATACTCTCGGGCTGGACCAAGGATCTCGACCAGTTACGCGGCTCGCTCGAAACTCTTGACGGTATAACCGGGCTGAAGGATCGCCTCGGCAAGGGATGGGCGGACATGCCTCCCGATCTCCCCAAGGCGTTGCAGAATCTGCGCGCCAAGCTTAACGCGAAGCCGGACCAGAGCGCCCGCATTGACGCGCAGACTTTCCTGACAACCGCCCAGGCGCGTATCGCCGACTATCGTGACGCTTCCCGCGTTCTTGTGAGGTCCGCGCGCGCCGCCGATGCGGCCAAGTCCGCTTACGACGCCTATTGCCGCGCTATGGAAGACGAGCTCAATACGCTCTATCAGGACGTGCAGGAGGATTTCTCAAGCTTCTACAAGATCATCAACGAAGGCGATGAAGAGCAGTTCGCTGCCCAGCTCACCCCGACAGAGGGGAGGCTGGATTTGCTTGTGAACTTCTACGAGAAGGGCTTGTTCCCGCCAGCCGCCTTTCACAGCGAGGGGCATCAAGACGGCATGGGCGTATGCCTATACTTCGCCTTGATGAAGCGGCTACTAGGAAACCGCTTTACCTTTGCGCTGTTGGATGACGTCGTCATGTCTGTGGACGTGGGGCATCGCTACCAATTCTGCAAGCTGCTCAAAGAGCAGTTTCCGGATACCCAGTTCGTCATCACGACGCATGATCGCCTTTGGGCTGAGCAAATGCGATCTGCTGGCGTTGTTTCATCGAAAACGTCGCTTGTCTTCCAAAACTGGACCGTCGATACGGGGCCTATCGTCGAGTCCGATGAAGAAATCTGGGTGGACATCGACGCGGCCCTTTCCAAAGGCAAGGTGCCGGTGGCGGCGGCCATGGTCCGGCATCACCTGGAATATGCCGTGCCCCATCTGGCAGAGAATTTAGGCGCCAGAGCTGTCTTCAGATCGGACGGTGCATATGAACTCGGCGATCTTCTGCCGAGTGTGCTCGCCCGTATGGGCGAACTCTTCGGCAAGGCGGCAGACGCCGCCAATTCCTGGAGCGATGCTGAGGCGCGACAGGCAGCGTCGGATCGAAAATCAAAGCTTTCCGCTTCCAACGGCGCAAGCAATGTCGAGCAATGGGCTGTCAACAAGGCGGTCCACTACAATGCATGGGCGAATTTCGGCAAGAAGGATTTTCAGCCTGTGGTGGCCGCTTTCAAGGATCTGATGGCTCAATTTCGCTGCGAGAAATGTCAGTCCTGGCTCTACATCACCCCCAAAGGGTCCTCGCCGGAGACGCTGCGCTGCTCATGCTCGGCAATAAGTATGAACTTAAAGGGAAAACCCAAGTAAGCCGCGCTTTTCTGGTCTCTTTGTTTTGGTGATCAAACGAACAATTGGAGGCCGGCCGCCTCCGGCCTTCAGGCCGGTCGGGCTCTCGTGAACGGAACCCCGAGAGTGGCGGGTTTCCGCCATGCGGCTTCGATCCCTTGCGGAATGCTGCGGGGCAGCGTGTCCGAGGATCGGAGGTTGGCTAACCTCCCTGCGTGCAGGGCGACATTGATCAAATCCCGGACATTACAGTGCATCCTGATGCTGAGGCGCTGCTGGCCTATGACCATCCGGGAGAGTCGCTGACCAATTGGCAAGCTGTGCTGACGGCGAAGGCCTGGCTCGGGGATGATCTCGGCTGCTTCTTCGTCGACGGGGAGCAGGGGGCTGTTCGCGCTGTTTTGGTCTTTCGCGCCGATCGTGCTTTTCAGGCGGAGGCAGGCAGCATGGACATGCGGAGCGCACCGATCGGCCAGCTGTTCGTGCTTGAGGTTGTCTGCGGCGCACGGCGGACGCCGAGTGTATTGAAGGCCGATCCGGTCCGCTGAATGCCATTGTAATATTGCTGCAGCGCGCCATGACTCGGGATCGCTGGCGGCCATCATCCTTCGCGGTTCAACAAGAAAAACGAAGGATGATCATGTCTGCACACTCCCTGAAATACACGACCCATGAAGGTGTCACCAAGCTCGTGCCCCTCGATACGATCCGCCTCATTCGCCCAATGGCGGACGAGGACAAGGAACGTGCGAAAGAGTCGTTGAAAGAGAAGAGGGGGATCGACATCGACGCGGCCCGTGTGAATATCCGCATTGAATTCGGGGACAAGTCCTCGAAGCTGGCCCAGGAATCGCTCGACGCGATCAAGGGGCAGGGCGTCGCTCTCGTCAATCTTGGTTCGGACCGCTATGTGCCGGCCGCCAACATCACCGGCGCCGAAGCCTTCACCAAGGAAGACGCTGATCGGCTCAAGGGCGAGGACTACACCCTCAAGCAAACCTTCCGTTCGAAGGTCGAGACGAAGGCCGGCACGGTCCTGTCCTCCGCGACCCCCGTCCAGATTATGGAACGTCGTGCCAAGGCCATGGATGGCGTCCCGGCTAACAGCAGTAACAGAAAGCCAGTGGCCAAGCCGGCCTAAGAAAACAGCGCGAGGCAGCGGAGCAGCTGCTTTTCCTGCATTACATCGCCGGCTTTTGGGACGGACGCTAAGTAGAGAAAGCCGCCAAAGAGGACGCACGCGATGGTGCGCCGCGCAGCAACGCGTCGTCCCAATAGCGGAAGTGATGATCATCGCGCCGGGGCGAGTTGAGCATCACGGCGGGCAGATCCGCATCTAGGAGCAGAGCGGACGTCGAGCCGCCTCGCACAAGTGACAATGACCGGAGGCGAAGTTTCTTCAGGGCACTCGCCCGATGATTGCGCAGGCAACGCGCATCGGCGCCCTGTCGGTCGCTCCGATAACGCAAAGCCCTGGATTGGCTAGACTAGGCAGACACGAAGGCGGGCCGCCTGGGGCAGCGATCGCCTGGTTCGGAGTGCCGTAAACGCTTGAGGGCTGTAAGCGCCCCCGGCAGCAGCGCCGGAGGCGCGTGATCGGAGCCGGCCAATTTGGACGTCGTCAATTGGCGGTTCGATCTTAGAAGTATGCCGAGCGTTTTGGCGTTCCGATCGTTCGCACTCCGTCTAGCGCTTCGCCTCAGCTCCGGCGGCTTCGAGAGCGAGATACTTCTCCGTCAGCGGCTCAAGTTCGCTCCAGACCCAGTCGGCCATTGCGACCTCTTGCTCCAACAGCGTTTCGCAGGTGCGCGCGATCTCCGGTTCGCCCGCGACGCGTGCGGCTGCCACGAGCATTTTGTAAGATGCGGCTTCGAACTGCTCGAAGGCGGCGCTGGCGAGCGCGTTCTTGAGCACCTCGTCGCTCGACATCATGTGCATAAGGCCCTGCATATTAGCCGCGAGCTTCATAGTCCCGTCCTTCAACGACGACGTACTCTCTCCAAGCTTTTCGAGGCAGCCTTCCAGTGCGTCGCGCTGAGCGCGGGTTTCTTCGAGATGAGCCTTGAGCCGCGGCAATGCCTCCGGATAGTTTTTGAGGCGTTCAATCTGGGTGCTTAGGAGCGTCTCGGCCTGGCCCTCCATGGCATGGGCATCCCGTAGCCAGGCCGCGAGCGATTCACGAGGCGATGTCATGACGTGGTCCTTCCTTGAATGACGTGCCACCGGATGTGGCGATGTATTGAAACCAAACGCCGCTCACGCAGTTCCATTCGCATGAACACGCTGCTGCTCGCCCTTGCCGAACGCATACTGCGCGAAAATCCGATCGCGCGGCTGCCTTTCCGTATCCGGCTGATGCTCGCGCATCTCCATCGATCGGAAACCGCGCTCGAACCGTGTGGTGCGCACGGAGCGGAACTGCGCAAGAAGCGTCACGTTGAGCAGGAGTGACCGTCGCCGCCTTGCTGCTCGCGGTGCGTGCCAACTCACTGCGTACGCCGCCAAAACGAGAAGATATCGAATGAAAGCAATCGTCTGGCACGGTAAAGAAGACGTGAGATGCGATACGGTTTCCGATCCGGAAATCGAAGAGCCGCGGGACGCGATTATCAAAGTGACGAGCTGCGCGATTTGCGGTTCCGACTTGCACCTCTTTCACAATTTCATCCCCGCCATGATGCCCGGCGACATCATGGGGCATGAGATGATGGGCGAGGTGGTGGAGGTCGGCAGCGGGATCAATGGCAACCTCCGAAAGGGCGATCGCATCGTCGTGCCGTTCACCATTACCTGCGGCGAGTGCCATCAGTGCCGCCGCGGAAACTGGTCGGTTTGCGAGCGGACAAATCGGAAGAAAGAACTCGCCGAAAAAGCCTTCGGGCACACCACGGCCGGTCTTTTCGGGTACTCGCATTTGACGGGCGGTTATCCTGGGGGGCAGGCCGAGTACCTGCGTGTTCCGTTCGCCGACAGCACGCACATCAAAGTCCCCGACGGGATGCCGGACGATCAGGCGCTGTTTCTTGGAGACATTCTGCCGACCGGCTGGCAAGCGGCCGTTCAATGCGACATCGAACGCACCGACACGGTGGCCGTCTGGGGATGCGGTCCGGTTGGCCAGATGGCCATCCGGAGCGCCGTGCTCCTGGGCGCCGAACAGATTATCGCGATCGACCGCCTCCCGGAACGCCTCAGCATGGCCGAGGCCGGCGGCGCCGTCGCGATCAACTTCGAAACGGAAAGCGTGATCGAGCGCCTCAACGAGCTAACCGACAACAGAGGGCCCGACAAGTGCATCGACGCAACCGGGCTCGAGGCGCACGTCTCGCTCACGCATCCGGATTCGGTGTACGACCGCGCCAAGCAGATGTTCATGCTCGCCAATGACCGTGCTCACGTTCTGAGAGAAATGATTTACGTGTGCCGTCCGGTGGGAACCATCTCGATCCCTGGGGTCTACAGCGGGCTCGCCGACAAGTTTCCCATCGGAATCGCGATGAACAAGGGACTGAGCTTCCGCATGGGGCAGACCCACGTCAAACGCTGGGCCGACGATCTGTCGAAGCGAATTGAGGACGGCGAGATCGATCCTTCGTTCGTCATCACCCACACGGTCGATCTCGATGCAGCGCCGGAGATGTACAAAGTCTTCCGGGACAAGCGTGACAGCTGCATCAAGGTGGTCGTGAAGCCTTAAGGAGCTAGGAATGTCTCTCGTTGCCAACGCGGTGCGGCCGAAGGGCGCTCCGAAAATTGTGAGCTCAGGACCGTCGTCGATCCAGCCCGAGGATCGCCTTGCCAAGTCCCTTGGGTGGTTCAGCATTGGGCTCGGGGCCGTGGAACTGTTTGCCGCTCCGCGAGTGACTCGGGCTCTCGGGCTTCAGGGCATGGAGGGCCTCGTCCGCCTGTTCGGCATTCGCGAGATTGCGAGCGGGATACTGACACTGTCGACGGAAAAGCGGGCAGGCGTCAAAAGCCGGGTGGCGGGCGACATGCTCGATATCGCCGTGCTCCTGAAAGGGCTCCACCCGCACAATCCGCAGCGTGGCAATGTGAAGCTCGCGCTCGCGGCCGTATCGGCCGCAACCGCACTGGACGTTTTCGTTGCATCGTCCTTGGAAGCCCGAGCGCGCCGGGGCGGGTCGGCGCGCCGATACTCCGATCGGAGTGGATTTCCCGGTGGGCTGGCGAACGCCCGCAATCAATCGAAAAGTTCGCGCGGGGGAGTTAACGGCGGCACCGTTTGACGCGTCGTCACCTCGGGTCTCGCGCCTCGCGTTAGCGTGGCACCATGCAAATAACCCGCAGCAATTCGTCGACCGACGGATTGTAACCGTAGATCGCGAGGCGCCAAACGGGAGCGGTCGCCAGCAAAGCTCCAAACCCGAACAGCAGCCAGATCATCTCATTGGGTAAGGAGGGCGTTCGGCTTCGGTCTTCGCCATCGCGTCGGTTCATGGCAACGGCCTTTGCTGGTGATGAACTGAGCGCATCAGGATCCAACCTCCCGCCAGCATCGCAGCGCCCCAGGCCAGAAAGGCGAGATCCCAGTAAATCCATTGGGCGAAGGGAACGGTCTCATTGACGTGATGGATGCCGAGAATGTGGTGGTTGATGGTTCCCTCGACGAGGTTGAATGCACCGAACCCCATCAGCATGGAGCCGATCAGCATCCTGCCCGACCACAGGAGAGGGCGGCGTTGCGCACTGCGCCAGAGGACAAACAGGCCCCCGAGCACGAACAGGTAGGTGGCGCTGTGAAAGACTCCGTCCCAGAACGTATTGAGCTTCAACGCTTCGACCGACGTGAGCGGGTACCAACTGCTCAGCATCTGATGCCACTGCAAAAGCTGGTGCAGCACGATGCCGTCGAAAAACCCGCCGAGCCCCAATCCGAAGAGTATCCCCGCCGAAAGCGGAAATGTCGATGATCCGTCTTGTCCGCCATCACGCGGCGTCGCAATGGTTTGTTTTCATCACAATCGGTCTCCGGGCTACCGCGAAGCCTGATAAAGGCGAGACGCGATCTCGAACATCTCCTCGGGCGCGTAGTCCGGCGAGAATGCCGACGGCACGCCGGCCAGTTCGTGGATTTTTCCGCCCTCGGGCGCACCCTCGACAACTTCCAGACCACCGGGCGGGTCCCCGGGGAGCGCTTGCTCGTCCGCGCTCCATAAGCCTGCGATACCGGCGTAATCGCTGGGGCTGAAGGTGTAGAGACGGCGATGCGAGCCCTCAGCCAGGTACTTCTGGCTCTCGGGAATCTTGTCGAGATTGATATTGGGCACGGGAAGCATCTGCTCGATGTTCACCCCCGTTATCTTCTTGAGAGCGAGCGCGTACGAGTGTGCGTGAACGGAGCCGCGTACCAATAGATAACCGCAGATCTCACGGCTCAGCGGATCGGAGACGGTCTCATAGACGCGAAGCTTATGTAGGCGCGCCCCGCATTCCAGATGGAAGTTGTGGAGCAGGTCGAGCACGACGTTTCCGGTCGTGGTTATGAAATCGTTGTTCCAAGAGTGCCCGTTGCTGTTGACCGGTGCCGATCCACCTCCGTTGGACAGAAACGAAGCCGCCAGGCGAATGTCCTTCATTGCATCGAACGGCGAATCGCTGATGTCTCCGCCGTCCATCTCGTCCATTGCGGTGTCGGGACCGTTGTTCAGCATCGCCACGCCGTTGCTCACGAGCTCGACGTGACCGAGTTCTTCCGCCGTGATGCTGGCGACCAGTTCGTAGAACGGTCTGAGCTTGCTTTTGCTTCGGAAGTTGAAGCTCTGGAACATGTAATTGCCGAGGGTCGACATCTCCCCATACTTGCCGCCAAGCAGTTCCTGAAGCGCGGCCGCCCCATTCGGATCCTGTTGCGCCGGAGGGGGAAGCTCGATCTGAAGCCGGTCGATACGCAGGAACATCGGAGCCTCCTTCTGATTTGTTGTGCAACCTTGGCGGCAGTTAAAGGTTCCGGTTTATCAGCACGGCGAGACGCGGCGCTCGGCCGAGAACTCCCAGGGACATGAACGGAAGGACAGCATGATCAAACCAAGTGGCCCCCGTAGCGGCCTCCGTATCGTGATAGGAGGCGTGATTGCCGCTTTGATCGTGACCGGGATCATGATGTTGCTCGCGGGTCCGCCCGATCCGGAGCAGGGAGAAAGCCTTCCCAATGCTCCGTCCCTCACCGAATAAAAAAAACGTCTGTGCCTGCTCCCGTCTCGCTGGTTGCGGCGTCCGCGGGGAGAAGGGACGCGACCGTCACGCACTGGGAGGCCAAATCCGAGGCCGCCGGGTGTCGCAGAAAACTTAGTCGATGAAGCGTCGCGCGAACGAGGGAGAGAGAACTCCGGTATGAAAGAGCCGCCCCGAGATCCGTTTCCTGACAGCACTGTCGCTTTGGCTTGGGAAGGCTATCGGTTCGCGTCGAACAGGCTCCGCCGGTTCGGAACTGATGCTTTTTCCTGCCGTCTCATGATGAAGAAAGCCGTTTGCATCGGAGGGCCCGCAGCGGCCGCCCTTTTCTACGATTCCGGATCGGTAGAGCGGAAGGACGTCGCTCCGGGACGGATCGAGAAAACGCTACTGGGCCAGGGCGGTATCCATGGTCTTGATGGCCTCGCGCATCGCCACCGAAAAGAAATGTATCTTGAGCTTATGGGACCTCAGTCCCTCAGTTCGTTCACGCCAATTCTGGTGAGGACCTGGCGCGAGGCGGCGGCGTCATGGCAGCCAGGCACACGTCTCAATCTGTTCTCTGAAGCGCAGACGGTTCTATTCCGCACCATGTGCGAATGGGCCGGAATTCCTCTTGGCCCACGCGAAACGCAGCAACGTGCTGCTGATGCCGCCGCCATGGTCGACGCCTTCGGAGGCATTGCGTGGCGAAATTGGAAGGGACGCTTTGCCAGGCGGCGATCGGAACGATGGATGCACGGCATCGTCTCCGCGACACGTGACCGAACTTCTGCTCCGTCGCCGACCAGCGCGCTCGCGCGCATCGCGAACTTTCGCGATGTCGACGGCAATCTGCTTCCAGCCGAAGTTACTGCGGTGGAGCTATTGAACGTGATCCGTCCGGCGCTGGCGATTCCCTATTTTCTCGATCTCGCAGCGCTAAAGTTGAGCGAAATCTCCGAAATGCGGGACCAGGTGGCATCCAATGACGAGATGCTCGATTGTTTCGTCCAGGAGCTCCGGCGCTTCTGTCCCTTCACGCCTTTCCTTGGCGCGCGCAGCCGCCGCGAAATCGCGTGGCAGGGTTTCCGGATCCCCTCGGATACTCTCGTCGTCCTAGATGTCTATGGCATTCATCGGGACGAACGCGTCTGGCAGAACGCCGCCGCTTTCGCGCCGCTCCGATTTCAAGGTGTCGGTGACTACAGATTTTCTTTGCTTCAGCAGGGCGGCGGCGATCACCTCAGCGGCCACCGCTGCGCAGGCGAATGGTTCACGATCGAAGCTCTCAAGTTTTTCTCGCGCGAACTGGCTCGGATGCCGTACGCGGTGATCCCGGCATCCTCATCCTTCTCTCTGACGCGCATTCCATCTCGCCTCATACCCCCGGTTGCCTTACGCCTTGGGTGACCCTGGCGGGCTGCGCGTGCGCTCCCACCTCGTCCGGAACCTCCTAGAAAGATAGGGCTCCAGCCCTGCGTCTACTGCGTCGTTCCAAAAGGAAGCGTGCGCCGAGCCTGCCAGATGAAATATCCTTGTGAGCGAATGCCCCGCAGAATCGGCTCCGGGTCGATAGGCGCGGGCACCGGATCGTGGACACCTAGGGAGAATGCGGCGCGCAAGGCCCACCCTCCTTCGCGGCGCGGTAAATTTTTACCGTGCGAGTCTAAACTCACGCCAAACATCGCTCCGTTACTGCTTTCGAAGAGATAAGCGGGTAAAGAATTGTCGTCAGGAACGGGTCCGATTGGCTGTCTCATGCCTTGCTCCGCGTCGGGCGATAAGAAAACACAACACGAACTCAACAGTTCCACCCCCCGCTGGATGGTCGCCTCGGCCAGCTGCCCGGTCATATTTGCGCAAACAGATTTGTGTGGCGGACATGGATTTCCTCTCTGGTCTCTGTCTACGCCTCCAGCCCCCGATCGTCAGATGGGGCGCTGCGGCAGGTCTCGTGGCGGTCGCATTCGCGGTCCGTTATGCCATCGGCGATAATGCCGGTCCGTATGCTTCGCTTTTGTTCATTCTTCCTATCGTGGCGTCCGCTTTGCTGTTCGGTCGCGGCGCCGGCTTTTTCGCGACCGTAGCAAGTGTTGTCCTTATCGCTCTCCTGCTAGACTGGAACAGTGATGTCCGGGTCCATGTCGCGGCTCTCGCCCTGTTTGTCTTGGTTGCGAGCTGTCTGGTCTTCGTGGCGGCCAGCCTGCATCGCGCCCTAGATTCCGCCCATAAAGCGCATGAGAGCACCGCTCTGCTTCTCGATGAGATGAGCCATCGCGTCAAAAACAAGTTCGCAGTGATCTCGTCGATTATCGCTCTGCAGGGACGCCAGAGTTCGCCGGAGGTTCGTAAAGCGCTGGAGGATGTTGCACACCGGGTGCAAGTGATCGCGTCCGTCCACAACTACCTGCAGCTTTCCCGCCACGACGGCCACATCGACATGAGGGAGTATCTGGTCGGGCTGTGCGAGTCGCTGGAGGGCGCCCTCGATAGCAGTGAGAGAACGATCTCACTGACATGTACGTCCGCTCGCGTGCTCCTGCCGCCGGACAGGGCTTTGGCTGTCGGACTTCTGGTCAACGAGCTTGTCACCAATGCGTTCAAATACGCCTTCGGGAAGGACGGCGGCACCGTGGACGTTAGCTTGTCGGACGCCAGTCCAGATCTTGTCTTGGAGGTTTCTGACACCGGCAGGGGATATCCCGCCGAGCCGCAGCAACGGCTAGGCACCCGCCTCGTGTTAACCTTTGCGGAGCAGCTCGGTGGAACGGCCATCTGGAAGACCGATGTTCAGGGTTGTGTCGTGGAGATAAAGTTTCCCATCAAACCTGACGTCACCTCTGCCTAAAAGCTGGTGCAAAGCAAGAGCGACCGAACGCCGGCTGCCTGGATTACGATCCTCCTGCGTGGGCGGACGTTGCTTTTCCGGAAGGCGCCCACCATCCGACGTCTTGAGCGGTTCCTGATGATTGCAGCGCCTCGCAAAAGTTATGTTGCAGGTTCCACGGTAGAAACAGGCTTCAACGCCCTTTGAAACACATGTGCGACCCGCCGCTCGATGAGCTTCGGATGCGCGTGATGAACCATGTGGCCTACACCGGGCACCTCGTCGACGAAACTGTTGTGCAGCTCCCGATGGAGCCGACGGCTATGATCCGCGGTCGAAACCATCCGGTCATCGGCGCCCGCGATGAGGTCCACGGGGATCTGGAGCTCGCCGTACCGAGCGGTGAGGCGCGCTGCGGCGTTTGGCATATCGACGGTATCGTCCGCGACGGCCCGAAGCTGCGAGGGCCGCACTGCCATAGCAACCGGATAGCTGCTCAAGAAGGCTTTTGTCGGCGCGAGCGGCGAGAACACGCGCTTGAACGCCAACGGCGCCGCCACCCGGGCCCACAAAGGCCAAATGGTATTCCGCAGTACATCACCCACCACCGGCATCGCGACGAGGCGCTGCATAGCGACGTCCCCGCGGGTAGTCGGATAGTAGTAGCCGGCGACCAGGACCAGCCCGGACACCGCATCGGGCTCTTCGAGTGCCAGATTGAGAGCGACAAGCGTTGCCCACGAGTGAGCGACGATAACGGGACGGTCCAGTCCAAGTTGGTGCATCAGCGCCAGGAGGAGGCGCGCCTCGCGTTCCGGGCTCCAGCCGCGATCCGGCCGTGGTGAAAGCCCGAAACCCGGGCGGTCCAGCGCGATGACCCTGTGGGTTCTGGCGAGATGGTCTATGAGCCCGCTCGACGTCAGCTCTTCCAACACGCCGCCGTTGCCGTGCAAGACCAGAACCGGTGGGCCGCTGCCGCGATCCACGTAGTGAACCCGCATTTTGCCGACGGACGCGAACTGGCCAATTGGCCGATGCGCTTTCTCGGCACGCCGGGCGAGGTGGTTGACAAGCAGGGCCGACGCCGCAAGCCCCGTGGCGGCCAACGCCGCTGCACGTCCCCATCTCCACGCAGGGGAGACCGGTGCCCCTGGCAGCAGTTTAAGGTTCATATGGCCTCTCACGGACAAAGGAGGGCCGGGTGGGCGCCCGGCCCGCAAGGCACGTTTTATTCTGCGGCTTCTTTGCGTCCGCCTTTGGCCTTGCCTTTTGCCCTCGGCTCCGCATCGTCGGCCTCGACGTTGATTTCCGAAAGCGCCAGCTCAGACAGCTTCGCGTCCGTGTCCTTCTCCTCCTGCAGCGTGGTGCGGAGAAGCTCTGCGGCGTCGGCCATGCCGAGCTTGTCGGCCCAGGCGGCGAGGGTGCCGTAGCGCGCGATTTCGTAGTGCTCCACCGCCTGCGCGGCGGCGAGCATGCCGGCGTCGCGAACGGTTTTATCTTTCGCTTCCTGCATGATTTCGCTCGCCTCCTCAGCCAAGCCATCGATTGCGGGGCAGCGTTTACCGCGCGCGGACTTGCCAATCATCTCGAAGATCTGCTCTAGGCGGGCGACCTGTTCCTCTGTCTGTACGATGTGCTCTTCAAACGCCGCCTTGAGATCGTCCGAGTCTGCTTTGCGGGCCATCTTGGGCAGATTTTTAATGATGGCTTTCTCGGCGTAGTAGATGTCACGCAGTGTGTCTTCGAACAGTTTTTCAAGCGTTTCCATGGGGGTGTTTCCTTATTGCGGTTCAGTTTGACGAGCAGGTGCGTCAATGGCGAACGCCGAGAAACCGCGCCGATCGGGGCATCTCAGGCGGGCACTCCACGTGCGCACTCGAACTATGCTGCCCGAAACACCCCACTCTGATCGGAGTTCCATTTGGCTAGCCGGCGTGTAGCCTACTGCCGCCGCCCGATGTCGGCTTTCTCGGCAGAGGCGCTATCGGTAGTGGGGCATGCTGCAATTGCTAAAGTCGCATTTTGGGATATCTATGATTTCCCATAAGTTATATTATCACGCCGTTGTTATGTTAATCGCCATCGGATCTTGATGGCCCTCTCAAGGTCTTGCACCAGACGCATCAGATCGAAGTCTTCCTCACATTCGCGCGCTATGGCGCGGCAATGCATTTGCACGATTGTCCTATCTCGTCCGTCGAAGACCATGCCAATCTCTTCGGGCGATGCGCCTGATGTCCGGTAGCTCAGATACATCGCAATCAACCTAGGCCGATGCAGCGTGCGGGTTCGCGCCCGCGACAGCAGATCAGCCCGCTCGATCCCGTAGAACGTGCATACCATGAACAGCACGTCTTCAATCCTGTCCTGCCCGGTCATCATCATCGGTTCCGGCCCTCATTCAGCCGCCCCAACGTTGATCGTCAGCACGCTTAAATTACGGCGACATGGCCGCAGGCAAACCAGCACTTGCCCATTTGGGCAGTTGTCTTCGGAACGATCCCGCGCGCTCCACTCTTCGGGCCACCCGCAGGCGGTCCTCTTGATGATGCCGACTCTGCGCCGGTCCGCATCCGCTTCAAGGGTGTCTCTCGCGTCGCGTTCGCCCCCTCGGCTTTCGGCGTCGCCGGCCGCCTCGCCTTGCAGGCTTCGGTTCCGCGTCTGCTGAAGCCCGGCGCTGCTGCTTCGGCATCGAGACCGCCATACCGGCGGGCTCACAACCGAAGGAGTCTTTCATGACCGAGATTACATATTTTCCTCTGACCAAGCTGGTCCTGTGGGACGGCAATGTCCGCAAAACCGATATCCATGCCGGCATCGATGAACTCGCCGCATCCATCGCCGCCCATGGTCTGCTGCAATCCCTTGTCGTGCGGCCGGGAAAGCGCGGCAAGTTTGATATCGTCGCCGGTCAAAGACGTTTGCTTGCGCTTCAGGCGCTCGTGAAGGCCGGCAAGATTGACAAGGCTTATATGGTTCCTTGCCTGCTGGCTGATGCGCAGCTGGCCGCGACCGAGTTGAGTCTTGCGGAGAATGCTGTCCGTGCTCACATGCATCCGGCGGACCAGTTTGAAGCATTCCGGCAGTTGATCGACGGCGGCTCGTCTGTAGCCGACATTGCAGCACGCTTTGGTGTGTCCGATACCGTCGTTGCCAGACGCATGAAGCTTGGCCGCCTGTCGCCGGTCATTCTCGATGCCTATCGCTCCGGTGTCATAGATCTTGAGGAAGCCCAGGCTTTCGCCATATCCGACGATCAGGCCGCCCAGGAGCGTGTATTCTCCGAACTTTCCGAATGGAGCCGCAATGCGCATAACATCCGCGGGCTGCTGACTGAGGGCGACGTTTCGACGAGTGACAAGCGCGTGCGTTTTGTTGGTCTCGACACTTATGTGGCTGCCGGCGGTGCCTTGCGTCAGGATCTCTTTGACGATGCCGGTAGCGGATTTATCCTGGATCTTGCATTGCTCGAACGTCTTGTCGCCGAGAAGTTCAATGCCTGCTCCGCTGACATCCGCGCCGAAGGCTGGAGCTGGGTGGAAATCATTCCCGATGCGGACTGGCAGACCATCAGCCGATTCAAGCGGGTTCGTGCCGAGCGCGCCCCTCTGAGCGAAGCCGATCAGGCCGAGCTCGAACGTCTCGCGGGCGAATACGATGATCTGGCCGACACCGAGAATGCCGACGAAGATCGTCTCGCCGTGCTTCAGGAGCGTATGGATGCCCTTGAGGACACGCCGCAGAGTTGGACCTCCGAAGCTCTGGCCGTAGCCGGCGCAATTCTTTGTCTCGATCACCGCGGCGCTCTCTGTGTCGAGCGTGGCCTGGTTCGCAAGGAGGACGCTGATAAGCTCCAGAGCGATGAAGCCTCATCTGCCGGCGATGAGCCATGCAGTATCGCTCGGACCGACGCGTTCCCCCGCGGCTGGTCGAGGATCTGAGCGCACAATATAGCGCCGCTATCAGCGCCGAGCTCATCAGGCGGCCCGACATCGCGCTTACTGCGATTGTCCACAGTCTCGCCCTGTCCGTATTTCCAGGTTTGGGCGCGGCAGAGACCTGCCTGAAGCTCAATGCCGGCAATGCCTATCTCAATCGGATCATAGGTGATCCTGAATCCTGCAAGGCGCTGGCTGTTGTCGAGCAGGAGAGAGAGCGCATCAGCAGTCAAATGCCCTGCAATACGCAAGCGCTCTGGAGCTGGCTGCTGTCCCGGTCATGCGACGAACTCCTGGGCCTGCTGGCATTTATCGCCGCCAGTGCGGTCGATGCCGTGCAGCGTAAGCCTGACCAGCCTGATTTGCCGAGGCTGGTGCACGCTCGTGCCCTTGCCGCGGCGTTGCAGCTCGATCCGGGTAACTGGTTCCAGCCGACCGCCGCAAACTACTTCGGTCGTATCAAGCGTTCGCAAATCCTTGACGCCATCGATGAGGTGAACGGCTCTCACGCTCCCGCACTCGACAAGCTCAAGAAGCCCGAACTTGCGGCGCGCGCCGAGCAGCTTGTCGCTGGTAAATCGTGGCTGCCCGAGCCGTTGCGGTCTGTCGTTAACGGCACCACTTGCGCAGAGGCAGCGGAATAGGCCGATCCACTTCCGGCTGCGCTGCAAGGTGCAGCCGGATTTCGTCTCCAGGACCGCATCACGCTGGCGTGCTGTTGTCAGTCAGCACCACGGCTCCATAAAATCCCTCTTTCAACAACATGGTGCGAACTCGGCATCACCCAGGACACGCGCGCCGATCACGCGCAATACCTCGCGCAGTGGTTTCAGCAGCCGAGCTAGCCCGGCCCGGGTCGCTTGCTCACTGCCGTGACAACGCGAAGCTGCCCGCAGCGACGTTGCGCGGGCAATGCAGCAAGCGTTCATGTTCAAAAGAATGTGTCGTAGATTCCGTAAATACACAACCCGATAGGCGGGGCAGCGATGAACAACGCGCTAGCCACCCCCAGCTGCTGGTGGAAAGGTCGTTTCATCCGTACCCACGGAAAGAAAGACACAACGAGCGCGCCCACGCCGTAAATGGTACCGAACACGCGGGCCAAATCAAGCAAATCAGGTGCGGGCCTGTCGTTGGGCATATAGCGGGCCAAGTAGTCCGCGTATGTCGGGTAGTCTCCAAGGTGCACAGAGTAAACGCCGTAGCCAAGGAACCAGAGCGTCGCCATAGTCATCGTCAGTAAAAACAGTGCGACCGCTGTCCTGATGTAGTTTGGCAGGAAGAAGTTCGCCGTGGCCAAATATGCGATGGCCAGCGTTCCTCCGCCAATAGAAGCGAACCAGAACCAATGCGTGTTTACGAACTCGAGGGCTATACCGAGGGCATAAAGCCCAAGGCAGATGAAGCCGACAATGGCGATACCAGCCGCCTCGTTGTCGGGATTTGAGCCGGATCGTCGGCCGCCGATCGACTCGAAGTGCCATTTGTATCTCTGGACCGAAGGGTCGGCGCTATCCAAGCGGGCTTCAGCGTGGAGCAGCCCGAGCAGGCGGCCATTCCCGTCTTTCTGAAGTGACATGCCGTAACCACCCCTTTGCTTTTGCCTTATGGAAACCAATCCATGGGTGCAGGGCTTTGGCGGAGGTACGGACAGAATTGCCTAAAGTGTTCGAGTGCCCCCCGACTCGCTGCGAAACTGATTGATCCGGCTCGTTCGAGAGTGTTAACTTTTGCTGGAGCAGGCCGCTCAAATCCTCGCAGATGAGGGGATTCCGCTGAGGTGAACAGAATAGGCAAGAGTGTCACATTCACGAACTGATGCTGCCGGCGGAAAGGAACGTCGCCATGCATCACGCACAGTCAGCACCTACGAGTCTTTACTCTACCGCCGGCCTGCGTAAGTACCTCACCCGTGAAGAACGAGATCGCTTTCTGGTGGCTAGCTGGAGCGCGACGCGGCCGGACGTGCGCACGCTCTGTCTGACCCTTGTTTACACCGGCTGCCGCATCTCTGAAGCTCTCGCTCTGACTACGGCAGACATCATGGTCGACGAACGGGCCATCGCCATACGTTGTCTAAAAAAGCGCAAACCGCAGGTGGTTGTGCGCGAAGTACCAATACCTCCCGTGCTCATTGAAGAGCTTCAGCGTATACACGGCTTGCCGTCAGCGGGCCATTTGCAGCGCCTCTGGCCGCTTTCCCGCGGGCGTGCCTGGCAACTCGTTAAGGAGGTCATGGGCACGGCAGGGCTGGTCTCCGGACCCCATGCCAGCCCCAAGGGCCTGCGTCACGGTTTCGGCGTGCACGCGATCCGCTCGAAGATACCGCTAAATCTCGTGCAGCGCTGGCTTGGCCATGCACGCATGGAAACGACAGCAATCTATCTGCAGGCTATGGGTAGCGAAGAGCGCGAGATCGCTGCGCGGATGTGGATGTGATGCGCTTCTAGCGGAAATCTTGCCGGAATGTAGAGGAATTCTAAGTGATGCGCGGAGCATCGCGCCTGGGTTCGATTAGAATAATTGAGGCGAGATAATCAATGGCAGAGAAAGACGCCCTGATGCTTATTGGGAAGTCATCAACGCCCGGAGCTGCTGACGCATCTCTTCGATCGCGGCGTCGCGAACGGCGTCTTTGTCGTTTGCGGCTTTTTGTTCAGCGCGCAGCGTGTCGTTCTCGCTCTTTAGTTCCTGGACGGCCTTAATGAGGGGCACAACAAGCGCAGCATAGCTGACGTTTAGTGTTCCCTTTATCTCTTCTCTGCTGCCATCTGGCAGCGTGATACTGGAATCGATAGGATCACCGATCACTTCAGGCAGGATTTTTTCGACTTCCTGGGCGATCAGGCCCAGCTGCTCTCCTTGCGCTCGTTCAGCATCACGCCAATGGAAACGAACAGGTCGAAGTTTCATGATAGTTGAAAGACCGTCTTCCTTTGCAAGCTGGCGCACACGATCCTTGAGGCGAGCATCGGAGTAGCTCGTCCACGGCGCAGAACCACCGCAGTTGGTCCCATTGCAAACTACGCCCCAAGAATTGTTGTAACCTAAAAGACCGTATACCGAGCCATTGTGCGTGCCCCCCTGTATTGCAGTTCCGGTGTCTGTTGCAGCACGTGCGTGCAACCGTGCTGCCGGTGTTGTCATCCCAATCCCGACGTTGCCATTACTGTTCATCGTCATGACCGTAACATCCGCAATATGGTCATGATCCCCAGTGGATTTGAGCATGAAATCGAGTCTCGATCCCGGTGCAAGCCCCGGTTGGATCCCATAAGTACCCAATGCGATCGCTGCGACCTGTGGGAACGACACGCCGGAATTTACAGCCCGCGAAAGTTTGATCAACTCTTGCGTTCCGACCGTGCCTGTCGCCGTGCTGCCGAACACATGCAACTTGGTGTTGGGACTTCCCGTCCCGATGCCGACATTGCCGTTGCCTAGAACACTGATGGCCTCTGTAGAATTAAATGTATTGCCTGACGGGACGTCCAAGGTCAGTCTTGGCACCCCGGATAAATTACTTTTCACGCGAATTCCGCCGAGCCATCCGGTTCCGGCAACCGGCGTTCCGATGTTGATGCCTATGTCCTGATTGGCTGCATGCGCTCCGTCGCGAATGTCCAGCCTGGACGTGGGCGTTGCCGCTCCGATCCCTAGCCGCCTGTTCGTATCGTCCCAGTGCAAATCTGAATCGGCTGCGAGATTTGCGCCTGATTTGAACTGTATGGAGCCATCATTGCCGGCGGGCGTTGCACCACCGCCAAGAGCGTACCAGTTAACACCATCACAGAATTGCACCACGTCGTGCGTGTCGTTGTAGGCAAGGGCGCCGCGGATACCCGCAGGTCCCGAGCAATTGGCAGAAGCTGTGACCGGAGCCATTGTGAAGATCGCTAACAGTGCGGCAGCGAAGAGCTTCATTGCGCGGGCTTGGCGCCTTCGCGCGGTTCGAGCCGGATCTGTTGAAATGACTCGTTTCT
Organism: Hyphomicrobium nitrativorans NL23; assembly: GCF_000503895.1. NCBI lineage: Bacteria > Pseudomonadati > Pseudomonadota > Alphaproteobacteria > Hyphomicrobiales > Hyphomicrobiaceae > Hyphomicrobium > Hyphomicrobium nitrativorans. The sequence goes on from NC_022997.1 coordinate 781,966, forward strand.
TTGTCGCAGGTCATCAACGTCGGCCTGAAGCGCCTCGACTGCGCGGATCAGACAAGACATAGCAAGGTGAAAGTCTCGATCTACATCGCTATGTGGTCGTGTCGTCGGCTCAATCGCGCTACGCACGGACACGACGGCCTCAGCAATGGTGGACGCGCATGTCGAGGCAGAGGCCGAGCCGATTGCCCCGCTGGCGTAGATCAGGCTGCAAAAAACAGCGCCGGCTATGAAAATGGCAGTGACCGTGCTGGCAGTTCTCAATCATCCCCCAATGGCATCGGATAGCCACCAGACAAGCAGCAAATGCTGGCTGGTGGCCGGGAGTTGATAACCGCTGATGTTGAAACGGCGCGGCGCTTTTTTGGCCGCGAGGCTTGGACATATAACGCCGCCTCCCGGCCTTGAGACCGAGAAGCGACACAAATCCGGCTGTGTCCACCGCAACATCTAAGGGTTATCACGCCCTCGGCCGGAAAAGCCCGACCGTTAATCAGTGTACGCTTATTTTGAGCGGAAGGTCAACTTTACAGCTTCACACCCGGGGGGCTTTGCAAGGCTAGACGGTCAAATAGGCTGTTTGTTGAAAACGCCACTTTCTCATTCCATTTTGCGAAATTTGCATAATTCACGTGTTTTATTTTATATTAATTCTCTAATTAAGTTTTGAGGGCTTATAAATGTTGCTCCGTCAGGTTTTTCAAATTTCATTTTGAAACATCACAATAGATTGCAGTTTGCGGCGTATGAGGGGGGCAATCTTGCCCTCGTCGCAAGCGAGAACAACAAGGCTGATGCGGTTAGCAACGCAGTAATCTTTGGCCAGACCCCTGAAGCCATGGCAGCATTTTCCTTTGCCGCGATGTCCGGGTGCCTGTTCGCGTTCGACCCCATGAAGTCGCCGAACTTCCTACTGCTTGCCGGTCTTTCGGGTCTGGCTGGCGGCCTATTTCTTGCCAGTGCCGGCTTCACTCTGAGCGGCGGAGCGGTTGCTTTGTCGTCCCTGGAAATGGCGCGCGGCGGATATCATGTTCTGGAGCAACATTTTCAACGAACGAAAAGGCAATCGGTGGCCGCTGACCTGCGGATTTCATCCGGGTTGGCCACGATCATGGGAATATCCGTCTATGCTTGGGCAGTTTCTGCCGTCACACGACGCAGTGCCACAGCTAAACGCATTCTGGATGATCGGCCGCTATTGACGAGTTCAGCAATTAAAGCGCCCATGCGCTTCGACATGATCGGCCAAAGCCTCTTGCGGGGTGAGTGGGTCACTGCGGCGGTTGGAACATCCTGGCTCATTGGTGACGGCCTTGTCGCATTAAACGATACGCGCCTGAAGGCCCGCCTCAAACTGACTATGCGCCCAGCCATCCGCCAGTTAGTGCGAAGCGAGTTGCCGTCGTGTCACGGGCCAAGGTAGCTCTTTATCAATTGACGATGCCGCAACTCTCATCCGGCGAGCTTTAGTGCTGAGCGGTCCGCTTCGACCTCAGCAGGTGTCTGTAGTTCACCCGCAAAACTCGCAGACAGCCAAAGCCTAGCTCTCCCTTCTATCGTTAGCTTACCAAGCTTCAGGCTTTGCAGCTGGCCGAGGTAGTGCTTCCGCAGAATCGCCTCCGTCATCAAATGTGCCGCAGCAGGCCGCTTAGTGTCGTTCTTTGTTTTTTGCGGCTTCTTCAAAGCGAGTGTCCGTTTCCATCGTCTTTTCAGTTAGCCCGCGCATGGCCTTGTCAGGATGGGGTCTAACCGGGCCCGCTCGCTATGGGTCAACGCGGCTCGCTTCCTTCGCTTCGCTTCGTGCAGCTCCGCCCCTCTGGCGCGCCTTTGGGCGCGGCGTTTGACCCGCTCGCATGCGCCCGGTTTCTCCACGCCCCCATCAAGGCCAGGCGCGGTGTCTGGCTTCAAAACAAGAAACGGAGAGAACCCATGAAGAAGCAAACCAAAGAAAAGAAAGCCCCGACGCACGGCGTCTATGTCGTGCAGGGCGAAGGCGAAAACGCGCACTGGCTCAAGATCGGCGCAGCCTGGCTGCACGGTGACGGCAAAGGTGCCAACATCATGCTCGAAGCCCTGCCTTTGACCAGCAAGGTCGTAATCCGCGAGTTCTCGGAAAAGGACACTGATAACAAAGGGGCTCAGCAATGAGCCCCTTCTTCACCCGCCCCGGCCGCCTTGCCGCTGACGCTTACGAGGCCCGTATCGAAGACGCTATCCTGCGCGCAGACGATCTCTACGATCTGGACGGAGAAACCTTCTTCCGGTGCCGCGATGGCCGCATCGAAACCAGCAACTGGGAGGTCGGCCAATGACCTCCCGGCAACTCAGGTCCCGCCTCGCCGAGGCCCTGGACATCATCGCCGCTGTCGAGCGCTATCTTGAGAAAATTGACTATGCCGCAACCGGCTGGGGTGGCGTCGCGCTCCAGCATCGCGTGGCAGACTTCATGGACCGCCACCGCGACGAACGAGAAAGCGGGTGCGCGCTATGAGAGGGTTCGCAACCCCGCGGGCGAGGACGGCGCAGGCCGTCCTGCGCCCATCGTTCCGCATCGGCAACCGTATCGAGAACGAATTCTATCCGACCCCGCCCGAGGCCACGCGCGCATTGCTCTCCGCTGAGTCCTTCGACGGTTCGATTTGGGAGCCGGCTTGCGGCAACGGCGCAATTGCGCAGGTCCTTGCCGACCACGGGCACACCGTGGTCAGCACCGACCTCTATTCCTACGGCTTCGGCGAAAGCGGCGCTGACTTTCTGCGCGAGCACCGCCCGCGCGCAAAACATATCGTCACCAATCCCCCTTATGGCAAAGGTCTGGCTGACAGGTTCGTCGAGCACGCACTTGCTCTCACCGCACAGACCGGCGGCAAAGTGGCGATGTTGTTGAACATCTCCTCGCTCTGCCATCCAAGCCGCACGTCCGAATGGCTCAGTCGCCCGCCTGCGCGCATCTACGCGGTGGACGACATCGTCTGCTGGCCGCAGGAAAGTCATGGCCCACCGCCGGAATACTTCAGGAAGCATCGCTATGTCTGGGCCATATGGGCGCCGGGGCATGCGGGGCCCGCAGCCTTCTGGTGGTTGTCAGGGGCTAAATTTCGGTATCGGTAAGAGACCACGACCAGCGCGAGCCAGCCCTCACGGTCTTCTCCATTGCCTGCGCCGCGTCTGGGCGATCTGCCCGACCTCATCGTCATGGGGTCTAACCGGACCCGTTCGCCGGTTCAACCCGGCTCGCTTCCTACGCTACGCTCCGTGCAGCTCCGCCCCCTTCGGGCGCGCCTTCGGCGCGGGGTTTGACCCGCCAGCCTTATGGGGCCGGTTTTAACGCCCCCATTGAGGTCGGGCAGCTCGCCCAGCCGCTCAAGAACAAACGCAAGGAGAAACACATGACCGTCAAATCAAACGCCTACGAAGTCGGCTTCCGCGTCACCGAGTATCGCAGCATCTATTTGCACGCAACGAGCCCCGAAGAGGCCATCGCCAAGGCGCAGCAACTGCGCAGCCGTAATCCGAACTCGGAATTGTTCGTCGTAACCACCGACCCCGATAGTGACTGGCGAGCCGACAAGGTGGAGCCGTGATCGGCTCCACCATAAGGGCCGCTCGGTGCGGCCCTTAAGACCGACGCGCCTTGCCGCGTCGATCGGATGCTGGGCTTGGATCAATGCACCCAGATCTCCCTCGCGTGCGCCGCAGGCGCAGCGCGCTGGCGGCTTTCCACGGTCGATAGGCTCTCGCGTATCTCGCGCAGGGCCTTGGTGAGCTGCACGGCGACGAGTCGCGCATCGGCTTTTTGCATCGCATGTGAAAGCAATACTGTGCGACCTTCCTTCGTGAACAGGACAACTCCCCAGTTGGTGCCATCCGCTGTCAGTTCAATCGACGCAATCTCCGTTTGATCGAAGTTGAGTCTCTCGACCCAAAATCGCTTCGCCACGCCGTTTGGGGTGGATATTCCGCCGTCAGCTTCGAACACCACGATACGCGGACGGGCGATGCTCCAGGTCAGTTTAACGACGCATATGAGTGCGAGGGGCAGAAGGAAGATCAGTCCCGGTTTCGGACCATGCGCATAGCCGACAAGTGCGGTTGCGCCGGAAATTAAACCCAGCATCGCGACGATCAGCTGCCCACTCAGGCGTGCCTCGTCCCACTGGTAGCCTGCTTCCTCAAGGTAGCCGCCGGGGCTGCGGCTACGGATAGGATTATGACGCCAAAGGCTCATGAAAGTCATGGGGCAGCCTCTCCATATAGATTGGCGGGCGGCCGGGCGCGAGGACCAGCTGCCTGTTTGTTTCTCTGCTGAAATGCATGGTGATCTCGTTGGCATCGAGCAGGCGCACGCTGCGCAGATGCTCGCGAATACCGGTATCGCCCTGGCTCATCGCCTGTCCGGAGAGACGGACAGCCTGACGCTCGAAAACTTGCGTGGAGCCGAGCAGCCGCGAGAGATGCTCGGTTGTGGTCAGATCAGCATTGCCAAAGGCCTGAATGATGCCGGCATTTCCGAGAAATGTTTCCCAGGATTTCGGATAATGCGTCTTGAGCTGCGTGAAGTCCTGCAACACGCTCCACAGCTTCACCCCGAAGCCAGCCATCAGACCGGCCGCCGTCTCGATCGAGCGCATGTGACCGAGCGACGGAAACTCCTCAAGCACAAACCACACCGGCAACGCGCCGCGCGTGTTTCGCGTGCGCTCAAGCGCCGCGAGCGCGAGCTGAATTACCAAGCGCATCCATCTGTAATGCGTGCCCATGCGCATGCCGGGCAGAACTACATAGATGCTCACGTTGTCGGTCGCGAGATCGGACAGCGCGAAACTGCTGCGCTCGGTGATGGCGACGATATCGTCCAGCGGCGCGGTCTGTTCCTGGGCCGTAGACAGGATGCCCTGCAACTCGCGTCCTCCTGCCTCAAGCTTGCCGAGGAACGACCGGCCGATGTTGGAAACGACGCCGTCGAAGGCCGTTGATGCCGTCATGGCGGTGAACAGTTCGTCCAGCTCCGCCGGCGTACCGTTCAGCAGCGCACGCACTCTGCGGAGCGTTGCACCGCTCGTGGTGGACAGCAGATGCAGGCTCAGGCCCCGGACAAGGTTCCTGGCGCTGTCTGTCCAATGCGGGTCTTTGTTGTTGGCAATTATGAGCGCGTCCGCGATCTGCGCTGCATCGGCCGCGATGCGCTGTGCGCTGCCGCTTTCAAGCTCGTCGAACGGATTATGGGAAGCGGTGGCGAACTCTGTCTCGCCGAACGGGTCCAGCACGTAGACGCGCTGACCCATGCGTTGGCGATGCCCGGCTGTCGCACGGGCAAGCTCGCCCTTCGGGTCGAGCACAAGCACCGAGCCCGGATAGCGGCACAGGTTCGGAATAAGAACGGTTGAGGATTTGCCCGCCCGCGTACCCGCAACGGTGACGACGTGCCGGTCATCGTCAATGCCGATGAGCCGCCCCTGCCAATGCCCCAGGAGAACGCGGCCCGGCTGCCAGTCCCAGTTCGATGAAAGCTCCCAAGGATGACCCCATCGCGTTGAGGGTGCGCTTTCGGAGCGGCCCGGAATGCCGGAGCCGCGCGGTGGGAAACTCGGGTCTAAAAAGGGCTTTTCGGACATTGCCACACCTCCTTCGGAAAAGGGGTGCGCAATTAGTATTTGAAAAGGTGCTCTTGTAAACGTGCGCGCAAATTCGCTGTAGAAATCGAATGTTCTTTTATGTGCACGTATGTCCGTATGTAAAAATAACGGCCCAAAGAAATAAATATGGGAGCAACTTGAATTGACTTGTTTTGTAGAAATAGAGCGCCCTAATAAGTTAAAGCCGTGGGGTAGCGAGATGTGGATTTGATATCGATATACCGGCTTACGCCGATATCGATATCAAGATCCCTCTCGCCGGGGAGAGTGCTCCGCACTCCCCTGGACCCCTCCGGTCAGGGCGCAGCCGCGCCCCGAACCCAACCTTATAGAGGCAGAGAATGCCGCGACGACGGACACACGAGAAAGGCGCCCGCACGAAGATGGTCTGTATCCGCATGACGGATGACGATTATGTGCGAAAGGCATCCGAGGCAAAGGCCCTCGGGCTTACGGTCTCGGGCTTGTGCGAACGTCTCGTGCTGACAGGCAAGGTCGAAATGAGTGCTGTGCCGACCTATCGCGTCATGGACCCGGCGCTCTTCGCGGAGCTTCGCCGTATCGGCAATAACGTGAACCAACTCGCACACGCACTGAACGGCAATCTACCGCCTGATCGCGGCTATCTCTGGAACACGGCGCAACAGCTGCTGACCATGCTTCTCTCCGAAGAGCTGCTGAACCAGAAAACCTCAAGCCTTATGACGAGGGCAATTGCCAATGATTCCCCGGCTCCACAAGCGCGGGACGTCTTTCAAAGGAGTGTGTGGGTACATCCTGCACGACGCACGGACGACTTCCCGTGACCGGATCCTTTGGAACGAAACCCGCAATCTCATCTCGAAGGCCGACGATGCCTGGTTCGAGATGTTCGCGACCGCGCGCGATCAGGCTGCGTTAAAGCAGCATTCTGGCCAATCCGCGCGTGGGCGGAAGAATATCAGCCCCGTTCTGCATCTCACTTTGTCCTGGGCACAAGGGGAGAGCCCCACACCGGAGCACATGCGCGAAACTGCGCTCTCCTCCCTGGACGCTCTCGGTCTTGCTGGGCACCAAGCCTTGCTTGCCGCCCATTCGGATAAGCAACACCTGCATGTGCATATTGTAGTCAACACGATCCATCCCGAAACCGGAATGACGGCCGCGCTCAAATACAGCAAAGAGCGGCTGTCGCGATGGGCCGAAGCTTATGAGAAAGAACACGGCATCCACATCGAGCAGCGGATCAGGAACAATCAGCGCCGCAAAGAAGTGTCTTCCGCCCGCGAACAGGATCCCTCCATTCCCTTTGAGCCGGTGAAGAATAAGCAGACTGCGCGCAAGGACTGGATCGAACAGCAGGAGATTCTTGATCGTATGAAGGAGCTTCGCTCGGAGATCCGGCCGACGCTCCAGCAACCCAGCCCGCAGGATCGCAAAATCCTGGCAATGCATCACCGCGCCGAGCGGGACGCCTATTATCAAAACGCACGAGGGGCCGTGCAGCGGGCCTGCTCTGCCGTGTTCACCCGCCGCCGCCCGCAATGGCGCGATCTCTACAGAGTGCACAAGAAGGAAAGCGCGCGCTTGAGGGAAGCACATCCGTTCGAGCGCGCGGTCTATGTCTATACGCAGCGCAATCGACTAGGGAACGGCAAGCCCCTCACCGTCCGGCAGATGTTCAACCTCATCATAAAACCGGACAGGCTGTTGAACAGGGTGGAAACAATACAGGCCCAAGAGCGCGCCAGCCTCGCGCGTTCGGAAAAGACTGAAAAGAAGCAGGTCTCGGATCGGCTCTGGCAGAACTACAAGGCCGGCATCGAAAAAATCAGGGAGCGACAAAAGACAGAACGCTTCGCCCTGGTCAGCGAACGTGAGGCGACTCTGCGGAGCATCGTGACGCCCGAACTGGCCAAAGAGAAGATCATTGCCGAACGTCAGATGGTCAGCAGCCCGTCGCAGCAATTCGGCAAGGCCGTAGACGCCCATAAGGAAGGGCACGTGCGCGAGGTGGAGAAGATCAAGCGACAGATGGAGGAATGGCGCCGGCGCAATCAGGACCGCGATTTCGGCCGGGAAATGTAACTAAGCCGCGCCAGGCTTCCGTTTAGCTCAGTACCGACGCGAAGATATGGCGTGCTTCCCGCTGCATTGCGGCTTCGGCCGAGTTCTGTGCGCGAGAGAAGAAAACACTCTCTGCTGCCGCACGCGCATCCATCCGCGCTAGGTTCAGGTCACGGATTTCTGGGGCCGATGAGAAAGCTTTCATTTTGCTGGAGGACGCCCGCATCTCAGCGCGTATGCGCGGTTGCGCAGCAAGGCGCCGCGCTTTGGCCTTCTCGAAGACGACCAGTGTCTCGCCGAGGCGTTGATGCATGGCCACGAATTCCGGCCGTGGCGTGGACCATTTCTGATCTGGCGCCAACGTCGCTACGCCGATTGCGATCGATCCTGCGATGACGTCACGACGTGTCAGCGTGTTCTCAGTCATTTGCTCGCCTCAACTGCTCGTCCTGCATCATCTCTAACCCAGGATCAGGGAGCGATGATGGCGCAGCGGTATTGATGCCCGTGACAGACTCAATGCGGTGTCAGACGCCATTCCTGTCACGCACGAGCGTTGGGAACACGAACATGCGGGCACACCAAAACACCTGCCTAAGCCGGCCCCCGTGCGTGACAGGTGCGTGACAGGATGGGTTATGCGTTGGTGGGGTTTACGTAAGATCTTGATTTAATTGGTGGAGCCGAGGGGAATCGAACCCCTGACCTCTGCAGTGCGATTGCAGCGCTCTCCCATCTGAGCTACGGCCCCGAACAGGGTTCGCGCATTTACCGTCCGCCTTTTGACCTTGTCAAGGAACTGGCGGGGGCGCTGCCTCCGATGGTTTGCAGTGACTTGCCGCCCCAAGCCGCAGCCGCTACACGTCGAGTGGCTCTCCGCGAATTCAGGACATCCGCCCCATGCTCGAGCTGCTCGGCTTTATCAGCTACCTCATCACCCTCTATGTCTATGTCATCATCGCTTCGGTCATCCTGAGCTGGCTGATGGCGTTCGGGGTGGTCAACCCCTACAATCGGTTCGTCAGTGCCCTGGATCAGGCGCTGCGGGCCGTGACCGAGCCGCTCTTGCGGCCCATCCGCAATGCGCTGCCCGATTTCGGCGGCATCGACTTTTCGCCGCTCATTCTCCTGCTGGGCTGCTTTTTCGTGCAGAGCGTGGTTCTGCCGAACGTCGCCAAGCTGTTCTTGTGACGGCTGAGGGGGCCGGGATCGCTCATCCATCCCAGGTTCCCTGGCGGCGAGGGGCCGGGTGCGTCATCGTGCGCGTGCGGATCACGCCAAAATCGTCCAAAGATGCAATTGACGGCGTCGAGGAGACGGCCGACGGGCCCGCCCTCAAGGCGCGAGTTCGTGCCGTGCCCGCCGACGGTGCCGCGAACGCCGCCCTGATGAAGCTCCTGGCCGAATGGCTCGGGGTGCCGAAAAGCAGCGTGGGATTGGCCCACGGCGGCAAATCGCGCGTGAAGTCGGTCGAAATCACCGGCAACGTGGAAGACATCGAAGCCCGGCTCGCCGCGCGGCTGGGTGGCGTCGTGTAATTTTTTTGGATTTGGATACGGTTCGAGACCAACCGCTCAACGCAAGAAACGGAGGAGGGGAGCCCATGGCAGCCCAGATCATCGATGGCAAGGCCATCGCAGCAGACGTCCGGAAGGAAGTGGCCGCCGATGTGAAGGCGCTGCAGGCGAGCCACGGGCTTACGCCGGGCCTCGCGGTGGTGCTCGTCGGCGAGGACCCGGCCAGCAAAGTGTACGTGAAGAACAAGGCCGCGCAGACCGTCGAGGTCGGCATGCAGTCGTTCGAATACAAACTGCCCGAGACCACCTCCGAGCATGAGATTCTCACCCTCGTCGAGCGGCTCAACGCAAGCCCTGAGGTGCACGGCATCCTGGTTCAGCTTCCGCTGCCCAAGCACGTCAACGCCGAGAAGGTGCTGAACTCCATCCATCCCGACAAGGACGTGGACGGGTTCCATCCGACGAACGTCGGCCGGCTCTGGATCGGCGAGCGTGCGCTCGTGCCCTGCACGCCGACCGGCTCGGCCATCCTTGCCAAGCGCGCCGCCCCCGATCTCAAGGGAATGAACGCGGTCGTCATCGGCCGCTCCAACATCGTCGGCAAGCCCATGGCGGCGCTGCTGCTGCGCGAAAGCTGCACGGTGACGATTGCGCATTCGCAGACGAAGGATCTGCCGGGCGTCGTGCGCGAAGCGGATCTCGTGATTGCGGCCGTGGGCCGTCCGGAAATGGTGAAGGCCGACTGGATCAAGCCGGGCGCCATCGTGATCGACGTCGGCATCAACCGCGTGCCGAGCGAGAACGGCAAGACCAAGCTCGTGGGCGACGTGGCCTATGCCGAGTGCGCGGAGGTGGCGGGCGCCATCACGCCGGTGCCGGGCGGCGTCGGGCCGATGACGATTGCGTGCCTTTTGCAGAACACGGTCGTTGCGGCGAAGATCCAGAAGGGCATCAAGGACTAATCACGTCCGGAGTTTTCAAAGATCGAACGAAGGCCGGGGCGCGTTCCCCGGCCTTTTCTAGAGCGTGATCAGTTTTGATTGAATCGGGATCACGCTCTATCTCTTTAGTCAGACCGATGATTCACGCTTCAGGCTGATAGGACCTGAAGCGATCATGGTCTATTGGCCGAAGAGCGACGTGAGCGAGAACGTCGAGGCGACGACGATCGGCGGGTTGCCGGCGACCTGCGGGTGCGGCTCGTCGATGTAGACGTGGAGGCCGGTGGCGCGGCCGTCCTTGATCAGCGACGACACGTAGGCCCAGCCCTTGGGTTCGAGGCCGATGCAGGCTTCGGACATCTCGCCCTTCAGGCGGACGTGGATCGCGATGTTGCCGCGCTTCAGGATTGCGGCCGTCTGTTCGGGCGTGAAGCGGTCGCGGTTCCAGAGCGTGCGCAGATAGACCGCCGCGACGTGGCGTTTGGTCTTCGGGCCCCAGCTCACCCGGTGTTTGGCGCTGCCGGCGAACGTGTATTCGCCCGGCGGCAAGGGACCGATGGCGCGGGCTGCGAAACAATCCGGGTCGGGATTGTTGCGGCAGACGTCGCGGCCGGAGAGACCCCAGGCGACGGTCTGGCCGTTTGCCGGGTCTCCCGGCGCGATGACGAACAGCCGGCCGGTGCGGATCGTGTAGCCAAGGCGGAAGCTCGGCGTCGAGGCGGGGACTTGCTGGACGACGTCCTGATACGGGCTGCAAATCTCGCCGCCGCTCAGCTTCCGCTTGAAGCCGTTGAGGCTGACGGTGACGTAGTCGACGCCGGGCGCGCAATCCCATTGCGGCAACCCGGAACGGCCCGCCAGCGAAATCGACGGTGGCTGCTGCTGGCGTTTCGGAGTTTTCGGCGTCGCCGCGGCGGAAGGTGCCTGCTTCGGCATGTTGAGCGTGGTGGTGGACCAAGCGTCGCCCACGGGCACTTCAGGTTGCTGGCGGACGCGCTCGCAGTCCTCGGACAGCTTGGGAGGCTGGATCTGCGTGGCTGCGAGGCGGCGTGCGACGGTGCTCGTCGCGCCTTTTTCGATGTAGGCGTGGATCAGCGCTGCCTGTACGTCGATCTGCTCTTCCGAGAGCTCGAAGATGCAGTCCTCGTAGAGCTGGTCGCCCACCTGGCTGAATATGTGGGCGATTTCGTCGGCGGCGGGCAGGCCGGGGGCGGCATCGCGCGGCGGTTCCGCGAGACTCGGGAGGGCCGAAGCCAGGAGAAGGCCCGCGGCAGCCGCGAGCACCCATCTCATCGTTTTACTCATCGACGTCATTTCAGGCACGCGATGCTCGCCATGCGGGCCGACGGGGTGATGCCAAAGCGCGGCAGGCCAAATTCCGACGGGCCACTTTTCCGGACGCTTTTCTACGTCATGAGTCGGGGTGAGAGTAAGGCCGGTGGCGCCGGAAAGCCGGGGGGCGCAACGGCAGGCTGCCTCTGGCCTCATTGGACACGCTCCTGGCGCAGCGTTTCGCCGCGATAGGAGAGCGCCTCTGCAACATGAATACGGCCAACCGTCTCGGCCGCGTCGAGATCCGCCAGGGTGCGGGCAACGCGCAAGGTCCGGTGGTAGCCGCGCGCGGAGAGTTTCAGGGTGTCGGCGGCGCTGCGGATCAGGGCCAAGCCGGCGTCGTCCGGCTGGGCGATCTTTTCGAGCAGCGTGCCGGAGCATTGCGCATTCGTGCGCAAGCTGGCGGCGCTGTGCTCGACGAAGCGGGCGCGCTGACGTTCGCGTGCGGCGGTGACGCGGGCGCGGACCTCGGCGCTGCCCTCCTTCGGGGGTGGCAGGACGAGGTCGGCCGCGGAGACGGCGGGGACCTCGATCTGAAGGTCGATGCGGTCGAGCAGCGGCCCCGAGATGCGCGCCTGGTAATCGGCCGCGCAGCGCGGTCCGCGTTTGCAGGTCTGTCCCGGTCCGCCGCCGCATCGGCACGGGTTCATCGCGGCCACGAGTTGGAGGCGCGCCGGATAGGCGACGCGGTGGTTGGCACGGGCGATGATCAGCTCGCCCGTTTCGAGCGGCTGGCGCAAGGCATCCAGCACCGAGGGCTGGAATTCGGGCAACTCGTCGAGGAACAGCACGCCGAGGTGGGCGAGGCTCGCTTCGCCAGGGCGCGGGCGCGTGCCGCCGCCGACGAGAGCGGCCATGCTCGCCGAGTGATGGGGCGCGCGGAAGGGCCGTTCGGTGCAGAGCTTTCCACCCATGAGCTCGCCCGCGAGGCTGTGCACCATCGAAACTTCCAACATCTCTTCGGATGCAAGTGGCGGCAGGATGGATGACAGGCGCTGGGCGAGCATGGATTTACCCGATCCCGCGGGGCCGACCATCAAGAGGTTGTGTCCGCCTGCGGCGGCGACTTCGAGCGCGCGCTTCGCGCTTTCCTGGCCGCGCACGTCGCGCAAATCGGGGTGCACGGTGCCGCTCTCGTTTCGAGTGAGCGCGGGCTTCGGCCGGGACAGCGCTTGTAGGCCCTTGAAGTGATTGACGAGGGAGAGGAGATGCGGGGCGGCCAGGATGTCCGCGTCGTCGCCCGCCCAAGCCGCTTCCGGGCCGCAGGCTTCCGGGCAGATGAGCCCTTTGTCGATGGCGTTGGCGCCGATTGCGGCGGGCAACGCGCCGGGGACGGGACGTATGGCGCCGTCGAGGGCGAGTTCGCCGATGGCGGCGTAGCGTTCGATCGCGTCCGGCGCGATAGCCTCCATGGCGACCATGAGCGCAAGCGCGATGGGAAGATCGAAGTGGCTGCCTTCTTTCGGGAGATCGGCGGGCGCGAGGTTGATGGTGACGTGCTTATAGGGAAGCCCCAGGCCCACGGCATGCAGCGCGTTGCGAATGCGTTCGCGGCTTTCGGCCACCGCCTTGTCCGGCAATCCGACGATCATGAACGCCTGCGCGCCGGGCGTAATGCGCACCTGCACGTCCACAGGGCGCGCTTCCACGCCCACGAACGCCATGGTGGCAATGGTGCCGTACATTCCGACGGGTCCCCGTTTCTCCGTCCAGGGAGCGTATGCGGGCGGAGGTTCTCTCGCAACCGTCGGTACGATGCCGGGCGCGTGCCGTACGAAATATATTGCGGCGGAGAGGGATCATTTCGTGCTGCCAGACGTTGTCGCTGCTTCGTCGAATGTTTTGCAACAACCCTGTGTCTCGTATCGTTGACGGAGCAGACGCATGGGCCTGGATGCCCCCCGCGCCGACACGATCGCCAGCCATTTCGGATGGTTCCCGTTGTTCGCAGTTGCGATCTTTTTTGCGGCCGCGGCGAGCGACGGGGCGGAAGAGCGCGAGCATAAGTCCGTGGCGCTTCTTGCCGTGGATTACAGTAGCGGCAGCGCGCCATCTGCACCTGCGAGCGCGGCAGAGCAGGCCCGCATCGCTGCAATTCAAGCGCAATTCCAGGATCGGCTGGCCGAAAGCGGACGCTTCACGTTCGTGACCGTTCCGCCTGCGGTTCGGGCGCGGATCGATCAGGACCAGGCCATCGGCGCATGCGGCGGGTGCGAAATCACCTACGGCCGGGAGCTTGGCGGCGACGTGGTCGCGTGGATCAACGTGCAGAAGGTGTCGAGCCTTATCCTCAGCGTGAACGTCACCGTGGCGGATGTGGATACGCAGAGGATCAAGTTCGTGCGCAGCGTGGACATCCGCAGCGACGACAAGAGCTGGTCCAGAAGCCTCGATTATCTCATAAAGCACCATCTTCTGGAGACGCCGATCTAGGTGCTTTATAGACCTTCAGGCTGCTAGGCCTGAAGCGATCATGGTCTAAGATCGCTCATTGGGTTTCGTGAGGATATGCCATGAGCGTTTCGCTGTGCCGCCGCCTGTCTGCGACTGCGGGCCCGTGCTTCGCGGTTGCGATGTCTCTGACGATTGCAGGGGGCGCTCTCGCGGACGAGAAGATCCCCAATCTGGTCGGAACGTGGGTTGGAGAAAACCGCACGATTTCCGACAAGAAAGGCTTCAGCGACTGGGGCACCAAGAAGGTGGAAATCACCGAGCAACGGGACCGGCGCTTCAAAGGCCATTTCACCTACGCCGAGGGGACGAAGCATTTCTTCGGGATCATCTACCCGGATAACGAGACCTTCACGTGGGTGGCGTCCGACAGCAAGGGCTACAACCATGGCCGCGTGCTTGGGCCCGGCCGGATCGGCGCCTGCTACATCGAATCCGGCGACGAGGCGACGGCCGGTTGCGCGGACATGAAGCGGAAGGGTGCGGGCCACGAGTGACGTCGCGTGAGAGGCGTATGCGTTCAGCGCGCTTTCTGCGCGACCTTGTTCTCGATGGCATCCCATATGAGCGAAGCGATATCGGCGCCGCCGAAGTCTTTCACCTGGCGGATGCCCGTGGGAGACGTAACGTTGATCTCGGTAAGATAGCCGCCGATGACGTCGATGCCGGTGAAGATGAGGCCGCGGGCCTTGAGCTCGGGGGCGAGGCGCGCGCAGATCTCGCGTTCGCGCTCGGTGAGATCGGTGCGGTGCGCCGTCCCGCCGACGTGCAGATTGGAGCGCGTTTCGCCCGCTGGCGGCACGCGGTTGATTGCGCCCGCCACCTCGCCGTCCACCAGGATGATGCGCTTGTCGCCGCCGCGCACCTCGGGCCGGTATTCCTGCACCATGAACGGTTCGCGGAACACGGTCTGGAACAGCTCGACCAGGGAGCCGAGGTTCGTGTCGTCGGGTGCAACGCGGAACACGCTCGCGCCGCCGTTGCCGTAGAGCGGCTTCAGAATGATGTCCTTGTGCGCGCGGCGGAAGGCCAGCACATCGTCAAGCGAGCGCGTGACGAGGGTCGCCGGCATCAGGTCCAGGAAGTCGAGGACGAAGATTTTCTCGGGCGCGTTGCGCACGTGCGCGGGGTCGTTGACGACGAGCGTCTTCGGGTGGATGCGCTCCAGGAGATGCGTGGTCGTGATGTAGGCCATGTCGAAGGGCGGATCCTGGCGCAGCAGCACCACGTCCCACTCCGCGAGGTTTTCGCGGCTTGCCCGGCCGAGGCGATAGTGATCGCCGATTTTGTCGACCACGCTCAACGCGTGGCCTGTGGCCATCAGATCGCGGCCGTCGAGCGCGAGGTTCTGTGGCGTATAATAGAAGATCTCATGGCCGCGGCGTTCCGCTTCGAGCAGGATCGCGAAGGTGCTGTCGCCGCGAATGTCGATCCGCTCGATGGGGTCCATCTGGCAGGCAATGCGGAGGGGCATGTTGGTCTCACGGGATCGTGGTTCGGATCGCGCTGAGGCTTACCACGAGATGCGCATGAATGCGCAACGGCGGAATTCGCCGATGCGGGCACACTCTCCCGAAACGCTCGATGTGCGCGTTACCAGCGCGGGCCGAGATAGGGCGGGAGGTAGCGGGCGTCGGCACAGCCTTCGCCGTCCCAGTAGCGGTATTTTCCGCAGGATGCCGGCCGGGGCGGGCCGCCCCAGGGCGCGACCTGCCAACCATAGACGGGCGGCGTGTAGACGGTTAGCGGCGGGGCCGGGAGCGGCCGGCGATATTCGACGACGGGAGGCGGCAAGTCCGGCACGCGATAGATACGCGCGGGCTGCGGCGGGACGTAGTAGACGCCGCCGTCATCGTAATAATCGTCCTTGAAACTGCGATGGCGGCGGTGGCGCACGTCGATGAGCGACGCATTGTCTTTCGACGCAAAGGCGGCTGCCGGAAGAGGCGGCGCGGCGTTTGTGGCGCCTGCAACGCAAAGAACTCCTGCGCCTGCGAGGAGGCTGCTCAACATCGTACGGGCGATCACACGCATTACCGAACTCCATGATCCCCCATGTGCGGATCATCATAACGCGCGTGTGTGTCGAAGTCCTCGCCGGCGCTCGGGAAAGCGCCGGCGAAATGCCGTTAATCTTGATTCCTGGTGACTAAACCCGACGGGTTTAGTCATGCGGACTCAGGCGTTCTCGTCACCCGAGGCGACGCGGCCCATCCATTCCTCCTCGGTGATGTTGCCGGCCTTCTCGACGGCGGCGAGTTCGTGCGGGCGCAGGATGTCCTGGAGGCCGTCGATGCGCTTCCATTCGCAGAGCGGCGTTTCGACCTCGGCGCGCGGGACGTATCGGGAGGCCGTCTTCTTCTCGTAGCGGTGGACGTAGCGCGGGCAGTTGATCCAGATCTCCGAGACGGCGACGCGCACCGCCAGCTCCGCCTCGTTGAAGAGGCCGAGCAGGTCGCCGTCTTTCACCACTTCCGCGCGGCCCTGAAGGCGGAGACGGAACGGTTTTTCGAAATCGATGAAGAGACAACCGATCTCGGCGTGGCCGGTGATGTTGCCGGTGGAGTAGTGCATGCCGTTGCCGTCATAGCTCGGGAAGGCGATCGTGCCGGCGTCGAGCACGCGGACGAAGCCGGGGTCTCCGCCCTTGTAGGAGACGGTTGGGCGGCCGTTGTGATCGACCGTCGAGAGGAAAAACATGTCGCGGCTCTCGATGAACGCGCGGGCTGTGTCGTCGATCTCCGGCTTGACGGCGATGGCTTCGATACGGTCGGCCATGGCGCGGCTTGCGAAATGGTCCTGCAATTCCCGATGCTGGGGTCCGTATAGGCGGCTCATGGACTTCCTCCCCTTGTCATGCCCGGTCGCGCGGAACGGCGCGCCGGATCTGTCGATGGCTTTTTGCTTACCACGCAGCGGACTTTACCGCAGCGTTCCGTGCGTAACAGCGGCATAGGGCCGTGTCTTGTACGTTCGGGTCATGACAGATCGCGGAACGCGAGATCTTTTGGAGGTTGCCATGACGCCCTCGACCCTGATCGCCCCCGTTTTCAAGTCTACGGCCGTCCGCGCCGTTCTTGCCGCGATCGCCGCCAGCGCCGCTTTCTCCGGGCAGGCGAATGCCGTGAGCCTCGGCGTCAAGCTCGCCTGCGCTTCGGACTACTACTCCTATTGCAGCCAGCATGGCGTCGGCAGCCCGGCCGTCCGGTCGTGCATGCGGGCCAACGGACCCAAGCTTTCGAACCGCTGCGTCAACGCCCTGATCGGCGCGGGCGAGGTTTCGCGCGGCGAAGTCGAGCGCCGCCGGGCCGTTGCGGCCCGCTCCAAGGCTTCGAGGACCGCTTCCGCCAACTGATCTTTCCGTTCTCTTATGAAAGCGGGGACGCGATCCTTGCCGGTTCGCGCCCCCGTTTTCCGTGTCCACAGCCCGCCAATGCTCAATCGTCGTCGTCAGACGAACCGCCGTGCTCGGCTTTGATGGCGTCGACGCCGGCCTCGAAGATGCCGTTGATGACGTCGCGCGCTTCCTTGGCGTCCTTGCCCTCGGCGGGGTCGAAGGTGGCGCTCCAGGTCAGTTTCACGCCATCGAGATCGTCGCCCTCCGGCAAGACCTGAAACTGTGCGGAGTAGTTCTGCACCGGAAGCGGACTTTCGAGGATCGCATAACGATACATCGTGGCGCTGCTCGCAATGAGCTGCTCCCTGATCGTGCCGCCGCCCTTGAGCGTGAGTGTGCGGAACGTGTCGTCACCCTCTTTGCTCTCCTCGCACTTCTCGACCGCCGGGTGCCAATCCTGGATCGCGCACCAGCCGCCGTACTTGTCCCAGAAGGCCTTGCGCTCTGCTTCGGCGGTGCCCTTTTCGACATCGAACTCGTATTTCTTTGCCGCCACGACACTG
Organism: Hyphomicrobium nitrativorans NL23; assembly: GCF_000503895.1. Taxonomy (NCBI): domain Bacteria; kingdom Pseudomonadati; phylum Pseudomonadota; class Alphaproteobacteria; order Hyphomicrobiales; family Hyphomicrobiaceae; genus Hyphomicrobium; species Hyphomicrobium nitrativorans. The sequence continues at coordinate 799,786 of NC_022997.1, forward strand.
GCAGCAAAGGCAACGCTCGCGCCAAGTGCGAGAGCGGCTGCAGATGCCGCAATGGCGACGATCGGTTTCTTCATCAGCGTTTTCTCCCTAGAGACGTCGGGTGAGGCCCCGTTTCGAAGCTGCGATGTTACATCGTAGCGTATAATTATCCCGAGCCCAGTCAGGAAGCCCTTGCAATCACACATATTCGTGTAGCGGTGCGCGCAAGGGAGGGCGCCTAGAGGCCGTCCCGGAGGTAGCGGGGCCATTTGCGCGGGACGATCAGCACCAGATCGAAGCCGATGTCGTGCGATTGATAGCGCGTGTTCTGAGCGAGCCAGAGACTGGCCGCGCGCCGAATTCTGTCGCGCTGATAAGGTGTTAGGGCGGCTTCGGCAGCTTCTGGAGACGGGCGGCGCTTGACCTCGACGAAGGCCAGGCGGCGTCCGCGGATGGCGATGAGATCGATTTCTCCGAGCCGCGTCCGTTGGCGGCGGCTCACGATGCGGTAGCCGCGCAGCATCAGGGCGAGTGGCCTTGCCGTTCGCTCTTGCGCCGGGCGGCGCGCGCGTCTCCGTCGGAGTGTCGGCGCGGCGCCCGCATGGTCATTGGCGGCGTTTGAGGTCGAGGGCGATGTCGTAGACGCGCGCCTTGGGGACCTTCAGCGTGTCGGCCACCATTTTTGTGGCGTCACGGAGGCTCAGGGTTTCGAGCGCGGGGGCGAGGCGTTCGGCAATGGTGGCGTCGCTCGCCTCCTCATCGGCTGGGGGGCCGACGACGATCACGACTTCGCCCTTGGGCGGGTCGCTTTCCGCCTTTTCCGCAAGCTCGGCGAGCGTGCCGCGGCGGACTTCCTCATGCAGTTTCGTGAGTTCGCGGGCGAGAACGGCTTCGCGGTCGCCCAGGCGATCCCTAAGGTCTGCGAGGGTTGCGGCGGCGCGGTTGGGGGCTTCGAAGAAAACGAGCGTGCCCGGCACGGCAGCCAGCTCGGCTATACGGCTGTTCCGTGCGCCTTCTTTCGGCGGTAGGAAGCCCGCAAAAAAGAAGGCGTCGGTCGGCAGGCCCGCGACGGTCAGCGCCGCGAGGCTGGCGGATGGGCCGGGCACCGCCGTCACGGCGTGCCCTGCCGCAGCCGCGTCCCGAACGAGCTTGAAACCGGGGTCGGAAATCAGCGGGGTTCCTGCGTCGCTGATCAGGGCCACGGCGCGGCCGGCGGCGAGTTCGCGCACGATGCGTGGGCGCTCTGTCTCGGCGTTGTGCTCGTGGTAGGGGCGCAGGGTTGCCCGGATCGCGTAATGAGCGAGGAGCGTGCGGCTGTGGCGGGTGTCCTCGCAGTAGACGACATCGGCGCGGGCGAGGGTTGCAATGGCGCGTAATGAGATGTCGGCCAGGTGCCCGATGGGGGTTGCGACGAGGTAGAGGCCAGGCGTGAGCGGTTGAGCGAGCTGGCGGTCGACCTCGAATACGACGCGATTGGCCGTCGTCGAGGAGGCTGCCGTTTCGGTTTCCCGCGTATCGTCGGGCATGTCATCCGCTCCGGTTGACGCGCGCTGGTTAACGGTGCGCCGTGCCAGCGCCGGGCGACATTCGCCGACTGTTGCGCGACCACGTTTTCACCCTTTTGCCGTGAAAGATCCAAGCCATATTTCGGTGGGGGGCACAATTCGCTTCACCCTGCCGTCCACGAGCTGTAACGAAATCTTCCCAACCTCATTGCCAGGTTTGGCTGTAACCTCGCGTGCGATCTCCATAAGGCCGACGGTGTTTTCTGCGTGACGACCGATTCTTGCCGGCCGCCCTCCATTCGGCCCGACAGCGGAGTTCCTGGCCGGCTCGCGGTTCGAGCCGCGCGGGCGCTTACGTGGTGGCGCCTCATCCTTGTCGGCGCGGCCGCTCTGTGGCTAGCGGCTTGCGCCACCAATCTCGGCGGATCGGACAGCTCCACCGAAGGGCTCGGTGCGGGACCGCCCACGGCGCCAGCCGGAAATGGACGCCCACGGAAACCCGTGCGCATCGGAATGTTGCTGCCGCTCTCGGGCTTCGGCCCGCAGGCGGCGACGGCGCGTGGCATGAAACAGGGCGGGGAACTCGCGCTTTTCGAACTCGATACGCCGCTCGTACAACTTATCGTCAAGGACGATGGGGGGACCGCGCAGGGCGCGGCGCAGGCTGCGACGGACGCGATCGGCGAGGGCGCGGAAATCCTTGTCGGGCCGCTGACGGCGGAAGCGACCGTTGCGGTTGCTCCGGTCGCGCGGCAGGCCAACGTGCCGGTGCTCTCGTTCTCCAACGATCGGCGCGCGGCGGGACCGGGCGTCTACCTCATGAGCGTTCTGCCGGAGCAGGAGGTGGAGCGGATCGTGGCCTATGCCGCGGCGCGCGGCAAACGCCGCTTTGCGGCCCTGCTGCCGGATGACGGCTATGGACAGGTGATCGAGCCTGCACTGCATCGCGCGGCGCAGCGCCATGGGGGATCGGTCGCGGCCGTGACACGCTATCCGTTGACGGCCAACGCGATGCTGGAGCCGGTGAGGATGCTGGCCGACGGGCTCCGGCAAAGCACCGATACGGTCGCGCCTGTCGACACGCTGCTGGTCGCGGGTGGTGCGGAGGTGCTGCCGCAGATCGATCCCATCCTCACCTATTCGGGTGTCAGGGGCGATACGGTGCAGTTCATCGGCACGGGTGGCTGGGATTATCCCAACGCCGGGCGTGCGCAGGCTTTCGTCGGTGGCTGGTATCCCGGGCCCGATCCGCACGGATGGCGCGATTATGTGCAGCGGTTCTCGCGGACGTTCGGTCAGCCACCGCCGCGGCTTTCGAGCCTGGCGTACGATGCCGTGAGCATTGCGATCACGCTGTCTTCAGCCGAGCCTGGGCAGCGGTTTACGACCGAGACGCTGACGCGGCCGGCCGGATTTACGGGGATCGACGGGCATCTGAGGTTTCGCGCCGACGGGTTATCCGAGCGGGCGATTGCGGTGCTGGAGTTGCAGACCTTCGGCGGGCACGTGCTCGATCCCGCGCAGTCCGTTCCGCCGCCCGACGGGCGGTGAGGTGCTCAGGGCGCTTTTCCCGGACTTAAGCTGCCGTGAGAAGGCGGTCCTTCGGGCGTGTTGCGGCGTTTCTCCGCGACAGGGCGAGAAGCGCTTCAATCGAGGTGTCGAGCCGGACGGCGGCATCGCCGTCCGCGGGCTTTTGCTCCGTCCGGGCGGGAGCCTTGCTCAGCGCGGGGCTCAACTCGTCCCGCATCCGGTCGAGGACGTACGTGATTGCGCCGAGCTGCTCGCGGGCCTTTTCGTGCAGCTCCACGGCTCTTTCGACGCCTTTCGCGCCGCTCACCAACGGCTCTGTGGCCAGCGCCCAGGACAGCGGATCGTCCAGCAGATCGGCTTCGACGCGGGCGACGACGCGTGTCTGGACGGTTGCGACGGGAACGGCCTTGGCCGGTGCCACGGCCTCGCGCACCAGGAGCGGCTTCATGCGCACAACGGCGGCGGCGCCTGCTTCAGCCGTGCGGCGCGCGCGCGAGAACGCGGCAGAAGCGCGTTCCGGCAGGCGGCGGCTCTCCTCCATGACGAGGAAAACGAGATCCTCGAACCAGAATGGGTTGGAAGAGGTCATCCGGAAGCTAGGCATTTTCGGTTTTCCGCGTGCGCTGGAATTCGATCTCAAAGTCTGTTGCGTACGCACTACCGGCATGCCGACCCTTTTCGGCATTTTACTCATCCATGAAAGCTGAGCTTATTCGCTGCCTTAGGCAAGCGTGTTGCTAGTCTTTTTATGTTTTGGCGATGCTTTTTCAAGGAGTCCGCGCCGAAATACGTGGTTTACGGTTTATGAGCCCGCCAAGTTGCAGGGACTCCCAATTCGTTTCTTCGCAGGCGGAGAAAAAAGGAGGCTCTCGCTCAATTGCCGGGAGCGGGGAGAAAAACCGGGAGGGCTGCCGCGGCGATGCCGGCTACGGGCGAGATCGAGGGTGCGGCTCTTTCCGGTGCACGCGCTTCCTGGACGGGCATCGGCCCGCGGTAGCGGTAGTGGCCGGTGATCCGGTCGACGAAGAGCGCGTCTTCGAGCTGCGGGCCCCAGCCCCGATTGTGCACGATCATCGGGCGGCCGGAAGGCGCAATTTCCGAGGATACGATTGCGATGTGCGAGCGCGAGCCTCTGTTCTGCGGCCGGTGATAGGTCACGATATCGCCGGGTCTGTAATCCTCGGCGAAGGGCGAGACGGGGAGGCTTTCGCCGTGGGCGGCGAAGAAGCGGCGCAGCACCTCGGTGCGGCGATGGTCGATGTTGCGGTCGCCCCGGCCTGAGCGGGTTTGGTGGACGAGCGCCTGCAGGTCGAGCCCGAGCGCGCGGTAGGCGCGTACGACAACGTCGGTGCAGACGCCGAACATGTGGTGCACGTCGCCCATGGGATAGGCGATGCTGCGATAGGTGTCGTTGTAGACAACGAAGACCGTGGTCTGCGCTTCGGCCGCTTCGGCGAGGCGGAGCCCGAAGGCTTCGGGGCTGAGCGAGACGGGCGCGGCGGTGCTGACGGGAAGCGTGCCGGTCATGACAGGGGCGTTTCGCTCCGCATCCGCAACCGTACAGATGCCCGGCAGAATGGGCTGGCCGCTATCATCGGCCTCGAATGCTTCGATGGGTGCGGGCACGACGCTGGGCTGTCTCAGGCCGGCCACGGGGGCTGGGTTCAGAAAAGCCACGGTCGTTGGCGGTTCGGACGGCAGCGCTGCCGTTGCGGGAGCCTTGGTTTCCGGAATCGAGGACAAATTACGAGGCACCGGGGCCAAGTCCGCCGGGGTTGCCACCTGGCGGGCGTCGGCGTAGCCCGCTTGGGCGACGGCGGGGACCGTTGGTGCGGTGGGGTTCGGAGCTTCCGTTTCCGGTGTGCCGGCGAGCAGGCGCACGGCCGTTGCCGGCATCGCCGTTTCGCGAGCGATCGCCGGACGTGCCGCGGGCTCCGGCAACTCCGCTGCGGGGGGGAGGCCCGTTTTCGCGATGCCGGGGCGGATGGATGCCACTTCCCGATCTGGCCCAACGATCGCGGCGAGCGTGACGTAGTCGTAGAGCGTGCGCATCGATTGATGGGCGACGAGGGCCGACGCCACGAGGAGGATCGGCAGGAACAGAAGCAGCAGAACCTGGCGTTCGTCCCGCGAATAGGGAAGCGCGATTGTGCGTGGGGGCGTGCGCGAGTTTTCAAACGTCGAGCGGAGCTCGCCTGCCGAGATGCGCTGGGCGAGGCGTGCGAGTTCGGACCAGCCGCGGCGTGCTGAGGCGGTCCCGGAGGATCGGATCGCTGAGAGGTGGCGGCGGCCTATGGACGCGAGCGAGGTGTGCCGCTGGGCGCGGCCTGCGTGGCGCGCGCGCTGTGCCGGTGCGAGGGTACGCCGCGGAGCGATCGCCGGGCTTGGGGCACGGCGTTTGGCCTTCGGTTTGGGCTTCCGCGGCTTTTTCACCTAGCAAGCTCACTAACAGGCTCAGATATCGGGAAAATCCACGGTTGAAGTGTAGGCGATAAGCCGATGGCGGGCCATCGGAAACATTGGTTTACGAACGGTCGTTAGCCGGAATGGTGGGCAGTTGATGCCCAAGGTCCACACGTGCGCGCACCTCCGCCGGCTCGACGCCCTCGTCCCGAAACTCGGCCAGGGGGCGTGCGCCGGCGCTTTTGGCGAGCTTGCGTCCGTCGGGGCCGGTCAGCAGGCGGTGGTGATGATAGACCGGCCGGCGAATGCCGAGGAGGACTTGCAGAAGGCGGTGCAATCCGGTCGCGGCGTAAAGATCCCGGCCGCGCACTACGTGGGTGATGCCTTGGCGCGCGTCGTCGACCACGCAGGCGAGGTGGTAGCTCGTCGGGGTATCTTTGCGCACGATAATCGCATCTCCCCACACGGCGGGGTCTGCCTCGATCTCTTCGCCGGTTCCGTCGGCGGCGAGTTCGCAGAACGTCACGCGTCGCGCGTTCGTCCTGAGTGCGAGCACGTCGAGGGCCTGGTCCATGTCGAGGCGCAACGCGAACGGTTCATTGCGCCTCATGCGCTCTGCAACTTCCTCCTTCGCGAGGCGTTTGTGCAGGCCGGGATAGAGCGGTGCGCCGTCCGGATCGCGTGCGCCCGGTGCACGCTTCGAGGCTTCGGCGATTTCGGCGCGCGTTGCGAAACAGGGATAGAGCAGGCCCAACTTGAGAAGCGTGTGGGCGGCGGCCTGGTAGGTCGCGAAATGCTCGCTCTGGCGCAGCACGGGCTCTTCCCAGCTCAGGCCGAGCCAGGCGAGGTCGTCGAAGATGCCGGTGACGTGCTCTTCGCGCGTGCGGGCGAGGTCGATGTCCTCGATGCGAAGGAGAAAGCGGCCGCCGAAGCTTTGCGCCATGTCGAAGTTGAGAAACGCCGAGAGTGCGTGGCCGAGGTGGAGCGGGCCGTTCGGGCTCGGAGCGAAGCGGAATACGGGACGCGCTTCGCCGTTCGAACGATCGTCGCCGTCCGGCCGCCGCGGCAGCTCTGCGGGCCGCCAGCGGCGCGTGTATGTTTCCAATTTCATGGACGAAGCCTACTTTGAGAGAGCGTCTGCGAAAAGCGGGGAGCGTCGATCTCATGGCGAGGAAGATACGGGAGGCACGGAGGGTCCGCGTCAGCGCGACGTTGGAGAGCGCGCGCGACATCCGCGCCGGAGCGTTGGCGTTGCGGCGTCTGTGTCCGGTGATGCGGCGCGTGCATGACACGATCGGCGACCCTTTGCTGCGGCGCCATCCGGCAGGGTTCGAGGGCCTTGCGCGGATCGTCGTCGGGCAGCAGCTTTCCATTGCGAGTGCGGCTGCGATCTGGGCGCGCACAGTGCGCGCCGTCGATCCGTTCGATGCCGAGACGCTGCTCGCGCAGGACGATGCGACATTGCGGGCTGCCGGGTTGTCGCAAGGAAAGATGCGAACGTTGCGGGCGGCTGCGAGCGCCATTCAAAGCGGCGCGCTCGTGCTCGATCAGGATATGGCCGATACGGAGCTTTTCGACGCGCTCGTGGGCGTGAGCGGCATCGGTCCATGGACGGCGGATATCTACCTGTTGTTTTGTCTTGGTCGGCCGGACGGCTTCGCGTCGGGTGATCTCGCGCTGCAGATTGCGGCCCAACGCGCATTCGCGTTCGAAACGCGACCCAGTTCGCGCGAATTGTTGGCGCTTGCCGAGCGGTGGCGGCCATGGCGAGGCGTGGCGGCGCATCTTCTCTGGGCGTTCTACGCACACCAGCGCGTTTCGCGGTAGGCGTGCGATCCGAACGCGCCGTCGACGCGTATAAATTGGGTCATCCGACTGATACGACGCGGAAAGTTCCCATTAGACAGGGGTTCTTCACAGAGCTGTCATGCGTCGCTAGTATCCGCACCCGATATCGGAGGGTTCCCTTCGATTCGACGCGAACCGATTGGAAGCAGCCTCGTGAACGCTCATGCTGCCAAGCCGGACTCGTTTCCGGCACTGGTTCTCAACGCCGACTTCCGGCCCCTGAGCTACTACCCGTTGTCGCTCTGGAGCTGGCAGGAGTCGGTGAAGGCCGTCTTTTTGGATCGCGTCAACATCGTCTCGGAGTATGAGCGGACAGTTCGCTCGACGAGCTTCGAGATGCAGCTTCCCTCCGTCGTTTCTCTCAAAACTTACGTCAAACCGGCGCTGTATCCCGCTTTTACGCGGTTCAACGTTTTCCTGCGCGATCGCTTCAGTTGCCAGTATTGCGGCATCAAGGACGACCTGACGTTCGATCATCTCATTCCGCGCTCGCGCGGCGGGTTGACCCGCTGGGACAATGTCGTGACCGCATGCGCGCCCTGCAACCTCAGGAAGGGTGCGGAGATGCCGTGGGATATCGAGATGCGGCCGCACCAGATGCCGTATCGGCCGACGGTGTTCGAGCTTCACAGGAACGGGCGGCTGTTCCCGCCGAACTATCTGCACGATAGTTGGCTCGACTATCTCTACTGGGACACCGAACTGGAGCCGTAGGGCGCGTTTGCGCGGCCATGATTGACTCCGGCCCGGTTTGCAGATCTGTTCCGCGCGCAAAAAAAGGCCCCGTTGCCGGGGCCTGAATTGGAAGGTCCAAGCTGATAAGCGTCAAGCAGCGCGCGGCTCAGGCGGCGCGCTTTTCCGGCTTTGCGCAGAGGACGAGCGCGATCGCCTCGACGGCTTTCCCCCAATCGGCTGCGTTCTTCGTGTCCGCTGTGCCGGTTTCGGCGCCGAATGCGCGCATTGCGTCGCGGGCCGTTCCGCCGTCGCGGAAAAAGCGAGCGCAGGACTGGCGCGCAATGCCGACGGCCTGATGCCATTCAATCGGATTGACGTGCTCGGGAACCATTGGGTCGCTCCTCAATTTACTGTGACTCAAACGTTGGGGGGCAAGCACACCGGTTCGCTTCAGTGCCACTACGCATATACCGGTCCATGTGACACCAACTGGGACTGATCGTCAGGTGCCCGGTATGCTTGCCTACTCGTTGGAGGCTTTTCGAGAGCCTCCGAATTCCTTGGCCGACTATTGCTTCGTGTAGGAAATCGGCCGGTTTCCTGCCTGTTGCGGCGATTTCTCCGCGATGGGGTTTGTCGCTCCGCCGCGAGACCCGTCTTTCGTGGCTGCCAGGACGACGCCAACAACATCCTGCAGCGAACGCCAGTGACTTTCTTCCAAACGCATCGACTTCACTCACTCTTACGCGACGACCGGAACATGCGGGATCCGTCGCTCAATTGAGCGAGACGCTGGATCCTTCCTGCCGGAGACGCTGAACTGAAGAATTCCGGGGTGCGAACCGCTCAGACAAACGCATGGACTTTTGTGTCCGAGCGGTTCGCTTCATTCTTTCGAACACGCGTTTCAGCGTGTCTTTGGGGGACTTTTGGGGGTACGCCAACGCAACGCTACGCGGAACTTCGGTACGCAAAACTGGGGTACGCAAAACTGGGGTACGCAAGACTGGGGTACTCAACTCACGCTTACTCAACGCAACACCGCTACTCGGTACGCAACTGACGCAACGCTTACGCATTCGGTTCCAGGGAGATGGTCTGTCTGTTGTGGAAAACACCGATGCCATCTGCTTCCGTCGATCGTGGGCGGACACAACACTTGCCCCTTTCTCCGACACAAAGAGCGTTTCGGCAGTTTCGAACGGGACACCCTCCCAGAGCTTCCCGCACGTCCACATTTCCCTCCCTCCGCGGTCCGCTGACACTCACGCTGTTCCATTTGCGTTCCGCGTATGGACTCATATGACCGTGACACTGTGGCCACGGCAGGGCGCAAAAATGACTTGCGGTGGAAATCATCTTGACATGCTACGTCGCGGCCACATGCGAAGTTCGCAAGCGGCTCACGCGTCTGGATTTTTGGTTTGCGGCGCGCGCTTGTTGATAATTTCAAGCGCTTGAATCAACGGCCGTTTCAGTCGCGCACAGATGCTGAAAGAAAGGCAGCTTTGAGCGCGCCGGTGAACGCTGCGAGCGAGGCGACGACGTTCCAGCCCGCAAAGGATAGCCCCGCGAACGTCCACGGGGCTTCGTCGCAACGGACGACGCGGCTTTCCGCGAGGCTCGACAGCAGGTCGGATGCGGAGGTGGGGAGCGACTGGGCTGCACCGCACGTCGTAGGGCCCGGCCAGAATTTCCATTCAGCGCCCGCGTGATAGACGCCGAGGCCAGCGTTGCCGAGGAAGGCGAGCGCGACGACGACGTAGAGGAAGGCCGCGAGGCGCGGCATCTCGGATGTCAACGCCATGGCGACGAACAGCAGCGGAATGGCTGCATAGTAGGCGTAGCGCTGCATCAGGCAGAGCGGGCAGGGCGTGTAGCCGCCGAGGTGTTCGAAGGCGAGCGCGACGAGAATGATGCCGGTCGCGAAAAACAGCGTCAGGCCGCCGGTGCGGTAGGCGGCGCTTTTTTCGGGGATTTCAGACATTAACATACTCAAGATCCTCGGTACGCCAGGAGCTTAGACCACATACTTGACGGCGACAAAGCCGCCGACCAGAAGCACGACGAACACGGTCGTCACCAGCGTGAGGCGGCGTTCGATGAATTCGCGGATCGGCGGGCCGAAATAGTAGAGCAGGCCCGCGACGAGAAAGAAGCGCGAGGCGCGCGCTACGATGCTGGCGAGCATGAACGGGAGGATCGGCATAGCCGTTACGCCTGCCGTGATCGTGAGCACCTTGTAGGGGAAGGGCGTGAGGCCGCCCAGGACGATCAAGATCCAGATGCTCCATTCATTGAACCACGTGGAGAATTCCGCGACCTTGTCGGCCTTGCCGTAGAGTTCGAGGATCGGCAGGCCGATCTGCTCGAACAGGAAATAGCCGATGATGTAGCCGGCGATGCCGCCGAGCACGGAGCCGACGGTTGCGATGGAGGCGTAGAGCATCGCTTTCGCGCGCTCTGCGATCACCATCGGGATCAGCATCACGTCGGGCGGGATCGGGAAGAACGAGCTTTCGATGAACGAGATCCAGAACAGCGCGTGCTTCGCGCGGCCGTGGCGGGCGAGATCCATCGTCCAGTCGTAGAGCCGCCTAATCATGATCCGTCGTGCTCCGTGGAGAGGTTTCCGGCGTGCTTAGTGGGCGGCGGTCCACTTGTCTATTGCAGGCAGGACGCAGCGAGGGCGGTGTTTTTTATTGGTGTTGAAGCGCGGTTTCCAGTCCCGATGTGAGTTCGAGGACGAGGTGGTTCAGGATAAAGCGGCCTTCGCCGGTGGCGCGGATGCGGCCAAGGCGGGGCGCTTTTTCTTGGCCGGCTGGGGTGAGGCCCGGGCCGAGGCAGGCGCGGATTTCGTCGAAGCCGGGTTCGGAAGCGGGTGCAGTGGCGGGAGAGATCTGCTCGATCAGCCCCTGGTCGGAGAGTTTCCGGAGGCGGGCCGCGCTGGGTGCGAGGCCGCTGATGCGGGCGAGGCGGTCGAGATCTACGCCTTCCGCAAGGCGCAGACCCATCAGCAGCAGTTCGTCGGCTTGGGCGGAAGAGGGGATCGCTTCTGTAGCCGCGATGCCGTGGCCGGTTTCTTCGACGTTCGCGAGCCATGCTTCGGGGTTGCGTTCGGTTTCGGTGGCGAGGAGTGCCGCAGGTGTTTGCAAGCGGCCGTGGGCGCCGGGGCCGATGCCTGCGTAGGTGCCATAGCGCCAGTAGGTGAGGTTGTGGCGGCTTTGCTCGCCGGGCGCGGCGTGGTTCGAGATCTCGTATTGGGGCAGGCCGGCAGCGGCGGTGAGATCCTGCGTCACTTCGTAGAGATCGTGAGCGGCTTCGGCGGCGGGAATTGCGAGGCGGCCTTTCGCATAGAGGGCTGCGAAGGGCGTCTCTGGCTCGATGGTGAGCTGGTAGAGCGAGAGATGGCGGCCGGCCAGCGCGAGCGCTTCGGTAAGTTCCGCGCGCCAATCGGCGGGTGTTTGGTGCGGGCGGGCGTAGATGAGATCGAAGGAAACGCGGTCGAATGTCTTGTGGGCGAGCGCAACGGCAGCCTTCGCCTCTTCCACCGAATGGATGCGGCCGAGGCGTTTGAGATCCTCGTCGCGGAGCGACTGCACGCCGATGGAGACGCGGTTGACGCCTGCCGTGCGATAGCCCGCGAAGCGGCCGGCTTCGACGCTGCCCGGGTTGGCTTCGAGCGTGATTTCGGCGCCCGGCGACACGGGCCAGAGGCTTGCGATGTGATCGAGGATTGCGGCGACGGTTGCAGGCTGCATGAGAGACGGCGTGCCACCGCCGAAAAAGATCGAGGTGACGGTGGGGGGCGATGCGCCTTCCCCTCCCATGTCATGGCGGAGCCATGCTCCGCATGGACTTGGGGAGGGGTTAGGGGTGGGGGAAGCCCGACAGCAGCCGTTCTGGAATCCCCCCCTCCCGGCCTCCCCCACAAGGGGGGAGGGGAAGAGGAGCGAGGGCCACCGTGCGCGATCAGGTTTGCGACGTGGTCGAGTTCGCGTTTGTAGGCGGCGAGGAAGCGCGGCTCGTCCCAGCCGCCGAAGCGGACGTGACTGTTGAAATCGCAGTAGGGGCATTTCTGCGCGCAGAACGGCCAGTGGATGTAGACGCCGAAGCCGGGCGTGCCGTCGTCGGTTGCTGTGGCTTGGATCGGCGGCGTCATCGGCTGGCGGCGAGGAGCGCGCGGGCGAGCGTGCGCCAGCGGGGTTCGGCATCGGGCGTGTCGACCTTTTCCGCAGCCTGTTGGAGAGCACCCAGGAAGCTTGTCAAGTCGCGCACCGGCCAGTCGGCGCCGTTGGTTGCGAGGTCGTCGCGCAAGGAGGCGATGAAGCGGGCCAGTTCGGCTTGCGTCGAGAGATTGCGGGCGGCGGCTTCGAGGCCTTCGAGGTCGCGGCCGGATTTCGGACGTGCAGGTTCGGCTGCGATGCCTTCGAGGCAGTCGCGCTTGAAGGCGGCGAAAGCGCGGGTGCGATGGGAGATGGCGTATTTGCCCGCGGGTTCCATTTCGCCGAAGGTTTCGGTTGCGCCTTCGGGCACGAACATGGGGTCGAAGCCGAAGCCGTTTCCGCCGCGGGGTGGCCAGACGAGCGTGCCGTCCACGCGGCCGCGGAAGAGGCGCGTTTCGCCCGTAGGCCACGCGAGGCAGAGCACGGAAATGAAGTTCGCCGTGGGGGCGGGGCCGGACCAGGCGCCGCGTTCCGCGAGTTCGTCGTGGACCCGTTGCATGGCGCGGCCGAAGTCCTTGCCGGGCATGGCCCAGTCGGCCGAATAGACGCCGGGCGCGCCGTCGAGCGCGTGGACCTCGATGCCGGAATCGTCTGCGAGCGAGGGAAGCCCCGACGCTTTTGCGGCGGCGACGGCTTTGAGGGTGGCGTTGCCTTCGAAGGTCGTTTCGGTTTCCTCCGGCTCCGCAAGGCCGAGATCTCCGGCGGAAACCGCGTCGAGACCGAAGGGGGCGATCAGTTCCTTGATCTCCCAGACCTTGCCGGGGTTGTGGCTCGCGACAACGAGGCGTGTGCCGAACGTCAGCGTGGTCATGCGTCAAAACCCCAGATGCGCGGCTCGGCGAATTCTACGGAATTGCCGGCGGGATCGCGGAAATAGATGGAACGGCCGCCCTGGGGCCACTCGAAGTCGGATTCGATTGCGACGCTCATGGCGGAGAGGCGCTGGCGCCACGCTTCGATTTCGTCCGCGTTGGCTGCAAAGCAGACGTGTCCCTGGCCTCTGGCGCCGTGAGGCGGCACGGGAAGGGGACCGTCCGGGGGAGTGCGGGTTGCCTCGGGATTAAAGATCAAAAGCATGTGATGCGCGAGCTTGTAGAAGATGTGGCGGCCGTCGACCTTTGCGTGCGGTGCAACTCCAAGCAGGCGCGTGTAAAAGGCTTCCGCGGCGGGAAGGTCGCGCGCGTAGATTACCGCTTCGAGGATGGCAGGCTTTGTCATGGTTTCGGTCTATGGCATCGAGGGCTCAAGACCTCAACCGATCACGCGACCGTTAGTTTCTGCAGCTCGACCAGTTCGGCGATGCCCTTGCGGGCGAGTGCCATCAGAGCGTCGAAGCTTTCCTGGCTGAAGGCCGTGGTTTCGGCGGTACCCTGGACTTCGACGATGCCGCCGGCGCCGGTCATGACGAAATTGGAATCCGCATCCGCGTTCGAATCTTCCAGGTAGTCGAGATCGAGGACGGGCGTGCCGTTGTAAAGGCCGCAGGAAATGGCGGCCACGTGGTCTCGCAGAACGCCGTCCTTCACCATGTCGCGGAGCTTCATCCACTGGATGCAGTCGTGGAGCGCCACCCACGCGCCGGTGATCGCGGCGGTGCGGGTGCCGCCGTCGGCCTGGATCACGTCGCAGTCGATGGAGATCTGGCGTTCGCCGAGCTTGGGGAGATCGACCACGGCGCGGAGTGCGCGGCCGATGAGGCGCTGGATTTCCTGGGTGCGGCCCGACTGGTGGCCGACGGATGCCTCGCGGCGGGTGCGGTCGGTGGTGGCGCGGGGGAGCATGCCGTATTCGGCCGTGACCCAGCCGCGGCCCTGGCCCTTGAGCCACGGGGGAATGCGCTCTTCAAGGCTTGCGGTGCAGAGTACGTGGGTGTTGCCGAACTTGATCAGGCAGGAGCCCTCGGCGTGCATGGAGACCGCGCGTTCGAAGGAGACGCGGCGAAGTTCGCCAGGCTGGCGTTTGGAAGGGCGCATGTGGTTTCGGCTTTCTCGGAATGCTCGGGAGATCGGCATAGGGAAGGCCGTCGCCCTGTCCCTTCCATCCCGCTATTTCGGTGTGCGCGCGACCCTAAGGGAGGGCCCCACTGGGATCAACCTCAATCGGCGGGTGCGGACGGACCCTGGCTCGACGCCTCCGCAACGGCTTTGCGCTGGGTGTGGATTACGGCCGGGGTCTTGCATTGAACGGGCTTGCTGCCATTATTTCAGGGTCCCGAGCGGCCGCATGCCGTTCGCGACATGAGATCCCGATGTCAGAACCTCAGTCCGAAATCAAAAAACTTTCCGAGCGTTCGCGCGAAATTCTGCGGCAGATCGTGGACAGCTATCTGGCCACGGGCGAACCCGTCGGCTCGCGCAACCTGTCGCGCGTGTTGCCGATGGCGCTGTCGCCCGCGTCGATCCGCAACGTGATGAGCGACCTTGAGCACGCGGGGCTCATCTTCGCGCCGCATACCTCGGCCGGGCGGCTGCCGACGCAGTCGGGGCTTCGCATGTTCGTCGACGGTTTGCTGGAGGTCGGAGACCTCAGCACGGAGGAGCGGCGCAAGATCGAGGCGCAGATCGCTGTCCGGCGCACCAAGTCGCTCGATCAGGTGCTGACGGAAGCGGGTGAGATGATCTCCGGGCTTTCGCATTGTGCGGGCGTGGTGCTGGCCGAGAAGCAGACGGCGCGCTTGAAGCACATCGATTTCGTGCCGCTGGAGCCGACAAAGGCGCTCGTCGTGCTCGTCGACGAGGATCAGAACGTCGAAAACCGTCTGATCGGGTTGCCCGCGGGCCTGCCGCCGTCCGCGCTGACGGAAGCGGCGAATTATCTCAACGCGCATATCCGTGGGCTCACCATCGCCGAGGCGCGGCAGGCGGTGGAGGTGGAGCTCGGACAAGCGAAAGCCGAACTCGACAAACTGACGCAGAAGGTGATCAAGGCGGGGCTCGCCGAATGGTCGGGCTCGCTCGACGACAGGAAGAGCCTGATCGTGCGGGGGCAGGCGAACCTTTTGAAGGACCTGACCGCGATCGAGGATTTGGAACGCATCCGCCAGCTTTTCGACGACCTCGAAAGCAAGCGGGATCTGGTGCAAATCCTGGGTCTCGCGGAGCAGGGTGAGGGGGTTCGGATTTTCATCGGTTCTGAGAATAAGCTGTTCTCGCTGTCGGGTTCGTCGCTGATCGTCGCGCCGTTTCACGACGAGGAGCGGAAAGTGGTCGGCGTGCTCGGCGTGATCGGGCCGACGCGGCTCAACTATGCCCGCATCATTCCGATGGTCGACTACACGGCGCGGCTCGTCAGCCGCGTGCTGACTTGATTTTTCCGCCTCTGCGGCTGATATCGGGCGCTTGTATCCTGCGCCCCCGCGCCGCACGCCTCGGGCACGCGGTGCCAGCCGGTCCGAACGCCGGTCCGTTTGGGCGCTTTCAAGATTTTCGCTTCGATCTGGAGATCTCATGTCTGACGAGACGATGAAACCGAATGCGCCGGGCACGACGGGCGGAGCCGATGCAACTTCCTCGGCGCCTCCGTCCGATCCGGTTCTGGAGGCGGAGCGCCTGGCGGCCGAGGTCGATACGCTGCAGGGGCAGATCGCCGACCTTACCGACCGGCTGCTGAGGGCGCATGCCGAGATGGATAACATGAGGAAGCGGGCCGAGCGCGAGCGCGAGGAGACCGCGAAGTACGCCATCAGCAAGTTTGCGCGCGATGTGGCGGGGGTTGCCGACAATTTCGAGCGGGCCAAGCAGGCGGTGCCGGCGGATGCGGCCGACCAGGACCCGGTGCTGAAAGGGCTTCTTGAGGGCGTTACGATGACCGAGCGCGAGTTTCTCAACGCGCTGGAGAAGAACGGGGTGCGGCGGATCGTGCCCAAGGGCGAGGCCTTCAATCCCCATCTGCATCAGGCGATGATGGAGGCGCACAACGCCGATGTGGCGCCTGGAACCATCGTGGAGGTCTATCAGGCGGGCTATGTGATCGACGATCGCGTGCTGCGCCCGGCGATGGTGGTTGTGGCCAAGGGCGGGCCGAAGCCGGCACCGGCTGCGGAACCGGGTGGCGCCGCGGATCCGGATCCGCAATCGGATGCAGGGGACGGCGCTGGTTCTCAGCCGCCGCCTGGCAACGATAACGCGATGTAAGCGGGGTTTTCCGTCCCGGTCCGGCGGGCCGGGTTCTCGCGCGCGGCCTGGGCGGTCATCTGCCTCAGGCTGCGTGGCCCTTACTTATCGGTAGTAAAGAGACAGTATAGCCAGTGTTTTGCGGGCGCGGGGCGAGCACAAAGGGCTTGCGCCAGCCCGCGTGAGAAGTGTTAAAGCAAGGACCCCATAAATTGATCACGCGGCGGTGATCCGCGCCCGTTGCGCGCGGAAAAGACCACCCTATATAACCGCCCATCATCAATTGTTCTCCATTGGGGACCGTATCCATTGCCCCCGCTTGAGGGGTTTACGGACAATCTGGACGCCGGCCTTTCTTGGGTCCGGACGGTCTGCCGCAACGAAGAGGAATTACGGAGACATGGCTAAAGTCATCGGTATCGATCTCGGCACAACCAACTCGTGCGTTGCCGTGATGGACGGGGGGAAGCCCCGGGTTCTTGAGAATGCCGAAGGCATGAACACGACGCCGTCCATCGTCGCCTTTGCGGACGATGGCGAGCGTCTCGTCGGCCTGCCCGCCAAGCGCCAGGCCGTGACCAACCCCACCAACACGCTGTTTGCGATCAAGCGTCTGATCGGACGCCGCTACGACGATGCGCTGGTCGAGAAGGACAAGGGTCTCGTTCCCTACACGATCGTGCAGGGCCCGACGGGCGATGCCTGGGTGGAAGCGAGCGGAAAGCAGTATTCGCCGCAGCAGGTCTCGGCGTTCATTCTGCAGAAGATGAAGGAAGCCGCCGAAGCGAAGCTCGGCGAGACCGTGACGCAGGCCGTGATCACGGTGCCTGCCTATTTCAACGACGCACAGCGTCAGGCCACCAAGGATGCCGGTAAGATCGCCGGTCTCGAAGTGCTGCGCATCATCAACGAGCCGACGGCGGCAGCGCTTGCCTACGGTCTCGACAAGAAGAGCGGCGCCAAGACGATTGCCGTGTACGACCTCGGCGGCGGCACGTTCGATATCTCCATTCTTGAGATCGGCGACGGCGTGTTCGAGGTGAAGAGCACGAACGGCGACACGTTCCTCGGCGGTGAAGACTTCGACATGAAGCTCGTCAGCTATCTGGCCGACGAGTTCAAGAAGGAGCAGGGCATCGATCTTCGGAACGACAAGCTCGCGCTGCAGCGCCTCAAGGAAGGCGCCGAGAAGGCGAAGATCGAACTGTCGAGCTCGCAGCAGACCGAGATCAACCTGCCGTTCATCACGGCCGACCAGACGGGCCCGAAGCATCTCACGATGAAGCTCACGCGCGCCAAGCTGGAGAGCCTCGTGGACGATCTGATCATGCGGACTCGCGGTCCGTGCGAGCAGGCGATCAAGGACGCCGGCCTCAAGGCTGCCGAGATCGACGAAGTCGTTCTCGTCGGCGGCATGACGCGCATGCCCAAGGTGCAGCAGGTCGTGAAGGAGATCTTCGGCAAGGAGCCCCACAAGGGCGTGAACCCGGACGAAGTCGTCGCCATCGGCGCTGCGATCCAGGGTGGCGTGCTGAAGGGCGAAGTGAAGGACGTTCTCCTGCTCGACGTGACGCCGCTGTCGCTCGGCATCGAGACGCTGGGTGGTGTGTTCACGCGCCTGATCGACCGCAATACGACCATTCCGACGAAGAAGAGCCAGGTGTTCTCGACCGCCGAAGACGGGCAGAACGCGGTGACCATCCGCGTGAGCCAGGGCGAGCGCGAGATGGCGGCGGACAACAAGCTGCTCGGCCAATTCGATCTCGTCGGCATTCCGCCGGCTCCGCGCGGCGTGCCGCAGGTCGAGGTCACGTTCGACATCGACGCGAACGGCATCGTGCATGTGTCGGCGAAGGACAAGGCGACCAGCAAGGAGCAGTCGATCCGCATCCAGGCTTCGGGCGGTCTCTCCGACTCCGACATCGAACGCATGGTGAAGGAAGCCGAGGAGCACGCGGCCGACGACAAGAAGAAGCGTGAGCTTGTGGAGGCCAAGAACCAGGCCGAAGCGCTTGTCCATACGACCGAGAAGCAGCTTCAGGAGAACGAGGCGAATGCGGCCGTCGCAGCCGTGAAGGCCGATGTCGAAAAGGCCATCGAGGCCGTGAAGGCTGCACTCGCGAAGGACGACGCCGAGGAGATCAAGTCCATGACCACCGCGCTTGCGCAGGTCGCGATGAAGATCGGCGAAGCCATCTACGCCGCGAAGGGCGGTGACGGCGACGCATCCTCGGACGACGACAGCTCTTCGAAGGGCAGCGACGACAACGTCGTCGACGCCGATTTCGAAGAGGTCAAGGACGACAAGAAGCAGGCCTAACGGCCCGTTTTCTCCAGGCTTCTCCTTCCGCTTGCCGCGCTCTCAATGTCGTGGCTCGGCGGGAGGAGGGCCTTTTTCATATGAGCCCATTTTGCATGAGCCAAGGGGGCAGGCGGGCCGACAGAGCGCGATGGATGCGCCAATCGCTCAGCCATAGGTCTTGCTTCCCGCCGCGCTCTGCCCGATAGAATGCCGTCCCATGGCCAAACGCGACTATTACGACATCCTCGGTGTTCCCCGCACGGCGAGTGAGCAGGATCTCAAGTCCGCGTTCCGCAAGCTGGCCAAGGAATGCCACCCCGACCGCAATCCGGGCGACCAAGACGCCGAGCAGAGCTTCAAGGATCTCAACGAGGCCTACGAAGCGCTCAAGGATCCGCAGAAGCGGGCTGCTTACGATCGGTTCGGTCATGCGGCTTTCGAACAGGGCGGGGCGCGTGGGCAAGGTGGATTCGGGCCCGACTTCGCGTCCTCCATGTCGGATATTTTCGACGATCTTTTCGGCGAGTTCATGGGCGGACGGCGCGGCGGCGGCGGACAGCGCCGCGGGGCGTCTCGCGAGCGGGGGGCCGATCTTCGCTACAACATGGAAATCACGCTGGAAGAGGCGTTCGACGGCAAGGCCGCCGAGATCCGCGTGCCGACAAGCGTCGCATGCGATGTCTGCTCCGGCACAGGCGCCAAGGCCGGGACGAAGCCGGTGCCGTGCCCGACGTGCGGCGGCATGGGCAAGGTGCGCGCGAGCCAGGGCTTTTTCACCATCGAGCGGACGTGTCCGACGTGTATCGGGCGCGGCGAGGTGATCGACGACCCGTGTCCGGCATGCTCGGGTGCGGGGCGCGTCATGCGCGAGCGGACGCTTCAGGTCAACATCCCGGCGGGCGTCGAGGATGGCACGAAAGTGCGTCTCGTCGGCGACGGTGAAGCGGGCGTGCGCGGCGGGCCGCCGGGCGACCTTTACATCTTTCTCTCGCTCAAGCCGCACTCGTTCTTTCAGCGGGATGGCGCCGACATTTTCTGCCGCGTGCCGATCGCTATGACGACGGCGGCACTCGGGGGCCAGATCGAGGTGCCGACGCTCGACGGGACGGCGAGCCGCGTGCGCATCCCGGAAGGAACGTCGAGCGGCAAGCAGTTCCGGCTCAAGGGCAAGGGTATGCCGGTGCTGCGCTCGAAGCAGGTGGGCGACATGTACATTCAGGTGGATGTCGAGACGCCGAAGAACCTCACGCGGCGGCAGCGCGATCTGCTCGAAGAGTTCGAGGCCGAGAGCCACAAGGACACCAGCCCCGAAAGCGCGGGTTTCTTCGCGCGCGTCAAAGATTTCTTCGAAGGCAAGGGCGGCTGATCCTCTCGTCTCGTCGTAACGTGCTCACGGAGGGTTTATGAGCCTGTCGTCGACCAAGCTTCTTTTCTTCGCGGGCAGCGCGAGGGACGCATCCTACAACAAACGGCTCGCGCAGCTCGGCGTCGAGATCGCCGAAGCCAACGGGCTCGCCGCGACGTTTGCCGATCTCGGCGACTATCCGCTGCCGCTCTACGACGGCGATCTGGAAGCGCTGGAAGGCGTGCCGGAGAACGCGCGGAAGCTCGAAGCGCTGATGAAGGTGCACACGGGCATCTTCATTGCGGCGCCTGAGTACAACGCCTCCATCACGCCGCTACTGAAGAATACGCTCGATTGGGTGAGCCGCGTGCGGATCGAGGGCGAGGAGCCTCTCGCCGTTTTCAAGACGCGTGTGTTCGCGCTGGGCTCGGTATCGCCTGGCGGCATGGGTGGGCTTCGCGGGCTCAACGCCGTGCGTACGGTGCTGGAGCTGGGCTTGAGCGCGCTGGTGCTGCCGGATCAGTTCGCGGTCTCGCGTGCGGCGGATGCTTTCGAGGGCAACGGCCACTTGAAGAACAAGGACAGCCAGGAGAACTTCAAGCGACTCATCCAGAAACTGGCGCGCGCTGCGCATGTGCTGCACGGGTGACGGAAGACTTTCACTGACTGTTTGTAGGCGTCTCAATCAGTGAGCGCCGCCCCCGCCTTTGAGTTCCGTTGTCGGACTGGTACTCTTCGCCTCAAAAGCGGGAGGCAAAATGATTCGGCAGGCGCTGACACATGTTCGGCCAGCACTGATGGCTGTCCCGGCACTGATCCTCATGGCGACCGCCGGCGCGGTTCCTGCTCAGGCCGAACAATGGAACGGGGTCTATATCGGCGCCTTTGTGGGCGGTGCCTGGAGCCGCGGCGACATCGAATCAGATGCCGGGACCTTGTCACCGCAATCCTATTTCTCAAATCTTGTGAACATCGCATTGGTCGAAGGGGATGCCTCGGGGACGGGGCAGGGGCAATCGTTTGCGGGCGGCGCGCAACTCGGCGTGAACCGCCGCTTCGATCAATTCGTTGTCGGTGGCGAGGTCGATTTCAGCGCTTTCGATCTCAGCGGCGATGTGGGGGCGATCAATGGTGTGTATCTTAATTTCCCTACGCTCGCGTACAATGTCTCCGCGTCCTACTCCGCGGATTGGCTGTTTACAGCTCGTGGCCGCCTCGGGTGGCTGGCATCGCCGAACCTGCTCGTTTACCTCACCGGCGGCCTTGCTGTGGCTGACGTCAAGGTGTCGAATTCTTTCCACGACGAGTTCGTTGTTGCAGGCCGTGCAGGTGCACGGGGTGCGAGTTCCCATACCAGCACTAAGATCGGCTACACGCTCGGCGGTGGCGTTGAGCTTGCTCTCGACGGGTCGTGGTCATTGAAAGCGGAATATCTCTACGTCGATCTCGGGAAGACCTCGTCCCATGCCATGATCGTTCCGCCGGTAGGTACGACGCGAAGCCCGTTGGACACGTCCGCCTCGATCAATGCCAGCATCGCGCGCATCGGTCTCAACTACAGCTTTTATGATTGAGCGGCTCACCCGTTCGGGATGATGACCGGAGACTTGCGCGCGCGGCGCAACTGCTGCATGGCTAGGGCCGGTTCAATGTCACTGAAGCCCGGAATGACCAAGCACTCAGCAACGGATTCACTGATTGTCGCGCTCGACGTCCCGACCATCGAGGAGGCGCGCCGGCTCGTGGCCGAGCTCGACGAGTCCGTCTCCTTCTACAAGGTCGGGCTTGAGCTTTTGTTTGTGGGCGGGCTCGATCTCGCGCGCGATCTGAGGCGCGCGGGAAAGCGCGTGTTTCTCGATATGAAGCTTCTGGACATCGGCAACACGGTGGAACGCGCCGTGTCCAACGCGACGGAGCTGGATGTCGATTTCCTGACCGTTCACGGGCACGATCTGAAGACGCTCAAGGCTGCCGTTGCAGGCCGGAGCGACAGCCGTCTCAAGTTGCTGGCTGTGACGGTTATGACCAATCTCACGGCCGAGGATCTCACGGAGCAGGGATCGACGGCGACGCCTGCCGAACTGGTCTTGCGGCGGGCGGAGCTTGCCTACAAGGCAGGATGCGACGGGGTGATCGCATCGGGCCAGGAAGCGGCGGGAATTCGTGCGGTGACGGGGCCGGACTTCCTGATCGTCACGCCCGGCATCCGGTTGCAGGGCAGCACGACCGACGATCAGGAACGTGTGATGACGCCCGATCACGCCATCTGGGCCGGTGCCAACCATATCGTGGTGGGGCGGCCGATTACGCAGGCCGACGATCCGAAGGCGGCGGCGCAGACTTTCGTCCATCATATCCGCGAGGCGCTCGCCAAGCGCGGCGTGGGCGGTACGAGACCTCATTAAAAAGAAACATCGGCAGGGAAGACAGCCATGGCGAAGGGATACTTGATTGCGCACGCCGTCGTGACGGATGCGGAGAAGTGGGCCGAGTACGTGGCCAAATCCAAGATCGCGCTCGACAAGTTCGAAGGCCGGCCGATCGTGCGCGGCGGGAAGTGCGAGATCATCGAAGGCAACGGTACGCAGCGGAACGTCGTGCTGGAGTTCCCGAGCTACGAGCACGCGCTGGGGTATGCGACGAGCCCGGAGTATGCCGAGGCCAAGGCGCTGCGCGCGGGAGCCGGGACGCTCGATATCACCGTGGTCGAGGGCGTCTGACAATCGCCTTCGCGTCGTCGCGCGGCTGCCGGAATCTATCTTCAGGATCTATTAAATATCGTGCGTGTAGATTTGCACGTGCGCGGATTATCGATCCTGACGGAGGCTGCACGATGTCCAGGCTCACGTTCCAACTCGAAGATCATTTTCGCTTTTTGGCCGAGCAGGGCGACGGCCTGCTGGCGCGTGCGCTTTACCGCTTTCTCAGCGGCTTCTTTGCGTTTGTGGGAGATGTGCTGCACGCCTGTACGAACGGGCTCCGGTCCCTCTGAGGGGCAGGCCCGTCATCTCAATGGCATTGCGCTGAAACCGCTAAATTCTGGTAGTGTGGCCGGAAATCGATGCCCCACCTCCTTGGGGACCTTTCCTGGCCGAGACCGACCATGCATCGTCCTACTGACGGAGGCCGCCCGCCGTGGCGCGCCTCGGTGCTCACACTCTTTCCCGAGATGTTTCCGGGGCCGCTCGGCCTTTCGCTGGTCGGCCAGGCCCTGAAGGCCGGGCTGTGGTCGCTTTCGCTGCATCAGATCCGGGAGTTCGGAATCGGCCGTCATCGCGCCGTCGACGATACGCCGGCGGGCGGCGGCGCGGGCATGGTGATGCGCGCGGATGTGCTGGCTCAAGCGATCGACAACGCGCGTGCGGCCGATCCCGGTCTGCCGCTGCTTTACATGTCGCCGAGGGGTGAGCCGTTGACGCAGGCGCGCGCGCGGCGTCTCGCCGAAGGGCCGGGCGCGATGATCCTTGCGGGGCGTTTCGAAGGGATCGACGAGCGGGTGATCGCGGGACGTGAGATCCTTGAGGTTTCGATCGGCGATTATGTGCTCTCGGGCGGAGAGCTTGCGGCGATGGTGGTGCTCGATGCTTGTGTGCGGCTTTTGCCGGGCGTGCTCGGCGCGGAGGAGAGCCTCGCGCAAGAGAGCTTCGAGGACGGTCTTCTCGAATATCCGCAGTATACCAAGCCGCGCGAGTGGGAAGGACGCCCGACGCCAGAGGTGTTGCTTTCGGGCGATCATGCAAAGATCGCGAAGTGGCGGCGCGAGGAGGCCCTCCGCGTGACGCGCGAGAAGCGGCCCGATCTCCTGGAGGGCCGGGACAAGCGGCGATAGTTGCGGCTTGTCTTCGACGCCCCGTCGCGGGGCACGCAAGGCCCGAATAAGCGAACGACATCAGGATCGCAAAAAACGTGGGATGCGGTGCATTCCGGGAAGGAGCGATCTTGGTCTGGCCAACGCGGCTTCGAAGGCGACAGCGCAAGCATGCTTTCGAGCAGGCGCTCGACGATGTGCGGCTGGATCCCGACGGGGAGCCCGTTTCGTTCGAAGAGCTGACGGCGGGACGATCGGGGGCCGCACGGTCGGTCGCGAGCTTCGGCGATATCACGGTGGCGCCGGGGTATGTCGCGCAGGGGGCGCTTAAGCGCGCCTACGACGACGGTGCGGACCAGGGGCCGCCAAGTCCCGCGGTGCGGCCGGCTGAGGCCGTGCGGACGCTCAAGGCGGAGCTGGAAAAGAAAGGCCTCACGTCCAAGGATCTCGCCCGGCTGAGGCGGCAGTTTGCGGCGGATCATCACCCGGATCGGGTGCCGCTGGATCTGCGCGAGGAGGCGTTGCACGCGATGGCGGAGGTGAACGCCGCGATCGACCTCGCCTTAAAGCGCGCGGCGCGGTCGTGACTCGCGGCGGCGCGTGCTGCCTCACTTCATCGAGCGGCCGTACTCATCGACTTCCAGATAGTCCTCCTGCACGGCGCCGATGCCGATGCCTTCGATGCGGTCTTCCCAGCGGAAGGCGGCGAAGAAGTCCTGGCATTCGCCCATGACGCCGTCGGGGTAGGCGCGCATGTGCTCGACCTGTCCATCGTAGAACCAGACGGTGATGAACATCTCTTCGCGATGGGTGACGTATTTGCGCCAGCGGCGATCGAGGAAGCGGATGAAGAAACGGTTCGGGCAGTACTGCCAGGCCTGGCGCAGCCCGTTCACCTGGATGTACTGGGGCGGGCCGAGCACGGATTGCAGCTCGGTCTGGTTCATGCCGGGCCGGACGTAGACGATGGCCGCGGGGCTGTTGCCGAGGGCGACGTGAGCGCCGCCCAGGATCGTGAGCGCAGATGCAACGCCAAGGCCAAGCCATCTCGCCCAGGCCGGATGGCCGTCCGTGTGGTGCATGTCGCCGCTCCGAGGCTCCCTCCAGTGCGGTATTCAGTAGAGACGACACGCCTTGCGCCAAGCTTGAGAGAAAGGGCGGGCTCCCTCCGTAGCGGCCCCTTCGGAAGGCGACTCTCCTGACCGAGACTGGCCCCTTTGCGCAACACATCAAGGGCGATTCGATTTGGAATCTGAGAAATCCTCAACAAAACGTTGATCTAGATTCGCAAATCACTGCATCCCGGACAGGTGGGGTTTGCGTAATTGATTTGGGGGATGCCGACATGGCCGGGGGAACATCACATGATCGTCGTTGTGGACGAGCGAGTGACCGTAACGGAAGGGTATGCGTCCTGGTTCAGTAGAGAAGGGATCTCGGCGTGTGGGCTCGCGCCGGGAGAATTCGAGGGTTGGGTGAGCGCTGTCTCGGAACAGGATATGCGCTCCATCGAGGCCTTCCTGCTGGGCGATTGTGCGAATCGCTGCGGGCTTGCGAAGCTGATTCGGCGCCGGTCGTCGGTGACGGCGGTGATCGCGATGAACGAGAACCGCTCTCTTGAGGAGACGCTCGACCTGTTCGCTTCCGGTGTCGACGATGTCGTGAGGAAGCCGATCCACGTTCGCGAGATCATCGCGCGGGTCAAGGCGATCCGCAGGCGGGCGAGCGGGCAGGCGGACTACACGGACGTGGGCGACATGCGCGTCTACTTCGATGGGCGCGATCCGGAGATCGGTGGAGAGGTTCTGCAACTGCCGAGACGCGAGCGGCGCATCCTCGAATATCTGGTCTCGAACCGAGGTTGCCGAATCAACAAGACCCAGATCTTCAACTCGGTCTATGGCCTCTTCAGCGAGGACATCGACGAGAACGTGGTCGAAAGCCATATCAGCAAGCTCAGGAAGCGGCTGAGGCATCGGCTCGGATACGATCCGATCGATTCCAAGCGCTATCTCGGCTACCGGCTGATGGTCGAGGCTGCACCCGAAAAGCGAAGCGAAGCGGCCGTGCCCGCCAGCTTCACGCAAGATGGGAATGGTCTAATTGAGGAGTCCGAGCGCTTCTCAAAGGATCCCGTCGCATGAGCATCTCCGGCATGATGCGGACCAGTGTGTCCGGTATGGCCGCTCAATCGAACCGTCTGGCTTCGGTTGGCGACAACATCGCCAACGCGAGTACGCATGGCTACAAGCGATCCTTTGTCGAATTCTCGACCATGGTGCTGGAGAGCGGCAAGGGAAGCTATCAGCCGGGCAGCGTCGATACGCAGATCCGCTACGGCATCAGCCAGCAGGGCGGCTTCGACTATACGACATCGAAAACCGATCTTGCCGTGAGCGGCAACGGCTTCCTGCTCGTCAGCTCGGGTACCGGCAATAACGATGCGAGCTATCTGACGCGCGCCGGTTCGTTCGTGAAGGATCAGGACGGCAACCTCGTCAACGCGGGCGGTTATTACCTGCTCGGCTATCCGCTCACGGCTGGGCAAACACCGACCGTCTCTGCGAACGGCACGACGGGCCTGCAGGCGGTGAATGTATCCAGCGTGTCGCTCGAAGCTACGCCGACGACGGCGGGAACGTTCGCCTTCAACCTGCCTGAGGATGCGGCTGTGGTCCCGGCGGGCCTTCGGCCGTCGGACAACCTCGTGAACTCGGAATCCTCGGCGAAGACCTCGATGGTTGTCGTCGACAACATCGGTCGCGAAGTGGTTCTCGACGTTTACTATTCGAAGACGGGTATGGGCCCGCCCCCACCTGGGAGGTAACGATCTTCGACTCGAGCACCGCGAATCCAACGACGACGTTTCCGTACAGCTCCGGGCCACTGCGCACCGCCATCATGACGTTCGACGGTAACGGTCAGTTCGCCAGCGTCACACCGGCCGGTCCTGCGCCGAATACGATCCAGTTGAACGTGCCCAACGGCTCGAGCCTCGTGATCGACGTCGGCGGGACGACCGAGCTTGCCGACGGGTTCCAGCCGCTTTCCACCAACTTCAACGGCAACAAGCCGAGTGCTGTCGAGTACGTCGAGTTCTCGTCTGACGGCAAACTCTATGCGGTGTACGGCAGCGGCGCGCGGCAGGCGATCTATCAGATCCCGCTGGCGACGGTGGCGAGTCCCGACAATCTTACGCCCGAAGCGGGCAACGTGTACTCGATTAGCGCGACGTCCGGCGGTTTGCAGCTCGGGTTCCCGGGCACCGGGGCGTTTGGCGACATTCGTGCCTCGCAGCTCGAAAAATCGACCGTCGATACCGCGACGGAACTAACCACAATGATCGAATCGCAGTTCGCCTTCACGGCCAATTCCAAGGTGTTCCAGACCGGCGGCGAACTCATGGACGTGCTCGTCAACCTCAAGCGCTAATGCGCCTGGGTTGAGGGAAGGGGTGTAGGCGATGAGCCTCTCGGCAAGCTTAAGCACCGCGAACTCGTCCCTCTTCGTGACTGGCGAACGCACGTCCATCGTCTCGCGGAACATCGCCAACGCGGATCGGCCCTTCTATTCGAAGAAGTCGGTTTCGGTCGTGACCGTCCCCGGCTCCGGGGTCAAGTCGTCCCAGGTGATACGCGCGGAGCAGCCGGTGCTGTTCCGCAAGGTGTTGACGTCGAGCGCAGCGGCGGCGACGCAGGGCGCGCGCCTCGACGCGCTCAATTTTCTCAACGGTACCATCAACGATGTCGAGCTGGGCGGGTCGCCGAGTGCGTTGATGAACAGCTTTTCGAACGCGTTGCAGACCTTTTCCGCACAGCCGCACAGCAAGCTCGCGGCGGAGGCGGCCGTGCGCTCGGCGCGGGATCTCGCGGATGGTCTCAACGGGGCGGCAAGCATCATCCAGCAGGTGCGCAACGAATCCGAGACGGGCATTCAGGCGTCCGTCAATCGGGTGAACTCGCTGCTCGCGGATTTTAAGACCGTGAACGACACGATCGTGAAGGGCACGATCTCGGGGTCGGACGTCACGGACTATCTCGACCAGCGCGACGAGATCCTCGCGAACCTGTCTAACGAAATCGGTATACGCACCGTTGCTCGCGACAACAACGACATGGCGATTTACACGGACGGCGGGGTGACGCTGTTCGATCGATCGCCGCGATCTGTCGAGTTTCAGCGTACGCTCAATCTGACGCCGGGAGTTCCCGGCAACGCGGTTATTATCGACGGCGTTGCGGTGACGGGGGCGAACGCCACGATGCCGCTCCAGTCGGGCAGGCTCATTGGGCTCGTCGAGGCGCGCGACGACATCTCGCTGACCTATCAGGCGCAGCTCGACGAAATGGCGCGCGTTCTCATCACGGCGTTCGCGGAAAGCGATCAGTCCGGTGGCGGCGGCCCCGACCAGACGGGTCTGTTCACGTGGCCCGGCTCGCCGGCCGTGCCTCCGGCCGGCACGCTGATTTCAGGGTTGTCCGGAAGCATCAGGGTCAATTCCGCGGTCGATCCGGATCTCGGCGGCGATGCCGTGCTGCTCAGGGACGGCGGCATCAATGGTGCCGATTACAGGTACAATGGATTAGCCGAAGCGAGCTTTACCGACCGCATCGACGAGCTGATCGGCAATATGAGCGAGACGTATGCGTTCGATCCCGCGGCAAAGCTTGCGGCTGGAACGTCCGTCACCGGGTTTGCAGGCGCGTCTGCGGCCTGGCTGCAGGAAGCGCGCAAGGTGGCGGACGACGCCTATTCTTATCAGAGCACGCTGCTGCAACGATCGTACGAGTCGTTTTCCAATCTCACCGGCGTCAACCTTGAGGAGGAGCTGGCGCTGATGCTCGATCTCGAAAGATCGTTCCAAACTTCCTCCAAGCTGGTCGGCGTGATCGATACCATGTTCACGTCGCTCTTGGCGGCGATCAGGTAGGCTAGGCCATGAAAACGACACCCGTCTCGACCATGGGCCTGATCAACGCGACGCGCGAGTCGCGCATGAACCTTCAGTTCAAGATCGCCGAGGCGCAGAAGGAAGCGAACTCCGGGCGCTATGCGGACGTCGGGCTCAGCATCGGTTATCTGGCCGAGCGGACACTGTCTCTCCGCAACGAAATGGATCGTCTCAAGACATTCAAGGACACAAACTCGGTGGCCGCGTCCCGGCTCGAACTTAGCCAGGTGCAGCTCAACGCCATGGCCGACGCGGCAAGCAAGTTCGTGCAGACGTTGCAGGCCGCGCGCGCATCGCCTTCGAACTCCGGCGTTGCCGTGACCGACGCTAAGGCCAAGTTGACGTCATTGACGGCGTCGCTGAATACGGCGGTGAACGGCGCCTACATCTTCTCGGGCGTCAATACCGACGTGAGGCCGATGACCGATTACCCCGGATCGGCGACGCAGACGAACCTGGCGCTGACCTTCGACGCGATGGGCGCACCGGAGAACATTACCGCGGCCGACATGAAGGCGTTTCTCGATGGCGCGTTCAACGATATGTTCATGGACGATAGCAACTGGTCCGATCTGTCGGATGCATCGGACCGGAACATCACCAGCCGAATTACGAACAACGAGCGGATTGCGACGGCGACAAACTCCAACGAGGAGCCCTTCCGTCTTCTCACTTCCGCCTATGCGATGATCGCCGATCTTCCGCTCAATGAGCTCAGCGAGGCCGCGTATATCACCGTCATCGATACGGCGATGGCGCTTGTCGGCCAGGCGGAAGGAGGGCTTACGGCGATCCGTGCCTCTCTCGGCACCTCGCAGGAGCGGATCAAATCGGCAAACGACCGCATGGATGTGCAGATCGGACTTTTGAACGAGCACATCGTGGCCATTGAAGGTGTCGATCCGTACGAGGCGCAAGTCAAAGTGAACACACTGCTGACGCAGCTCGAAACGGCTTATGCGTTGACCGCGAAACTGCAGAATCTGAGCCTACTGAAATACATCTGAGGCGTGTCGGGACACCTCCGGAGACTTAGGATGCCCAATGTATAAGATCGCCTACAACGAGGTTCTCGACGAATCCCCGAGGGAAGGGCGTCTTCAGGAACGCACCGCGCTCGAAAGATCCATTGCGATGTTGCAGGATGCCGAGCGCGCCGGCGCCGGATCGCGGGAGGCCATCGACGCCATCTTTTTCGTTCGCAAGCTGTGGGGGATCTTCATCGAGGATCTCGCCAGCTCCGAGAACGGTTTGCCGCAGAAGCTCAGAGCCGATCTGATTTCAGTGGGCTTATGGGTGATGCGCGAGAGCGAGGAAATCCGCCTCGGGCGCTCGTCGAATTTCGCCGGGCTGATCGACGTATCGCGCACCATTTCGGAGGGCCTGCAATGAGCGTTGCGACGCGTGTCACGCTGCGCCCGGGCGAACGGGTCTTCATCAACGGCGCGGTTCTGGCGTGGGATGGGCGGGGATCGTTCGATATCCTCAACGACGTGCCCTATCTCCTTGAGCACGAGATCCTTCACGCGCAGCAAACGGTCACGCCGCTCCGTCAGCTCTATTACATTCTCCAGACGATGGTGCTGGAGCCGGACGGCATGGAAACAACGCGCGAGATTTTTACTCAGACGATGGACGCGCTTTCGGGCGCCTTTTCCAACGCAGAAATCCTGGCGGGTCTCGCGGCAATCCGGTGGCAGGTCGCGGAGGGCGCCGTTTTCCCGGCGCTCAAGATGTTGAGGACATTGGTACCCATCGAGGATCAGATCCTCGGCCGCAACAAGCATGCGGAACTCAGGATCGTGGAGGCAGGATAAATGGACGTCACAAGCAGCACAGCAACCACAGGGACGCAGCAGAATACCGCGGCCCAGAGCACCGGCGCGTCGACGCTCGGTTACGACGCGTTTCTGAAGCTTCTTGTGGCACAGATGCAGAATCAGGATCCGACAAAGCCGATGGATTCGACGGAGTTCGTGGCGCAGCTCGCGTCGTTTTCGGGCGTCGAGCAGAGTGTCAAGATCAACTCGAAGCTGGATGCGCTCATCACGTCGATCGGGCTCAATCAGGCCGACGCCTTGATCGGCAAATACGTCAGCAATTTCGACGGTTCGATCGCGGGCAAAGTGGTGGCCGTGCAAGCCTTCTCCGACGGCACCGTGGCCGAACTGGAAGACGGCCGGCATATCATGCTGGAATCGGGGATCAAGATTTCCGACACGCCTCCCAAGGAAGAGGCCGCCGCGTGAATCCGGCCGATGCGCTCGACCTTAGCCAAGCGGCGATCTGGACAGTTCTGGTCGCCGCGTCTCCTGCCGTCGCTGCGGCGATGGGGGTGGGCATTGCGATCGCACTTCTGCAGGCGCTGACGCAGATCCAGGAAATGACACTGACCTTCGTGCCGAAGATCGTCGTCATCCTGCTTGTGATGTCGCTCAGCGCGCCGTTCATGGGGTCGGTGATCTTCACGTTTGCCGAGCAGACATACGCGCGGATTCCCAACGGCTTTTAAGGCGCTCCTGCAACCTCATTCGCGGCAGGTGCTTGTCTTTCCGACGTTTTTTTGCGCCTCCCCCCTTGTGGTGACCTCCGCACAAGGTTGGTCGGCCAGTCTTGGCGCTTGAGTTCCGGGCTTTTGACGAGACCGATGATTCACGCTTCGGGCCGATAGGGCACGAAGCGATCATGGTCTAGGGGACAGCATGGCCACGACAACCGCAATCGAAGGCGCGCCGAGCGGAAAAATCGGGCGCGACGTCTTCTTTGCGATGGGTATCGTCACAATTCTGACGGTGCTCTTTTTGCCGTTGCCGCCTGTGCTGGTCGACGTCGGGCTGGCATTTTCCATCGCGTTCGCCGTTCTCATTCTGATGGTGGCGCTGTGGATTCAGCGCCCTCTCGAATTCTCCGCCTTTCCGACCGTGCTTCTGATTGCGACCATGCTGCGCCTCTCGCTCAGTGTGGCCACCACCCGTCTCATCCTTTCGGAAGGCGCGGACGGACCCATGGCGGCGGGACACGTGATCGCCGGCTTCGCGAATTTCGTCATGGCCGGCGACTTCGTCATCGGCGTGGTTGTTTTCGTGATCCTGATCACCGTGAACTTTCTCGTGATCACGAAGGGTGCGAGCCGCATCGCGGAGGTGGGCGCGAGGTTTGCGCTCGACGCCATCCCCGGCAAGCAGATGGCGATCGACGCCGATCTTTCGGCGGGAAACATCGACGAAAAGGAAGCAATGAGCCGGCGCCGGGAGCTGGAAGAAGAGAGCTCCTTCTTCGGCGCGATGGACGGTGCTTCGAAGTTCGTGCGCGGCGATGCGATTGCGGGCCTCATCATTACGGCGGTCACCGTGTTCGGCGGCATCATCATCGGCGTGACGCGCCATGACATGACGCTGGGCGCTGCGACCGATGCGTTCGTTCGCTTGTCGGTGGGCGACGGCCTCGTGACGCAGATCCCGGCTCTGATCATTTCGCTTGCGGCCGGTCTCCTGGTCTCCAAAGGCGGAACGCGGGGTTCCGCCGAATCGACCGTGTTTACCCAGCTCGGCAACTATCCCCGCGCGCTTGGCGTCGCGGGTGCGACGCTGCTTGCGCTTGCGGTGGCGCCGGGCCTGCCGTTCCTGCCGTTTGCGATCATCTCGGGCGTGCTCATCTTCATCTCCGTTTCCATCCCGAAGAAGCTTGCGGAGGAGAAGGCCAAGGCGGACGCCATCGAGCAGGAGGCCGAGCGGCTTTCCATCGAGGAAGCGCGCCAATCGGTCAAGGAGCAGTTGAAGACGGCCGAGGTCGAGATCGCGCTTGGAAAGCAGCTTTCGTCGACGCTGCTTGCTTCACAGGGAGAGTTGGCTCATCGCGCCGGGCGGATGCGCCGGGCGTTCGCCAAGCAGTATGGTTTCGTCGTTCCGGAAATTCGCATCTCCGACGACATCTCGATCCCCGGCAAGACTTACCAGATCAAGATCCACGGGACGGTGGTGGCTTCGGAGGAACTCCGCATCGGCGATGTTCTGGTCATCACCGGCGACGGGCCGATGCCCGACGTGCCAGGCGACGAGGCGCGCGAGCCGGCCTTCGGCATGAAGGCAATGTGGGTATCGGAAATGT
Organism: Hyphomicrobium nitrativorans NL23; assembly: GCF_000503895.1. NCBI lineage: Bacteria > Pseudomonadati > Pseudomonadota > Alphaproteobacteria > Hyphomicrobiales > Hyphomicrobiaceae > Hyphomicrobium > Hyphomicrobium nitrativorans. Next base: position 832,577 of record NC_022997.1, read on the forward strand.
TTGCGAATACGGTGAAGCGCGAGGGCTTCAATCCCGTCGATCCGATGTCGGTGATGCTGACGCATCTGCGCGAGGTGATCCGCGGGAACCTGTCGCAGCTTCTCTCGTACAAGGATATGCGCGCGCTCATCGATCGGCTGGAGCCCGAGTACAAGCGGCTTGTCGAGGAAATCATTCCGTCGCAGCTTTCCTACTCCGGTCTGCAGGCGGTGCTCAAGCTGCTGCTCTCCGAACGGATTTCGATCCGCAACCTGCATCTCATCCTCGAAAGCATCGCGGAAGTGGCGCCGCACGTCCGGCGCGCCGAGCAGCTCACCGAGCATGTCCGGATGCGGATGGCGCAGCAGATTTGCGGCGACCTCGCGGACAATGGCGTTCTCAAGGTTCTTCGCCTCGGCAACCGTTGGGATCTCGCATTTCACCAGAGCCTCAAGCGCGACGCCAAGGGCGAGGTGGTTGAATTCGATATCGACCCGAGGCTCATCGAGCAGTTCGGCGCCGAAGCCTCGAAGGTTATTCGCGGGCATCTCGATCAGGGACATCAGTTCGTTCTGGTTTCGGCGCCGGACGCGCGGCCCTATGTGCGGATGGTGACGGAGCGGCTGTTCCCGACGCTGCCGGTGCTGTCGCACCTTGAAATCGCGCGCGGCGTGCAAGTCAAATCGATGGGCACCATCTCGTGACGACGACGATTACGTCAGGAGCGGTTCTTCTGACGTTTGTGGTGTTCTGCAGGATTGCGGGTTGTCTCATGCTCATGCCGGGGTTCGGCAGTCCGCGGATCCCATTTCAGGTGCGGCTTTACATTGCCGTGTCGACGACGCTGGTCCTGGCGCCGCTGATCGTTCCCGTGTTCGAAGCCGATCTCGCGGACGCCGCGCCCCCTCAAATCCTTCAACTCATTGCATCCGAAACGCTGGTCGGGGCGACCATCGGCGTGATGATGCGGGTTTTCTTTTTGTCCCTCCAATTCATGGGAACAGCTGCGGCTATGCTTTCGGGCTTCGGCGGCATGCCGGACAACGCTCTGGAAGAGAGCGAGCCGGCGCCGGCCGTGGCCAATATTCTGACCCTGACGGCGACCGTTCTTCTGTTCGCGACGGGGTTGCACATGGAGGTTCTGCGGGGTCTGGTGACATCCTATTCGGTGATTCCGGTCAGCGAGCTGTTCGATCCGAGGTTCGCGCTCGGAAAGATTACGGATGCGGCGTCGGATTCGTTTTTTCTGATCGCGCAGCTGACCGCGCCGTTTCTCGTCTTTTCGCTCATCGTCAACTTTCTATCCGGTATCCTGAATAAGATGACGCCGATGATCCCCGTGTACTTCATCACCATGCCGTTCATGGTTGCGGGCGGGCTCTTCATTCTTTTCTTCACGTTCAGCGAGGCGCTGATGCTGTTCATTTCCGGGTTTCAGTCGTTTCTGGAAAACGGGTGAGGGCGCATGCGGGATCGGGTCAAGACCCTGAAACGGGTGCTTCAAGTCCAGAAGAAGCTTCATGCGCTCGAAGAGCTCAAGTATGTGCGCCTCAAGCAGAAGGTGCAGCAGTGCCAGGACGATCAGCGCGACCTTACGAATTCGCTTTCGAGTGAAGATGCGCTGCACGGGTTGTTTTTGGACATGACCGTGCGGCGTGTTCAGGCGCTACGGCTGGAGGAGGCGCGGCTTGCTCCACTGATCGAAGCGCAGCAGCGCGTGCTGAGCGAGCATGGCGCGCGCCTCAGCAACTCGGAACGGCTCTCGGCCGAGCTTGGCGAGGAATTGAAGCGGACCGACGAACGGCTGGAACTCGAACGCCTCTTGGAGGCAGGTTTTGCGCAGAGCGGCGCAAGCTCCGAGCAAGACCGCTGAGTCATCCTCAGGGCTCAAATTGTTGCGCCTCGGAGGCATGTTTTTGAGCGCAGACCTTCCGATCCGACCCCTTACCGACGCGTCTTCGAGCGTGGAGACGGCGCTTAAAGCGCGTGCGGGCCGCGTGCGTAACGCGCCGGATGCGGCGCAGAAGTTCGAATCCTTCGTGCTCCAGACGTTCATTCAGGAGATGATGCCGAAGGAAGCCGAAGGCGTTTTCGGCTCGGGCGTGGCGGGGGATTTCTGGCGATCCATGATGGCCGAGAAGATGGCCGAGCAGGTTGCGGAACGCGGAGCGCTCGGAATCGCGGATCTCGTGAGGACTGGCGGTGCGGCGCCCGCGCGAACACCGGCGTCCGTGTCTCTCGACGTGCTGAACCATCTTTCCACACTCGATGCGGCGGCGTTCGCGTCGCCTGACGATGAGCCCAAGTCCGGAGCGTAAAACCCATGCTGCAGCGTCCTGCCGATCCCGCACAAAACTATTCGACGGCGACCCAGGCATCGCCGTCTCTTCCTCCCGCCTCCATGGCGGGGCTTCCGGTTGGCGGCTCCGCGCCGATCTCGATGCTCGAAATCGCGATCCAGCGGCTTGAGGAGATCGTCGATCAGGAGACGAAGGCGCTGAAGCAGCGGGAGACGATCGATCTCAAGGGCTTCAACGACCGCAAGAGCCAGGCGCTTCTGGAGCTGACCCGCTGGATGCGCAATATATCGGGCGTGGAGGCCAACCCTCAGATTGCCGCTCGCATCGGCGCGCTCAAGGAGAAGCTCCTGGTCAATCAGGCCGTGCTCAAGCTGCACCTTGAAGCCGTGCGTGAGATTTCCGCGTCCATGGCCGACGCGATCCGGCAGTCCGAATCCGACGGGACGTACACGCAGGCAATCTCTTCCGCCTACAGGCAGCTATGATCAAGCTTCTCGCCACAGGCCTGTGGGCGTCCGTCGTGACGCTCGGCGCCGTGTTCGGCGTGCTGGAATGGCAGAAGAATGCCCAGACAGGTGACGGCGCGCAGGCCGAGCTGAAGATCGAGGAATACCGGACGAAGGCCATCAACGTGCCGATCATCGGCAACGGGGCCATTCAGGGCTATATGGTGGCGCAGTTCGTGTTCACGGTCGACGTCACGGCGATGCGCAAGCTCGCAATCGATCCCGAAATTTACGTTTTGGACGAGGCGTTCAAGACTATCTACGCGGGCGAGCAGATCAATTTTCAGAACATGAAGAAGCAGGATCTGCCGGCACTTGCGAAAGCGCTTGCCGACAATGTGAACGGCCGGCTCGGATTACCCATCGTGCAGGAAGTGCTGATCGACCAGCTTTCCTACATCCCGAAGAACGAGATGCGGGGATAATCGCCCACGTAAGCTGGGCCGCGATCTCTCCTGAAAAATCTAGACGGTTCTAGCCGGGCGGGGCGGCTTGGCCGGCGTTCGGGTCTTCCTTCGGCTCGGACAGCGCGCGTGCGATCTCCTGGAAGGGATCGGTGCTTTGGGGATCGAACATGGTCTGCTTCATGCTCTCGTAGAGCTTCGGTACGATGTCGATCGCTTTATCGAGTTCGGGATCGGCGCCTTTCTGGTAGCCGCCCATGAGGCGCAAGTCGCGTGTGTCCTCGAAGTGAGCGATCATCGCGCGGAGCATCATCACGAGCTTCCGCTGTTCCTCCGACCAGACCGCATTCGCGAGACGTGAGACGCTGGTCAGGACGTTGACGGCGGGATAGCGGCCCTGGTCGGCGATCTTGCGATCGAGCACGATATGGCCATCGAGGGTGCCGCGGATGCTGTCGGCGATGGGGTCGTTATGGTCGTCGCCGTCGACGAGAACCGAGAATACGCCGGTTATGGAGCCTGTGCCTTCGAGGCCGGGGCCGGCCCGTTCGAGCAGTTTCGGCAGCTCGCTGAAGACGGAAGGCGTATAGCCGCGGGCGACGGGGGCTTCACCCGCGGCGAGGGCGACCTCGCGCGTGGCATGAGCAAAGCGCGTTACGGAATCGACGATGAGGAGCACGCTTTCGCCCCTGTCGCGGAAGAACTCCGCTACGGCAAGCGCGGTCTTGGGCGCGAGGCGCCGCATCATCGGGCTTTCGTCGCTGGTCGAGACGACGGTGACGGCGCGGGCACGGTTCTGCGCGAGCGCATCTTCCAGGAATTCACGCACCTCGCGGCCGCGCTCGCCCACGAGCGCGAGCACGACCGTGTCGAAGCCCTGTGACCTTGCAAGCATCGACAGGAGCGTCGACTTGCCGACGCCGGAACCTGCGAAGATGCCGATGCGCTGGCCGGCGCAGAGCGGCGTGAAAAGGTCGATCACACGTACGCCGGAGCGGAGCGGCTCGCGGACGCGGTCTCGGTTCAGCGCGGAGGGCGGTTCGGCGTCGAAGGCGTAGGCGCGCGCGCCCTCCGCGAGCGGGCCGAGACCGTCGATGGGCGCGCCGAGCGCATTTAAGACGCGGCCTTTCCACGAGACGTCGGGCCGCAGGCTTTGGTCGCTATGCTGCCAGGCGATTTCACCGGGGCCGATCTTGAGATTGACGTCGAAGGGCTTGATGGTGGCGCCTGCGCCGTCGATGCGCACGACTTCGCCCAGTTGCAGGGTGGGGCCAGTTTCGAAACTCAGGCGGTCGCCGAGCTTCAGGCGGCGCGAGAGCCCGGACACTTGCACGTAGGCCGGGGTTACCTGGGTGACGACGCCTCCCACGCGGACGAGCGAGAGCGAAGCTGCCGCGCGGCCGATGTGATCTTCCATGCGGTCGAGCGCGGTCGCATCGCGGTGGGGGGCGGCGGACGCGTCCGGCGTCGTCACTGTCGGGGTGTCGGTCATGGATGCGTTTTAGCGTCAGGGGCGGTCATCGCGTCGAACCTCCGTCAGCTCGTTTCGCCGATGGTCCGCACGGCCTCGCTTAACGTCTGCTCGGACTGGGAAATGGCGTTGTTGATGGAATCGAACGAGCGCTGGATCTGGATCAGGCGCGAAATCTCGGAGACGGGATTGACGTTCGACTGCTCCGTAAAGCCTTGAAGAATACCCACGCGGTTGAAGTCGAGCGCAGGCTGGGCCGCGACGTCGGGGATCACGCCGGAGGTGTCGTGACGGCTTAAGCGGGCGTTTTCCGGGATCGTGAAGAGGCCGAGCGCGCCCATCTGGTTGCCGTTCTGAGTCATCATGCCGTCGCGGGCGATGACGGGCGCGCCGGCTGCGGGATTGAGCTGGATCGGTGCGCCGCCGACATCGAGAAGCGGGTAGCCGGTGAGGGTCGTAAGCGCGCCTTCGGGCGTCATGGTCATGCGGCCGTCGCGTGTGTAAACGATGCCGCCCGGACCTTGAAACGCGAGCCATGCGTCGCCGCTGACGGCCACATCGAGGGGGTTGTCCGTGCGGCTCACGGGGCCTGCTTCGCGTGAGAGGTAGGTGTTACCGGGCGACACGAACGCGGTGGGTGCGTCCGTCTTGTCGGAGATCAACTGCTCGAACTTGACCTCTTCCGCGCGAAAGCCCGCCGTCGTTGTGTTCGCCACGTTGTGGGCGACCGTCTCCAGGCGGCGCATCATCGCCATCTGGCCAGACAGCGACACGTAGAGGCTAGGCTGCATTAACGTCCTCCGAGCTTCAGGGTTTGTATGCTGGCGAGCACATCGCTCGATATGCCGATGGGGGCGCCGCCCGCCATGAACGGCGTGAGGTTGGTGAACTGCTGTTGCGGCGCACGGTTGTTCATCTCCCACATGGTCGTGAAGCGGGTGATGAACGCTTCGAGCTTTTTTGGCTCCTTAAAGTCGGCGACATTGATGCGTTTCGCATACATGTCGGCCTGCTTGTCGACGTCCATGAGGGCCGTCTCGGCGGCAAAGCCCAACGCGGTCTGCGCAACCTTGAAGAGCGCGCGGTCGGCGAGGAGGCCCATTGCGCTCGTGAGGTTCGGGGCCTTGCGGGCGAAGTAGAGGGCGAGGCGGACGCCTTCGTTCTGCTCGCCGGAGCGTTGTTCCAGCGACAGGCGCACGAAGCGGTCCACGGTGCCTTGACGAGCGTCGTGGCCTTCGGTGGCGGCTTCGCCGTTCGCTGCGAAATTGAACGTCGCGGCCAAGTCCTTGAAGCGGACATCCGTCAGGGTGTTGGCGAAGGCCTTCGGGTCCGACACGCCTTCGGTCAGGACTTTACGTACGAAGGCCTTGGCGTAGGCCATGTCCTCAAGGCCGAACGCTTTCATGGCGTATCGGTAGACCCGGTCGTTCTTCATGAAATCGTCGACGCTTTTGATTTCGCCGATCTTCTCCAAATAGTTCTTCGACTCGCGCGCCACCTGGGGCTCTTTCGCGAGCGTGGTGAGCGATCTCGTGAGATTTTGGGAAACCAGTCTGTAACTGTCCGATGTGGTGAGCACGGCTCGGGCCTCGCGTCTCGGGTTGCCAGTCTCGTGGTTCCGCCTTGTCTCAGGCTGACTTTAGCCCGCGACCAGATCAGGGCCGACGGCCGTTTGGCCAAGGCCTTGATCAGGCTCGCGCAAGGAGGTCCCGGCTAAAAATACGTTAACAGGGCTTAACGCGGGGTTTAGCCGGTGACGATTATCCTCGGTCTGATTATTACGCTCGGCTGCATGCTCGGTGGCTACGTGGCCATGGGCGGCTATGTCGGCGTGTTGTGGCAGCCGTGGGAGTTCGTCATCATTCTGGGCACGGCGCTCGGGACGTTCATCGTCGCCAATCCGATGAAGGTCATCAAGGATTCCCTCAAGGGTCTCGGCGAGGCATTCGGCAACGCTGCGCCTACGAGCCGCCATTACCTCGACGTCATGGGGCTTCTTTATTCGCTCATGCGGGAGCTGCGCTCGAAACCGCGCAACGAAGTCGAAAAGCATATCGACACGCCGGAAGAATCGGCGATCTTTCAGAAGTTCAGCTCGGTCCTCAAGAATCGGGATCTCACCACCTTCATCTGCGACTATTGCCGCCTCATCATTATCGGCAATGCGCGCACGCACGAGGTGGAGGCGCTGATGGACGAAGAAATCCAGACGCTGCGCAGCGACAGGCTCAAGGCGTATCATGCGTTGACGACGGTTGCGGACGGGCTTCCCGCCATCGGCATCATTGCCGCCGTGCTCGGTGTCATCAAAGCGATGGGCGCCATTTCCGAGCCGCCCGAAGTACTCGGACACTTGATCGGTGCCGCACTGGTCGGAACGTTTGCCGGTATTTTCTTCTCGTATGCCGTTTTTGCACCGCTAGCAGGCAAGGTGAAGACAGGCCGCGAGAAGCAGATGCGCCTCTACATCGTCGCGAAGCAAACTTTGCTGGCGTTCATGAATGGTGCCATGCCGCAAGTTGCGGTGGAATATGGACGCAAGACCATCTCGGCTTACGAGCGTCCGACGATCGACGAGGTTGAGGCCGAGACGCTCGGAGGCGGCGGCGAGGCTCAGGCGGCGTAGACCGCCATGCTTGAAGGCGTGCGTGCCACGGGGCGCGGCGCCTGATACACTGTGACCCCGTCCCGAAGTCGCAATGCGAACGCAGGCCAGGTAGATCGCGATGAGCCAAGAGGGTTCCGATATTCGTCCCGCCGCAGCGGAGCTGCAATCGATCATGGATCCGGCAGCGCCAGAGAACTCGGCGGACGCTCTTTTCAAGTCCGCTGCGCAGCAGACTGCCGCGGGGCAGAAGCCGCATCATCTTGAGACCGTTTTGCAGATTCCGGTGTCGGTCAAGGTCGTGCTCGGTTCGGCGACGATGCCGGTCGCCAATGTGCTGAAGCTCGGGCGCGGCGCCGTCGTGCCGCTCGACCGGAAGGTTGGCGAGCCGGTCGACGTGGTGGTGAACGGCCGCGTCATCGCACGGGGCGAGGTCGTCGTTCTTGACGAGGACAGCTCGCGGTTCGGCGTGTCGCTTACGGAAGTGATCGGGACCGGGACGGGGACGCGCGTCGTTTGATCCCCATTCGGCCGTGGCCGACGGGTTCGTTTTTCATTTGCTTACGCCGTTCCCTTTGAGGGCGCCTCCCGATGTCTGATCAGCCAGACAAAGCAAGTAAAACAGAAGAGGCGACAGAGAAGAAGATTCGCGATGCCCTGGAAAAAGGGCAGACCGCTTCATCGCGCGAGGTCGCGACGCTGGCGGGCCTTATCGCGACGCTCGGCGCACTCTACTTCTTCCTCTCCAGCAGCGTTTTGAACGTTCGGGATTCTCTGGCGAGTTTCATCGATCGGCCGGAGGCGTTTTCGCTCAAGTCCGGTGCGGACGCTTCGGCACTTCTGTTTATCGTCGGGATGGAGGGGATCAAGATGGTCGGTCCTATCGTGCTCCTTCTCATGTTCGCCGGTGTCGCGGCCTCCGTGGTGCAGAACCAGCCGAGGATCGTCGGCACCAGGATCGAGCCCAAGCTCGAACGCATTTCCCTCGTCAAAGGATGGACGCGCATTTTCGGCCTCAAGGGGATGGTCGAATTTCTGAAGAGCGTCTTCAAATTCCTGACGGTTGGCATTGCCGGCTATATCGCGCTCCGCAACGCGGATCGCGACATCATCAATGCGCTGTTCATGGAGCCCGTTGCGATCCCTGAGCTCATGAAGCAGATGGGGATCAAAGTGCTGGTCGCCGTGATTATCACGGTGGCCTTCCTCGTTGCGGCGGATATTGCGTGGTCGCGCTTCTCCTGGCGTCGCGATCTGCGCATGACAAAGCAAGAGGTGAAGGATGAGCATAAGCAGATGGAAGGCGACCCGCTCATCCGCATGAAGCTGCGCTCCATGCAGCGCGATCGCGCGCGGCGGCGGATGATCGCGTCCGTGCCGAAGGCGACGCTGATCGTTGCCAACCCGACACACTACTCGGTTGCTTTGCGCTATGTGCGGGAAGAAGGCGGCGCGCCAGTCGTTGTCGCCAAAGGAAAAGATCTCGTTGCGCTCAAGATCCGCTTCATCGCGGAGCAGAACGGCATCCCAATTTACGAAGATCGGATGCTGGCACGCTCGCTCTACGCAAGCGTCGAGGTGGATAAGATGATTCCACCGGAGTTCTACAAGGCGGTCGCCGGAATCATTCTGTTCTTCGCTCAAAAAGGACAGACGGCCCGACCGGCCATGTGAGGATCGAGACCATGCTGAAGCAGGGCAAAGATTATTCGCGTGAGCGCGAGAAGGCGCTTGCCGACGGCCTCAGGGACGTGGCGTCCGAGCTGAGGCTCGTCGATCCGGCGGACTTTATCGCGTTTCTTCGGACCGAGCAGTTCGGGAATATCCGCAATCTCGTGAATTCCTCGACGGAGATGTTCTTCAAGCCGGGGACGATCACCTTCGGACTATCGGGCGAAGTCGATCTTCCCTGGGACCGGGCGCCGTCGGTCTCGCTCGACATGGAGTTTCATCACCTTAACGTTTCCGCTTACTTCCGCCTCGTACTCGAAGCGTTCCACGCGGGCGTGGACCTCAGCTACGTGTCGTTCGAAGGGGGCTCGGACGATCCCGACAAGAATACGTGCCGGCTCGTCGAAGCCATCGAGGATGCGCGCGTCGTGCCGCGTTCGCGTGGGAGCAAGACGGCGTCTCAGGCGGGCGCCTCGGCAGATGGGGACGTCCGGCTCTAAGCTTTTGTTCGATCATGCTGGAAGGCCGGTTCCTGCTTTTCCGGAAGCACTCCACGCAGGACGCGTTCCGGTTCTGATCGTTCGCTCAGTTGAGCTTGAGCTCGGTTCCGATCAGGCGGAGTTCGTGCGGCTTGATCAATCCGGCGTGCGCGACGAGCACCTGGTGCAGCTTGCCTTCCAGGTTGCGCGACCAGAACTCCAGGAAGCTTTTCAATTTCGGGAAGCGTGGGTGGAGATCGTAGTCCTGCCAGATGTAGCTCTGCATCAGAGCGGGATGGTCGGGCAGGCGATAGATGATCTCTGCGGTGGTGAGGCTGTAGCCCGCAAGCATGCGGACAAAATCGTTGTCGGCCTTGCTCAAAGTGTTGCTCCGGGTCTTGCGTCGTTCACGGAAGCAGGATACTTGAGCGCGTAGAAAAATCAATATTTCTGTTAAATATCATATTGTTAGCAGCAAATTCCGGCGGATGCTAACAGGGGCGTGGATTGCGCGGCGTCCTCCCCGGCCGCGGGCGACGTGCGCGGCCCATGTTTTCGTATTCGGGATGCGAGCTGCTATGCCTGTCCGCGACGGGTGGGCTTTCGCGATCGGAGTGTGCGGATGTTCGGTACGGCACTCACAAGTTTCACGACGTTCTTCGCGACGGTCGGGCCGATCGAGGCTGCGGTGTTGTTTGCGGCATTCACCTCGGGCGTGCCGGTGCCGCAGCGGAGACGGATCGCGCTCAGGGCCACTGCTATCGCGAGCTTGATCCTCGTCATCTCGACGCTGGCGGGCGGGCCGCTGCTGCGGCAACTCGGCGTTTCCATTCCCGCGCTGCAGACGGCTGGCGGAATCATCCTGCTCATGATTGCGCTCGATATGGTGTTCGCCCGGCCGACCAGCGTGTTCAAGCTGTCGCGGCCGGAAGGGGAGGAGGCGCAACAAAAGGACGATCTCGCCGTGTTTCCGCTGGCGACGCCGTTGCTCGCCGGGCCGGGGGCTATGAGCGCCGGTATTTTGCTGGCGGCGAACGCCGAGGGCAATACGGTGGAGCTTGCCATGACCATCTCGGCGCTGGGCGTCGTCATGGGCGTCACGCTCGTGCTGCTTCTGCTCGCACACGAGCTTTCCCGTTACCTCGGTGTGACCGCGCAGCGGGTGCTTATGCGCGTGTTCGGCATCCTGCTCGCCGCCATCGCGGTCGAGGCGCTCTTTGCCGGTCTTGCTGGGAGCGGCCTCGTTTCGCGCGGATAGAGGCTTTCGGGCCGCAGTGCGTTAACACTTTCAGCCGTCGAGGGTTTCGGCCCCGTTCGCCGTCCGCTCACAAGCTTCGGACAAGATTGCAGACCTAAAACGGAGAGTGGCTCAAGGCGGGGCGCGCTCTCATGGACGTTACAAATTTCTTTTCGATCGCGTCTCAGCAGAATCGCTGGCTCGGCGTGCGCCAGTCGGTGATCGCGCAGAACATCGCGCATGTGAACACGCCCGGCTACAAGGCGCTCGACGTGGAGCCTTTCGAGGCCGTTCTCAACGCGACCGGCCTCAAGATGCAGAAAACGCAGGCCAGCCACTTGAGCCCTGCGAGCGGCACGGGAAGCGACGCTCAAACTCAGGAAGAGTCGCAGTGGGCCGTCTTGCATTCCGGAAACAGCGTGAGCCTCGAAGAGCAGTTGTTCAAGGCGAGCGAAGTGACGGGCCAATATTCGCGTAACACCGGCGTGATGAAGGTGTTCCACCGCATGCTGCTCGCATCGACCAAGGGGTAAGCCATGATCGATCCAATTCGGATTGCCGTCAAAGTGGCGGCCTCGGGCCTCGAAGCGCAATCGCGGCGTATGCTTATCGTCTCGGAGAACCTTGCGAACGCGTCATCGACGGGCAATACGCCCGGCGCCGACCCTTACATGCGCAAGACCGTGAGCTTCCAGGCTGCGATGGACGAAGCGATGGGTGCGAAGCTCGTCAAAGTCGATCGCGTCGATGTGGATCGTAAGCCGTTTCGCGTCGAATACGACCCCGGCCATCCTGCGGCGGATGGGAACGGCAACGTCAAGCTTCCGAACGTCGACATGCTCGTCGAGCTTGCCGACATCCGCGAGACCAATCGATCCTATGAAGCGAACCTGCAAGTCGTGAAGCAGGCACGCTCCATGATGTCGATGACCATCGATCTGCTCAGGAGCTCGTAATGCTGGACGGCGTTGGGCGATTTCCGAGTGTCGGCACGGGAAGCCAATACGGCCTCGCGCAGCCTACCCCCGTGGCACCCGCGCCCACTCCGCAGACGGCGCCCGTTCGCACCGAGCCATTGCCGAGCGACTTCGGCGCTGTGCTCGGGCAGATGACGCTCGAAGCCATCAGTACGTTGCGTTCGAGCGAGCAGACGGCGGTTGCAGGCGTTCGCGGTCAGGCTACGGCGCAGCAGGTGGTCGAGGCCGTCATGGATGCCGAGCAGACGTTGCAGACCGCTATCGCCATCCGCGACAAAGTCGTCGCGTCCTATCTCGAAGTCAGCCGTATGGCTATCTAGCCCGTGAATTGAAAGTCAGGACACGTCCATGAGAGCGCTTGCGATTGCTGCGACGGGCATGAACGCTCAGCAGACGAATCTTGAGGTGACCGCGAACAACATCGCGAACATCAATACGACCGGCTACAAGCGCACGCGTGCCGAATTCACCGATCTTCTCTATCAGGCAGAGCGGGCGCTCGGCGCGCCGGCGCGCGGAGGCGCGGCAAACCTTCCGGAAGGCGCCTATGTGGGCCTTGGCGTGCGGACGGCTGCGATCCGCCATTTGCATCAGCAGGGTTCGCTCGCGCAGACGACGAACAAGCTCGACCTCGCGCTCAACGGCCGTGGGTGGTTCCAGATCACGGGGGCCGACGGCGAGACGTTCTATACGCGCGATGGTGCGTTCAACAAGAACGACCAGGGCCAGATCGTGACGCTGGACGGCTATGAGGTGCAGCCGGCCATGACGGTGCCGCAAGATGCCGTCGACATCATCGTCAACGAGACGGGCGAGATCTACGTGACACTTGACGGGCAGATTGAGCCGCAGCTCATCGGCCAGCTCACGCTTGCGTCGTTCGTCAACGATGCGGGTCTGGAGCCCTTGGGCGGCAACCTTTACCGGGAGACGGAATCTTCGGGCGATCCTGTCACCGGCGTGCCAGGCGATCCGGGCTTCGGGCGCATTCATCAGGGCTACCTTGAGAATTCGAACGTCGATGCCGTGAAGGAGATCACGCAGCTCATCTCGGCACAGCGCGCCTACGAGATGAACTCGAAAGTCATCCAGACGGTGGATTCGATGTACGGCACGGTGGCCAACAACATGCGGTAAGCGTGTAGGGGAGCGGTGACGATCATGGCGAAGGTCCGGAGACCCGTCATTTCCAGAATGCGGGGCTGGCTTGGGGTCGTGACGTGCGCGCTCGTCGGTGTTGCCGTGGTCGCGGGCCCGTTGCGGGCCGGCGAGTATGACTACGAAGACGACATGGAGCCGACGCAGACGCTTGCGCAGGAGCACGTGCTGCCGGTGCCGCGCGTCACGATCTATCCGGGCGACGTCATCACCGAAAACATGCTGTCGGATCGGCCGTTCTTCGGCGCGGAGTATGAAGGTCGCGGCTTCGCCGGATCGCAGGGCGATCTCGTCGGCAGAGTTGCGCGCCAGACGCTGCTGCCGCATTTGCCCATCGCAGCCACGGCCGTGCGCGAGCCACATGCGGTGGTGCAGGGGCGGCCAGCGGTCGTGTATTTTCAGTCCGGTTCGCTCATCATCTCGGCGACGGCGATGCCGCTTCAGGCGGGTGTTGCGGGTGAAGTCATCAGCTTGCGCAACACCGACAGCGGGACGACGATCCGCGGCGTTGTGCAGGGGGACGGCACGGTTCGCGTGGGGCTGCCATGACGCGCTGCGCCACACTTTTTCTCGTTTTGGCGGCCGTTGCTGCGCTTGCGCCGGGGGCGGCCGACGCCACGACGCGGATCAAGGATATTACAGCCGTTCAGGGCGTGCGGGCCAACCAGCTCGTCGGCTACGGCCTGGTCGTGGGCCTCAACGGCTCGGGGGACAGCTTGCGCAATGCGCCCTTTACGGCGCAGTCGCTCGAATCGATGCTCGATCAGATGGGCGTCAACGTGCGCGACTCCGCTTCGCGGACACGCAATGTCGCGGCTGTGCTCGTGACGGCGGATCTCCCGCCGTTTGCGGGGCGCGGCGCCCGGATCGACGTGACGGTCTCTTCGCTCGGCGATGCCACGTCGCTTGCGGGCGGTTCGCTCGTCATGACGCCGCTCAATGGCGCAGACGGTGCGATCTACGCGGTGGCGCAGGGCCCCGTGGCGGTGAGCGGGTTCCAAATCCAGGGCCGCGCGGAAACGCTCAGCCAGAATGTGCCGACGACGGGACGCATTCCGAATGGCGCACTCGTGGAGCGGGAGGTTGCGGGTTCCCTCGACGATGAGGAGACGCTCGTGCTCGAACTGCGCAACCCGGACTTTACCACTGCGGTTCGCATTGCGGATGTGATCAACGACTACACCAAGGCGCGTTACGGACGGCCTTCGGCGCGCGAGCAGGATCTCAGGAGCGTGGCGTTGAGGCGGCCGCACAACGTGAGCGCGGCGCGGTTTCTTTCCGAGGTCGGCGAACTCGTTACGCAGGCGGATTCTCCTGCACGGGTGGTGATCGACGAGAGAACGGGAACCGTGGTGATCGGGCGGGACGTGCAGATCGCGACGGTGGCGGTTTCGCACGGCAGCCTCACGGTTCGGATTACGGAAGGCGCGCAGGTCTCGCAGCCCGAGCCGTTCTCCGACGGCGAAACCGTGGTGGTGCCGGAGACCTTTGTGACCGTGAACCAGGAAGGCGCAAACCTCGCCATCATGGGCGGCACCAACCTCGAAACGCTGGTGCGAGGCCTCAACATGATGGGTCTCAGGCCCATGGGCATCATCGCCATTCTGCAAGCCATCAAGACGTCCGGTGCGCTTCAAGCGGAGCTTGTGGTGCAATGAGGTGGCTGGAAGCGGAGCGCGGAAACGAAAACGGTGCAGCGAGCGGGGGGCGTCTGCTCGCGCTCGGTCTGGCGTTGGGTGTGCTCGGCTTCGCAGGGGGTATCGTGGCGCCTGCCGCTGCCCAGCGAAACTGGGACCCCATTGTCGCGACCGCGCCTGGCGGTGCGCTGCAAGGGCATCAGCAGTTGCCCGTTATGGTCGATCCACGCCAATTTCCGCCCCCTGGGCAGCCGTCCGCCGCGGTCCCCAACGACCCGCTTCCGCAAGGCGCCTGGTCGCCTCTGGTGACGGGAGCCATTCCGGATCGGCGTCCCGCACAGCGGCGCGCGACCGCGACGCCGAAATCTGGGACGGATGCGGTGCAAAGCCGTGCCTCGCCTGTCGCCGACGGGCTGTCTCCGATCCGGCCGACGCGTGGCGGTATCGTAACGGGAACGGTTCAGAGCGAGCCGGCAGCTTCCGCGTCCGATGCGGCCGACGATGCGTCTGCGCCGCCTTCACGGCCCGGTCCCTTGGACGCGCTGCCTCCCAATGCCACGGCGGCGCAGCAATATTGCTTCAATACGGCCGATACGGCCGCGGATGCGCGGTTCGCCTGGCAAGCCAAGAAGATCCAGGAAATGGAGGCCGAGCTCAACAAGCGCGCGGAGCAGCTCTCGGCCAAGACCGAGGAATACAAGACGTGGCTAGCACGGCGCGACGAGTTCTCGCGTAAGGCTCACGAAAAGCTGGTGGGGTTTTATTCGCGCATGCGCGCCGACGCGGCGGCGGCGCAGTTGGCGGCGATCGACGAGGAGACGGCGGCGGCTGTGGTGACGAAGCTCGAAACCAAGGTCGCAAGCCAGATCATGGGCGAGATGGAACCTGCTCAGGCCGCGAAGATCGCGAGCGTCATTGCGGGCGCTGCGCGGACCAAACCTGCCGCGCGCAGAGGTGCTGCCGCACGCGGTGCGGCGTCGGGTGCACGGAATCGGGATGCGGCGGCGACGCCCGGCAATGCAGCCAGCGCGCGGGGGCGCCCTGAATCATGACGAGGCACGCAATCATACCGCTCAGTTCCCGGCCAAAGCCGACGCTCTCGCGCGCGGCGCCAGGTGTCGTCGCGCTCACGCTCGCCATGCTGTCGGGTGCCTGCGCCGTCGATCCGGCCGATATCGGGCGCGAGCCGGCGCTCAGCGCTGTCGGCTCCGGTTTGCTCGCGAACCGCATGCCGCTTCCTGCGGAACCGGCGCCGCGCCCGGCTTACCGGCCCGGAAACTCGATCTGGCAGGATGCGAGCGCGGATCTGTTCCGCGATCCGCGAGCGCGCAAGATCGGCGATGTGGTGACGGTGAGGATTTCGATCAAAGACAAGGCGAGCATCGACAACAATTCGAAGCGCTCGCGCGACTCCAAGGCCAAGCTGAAGCCGAAGCTGATCTATGACGCGACGACGTCGGGAGGGACGGCGGTGTCGGGCGATCTTTCGCTCGATGCGCAGGTCGATGCCGGGACTTCGACGGACAGCAAGGGCCGCATCAACAGATCCGAGGATATCAAGCTCTTGGTCGCTGCCGTCGTTACGGGTGTGCTGCCGAACGGCAATCTTATCATCAGCGGGAGCCAGGAAGTTCGCGTGAACTTCGAGGTGCGCGAACTCAGCGTGGCTGGGATCGTGAGGCCGCGCGACATTTCGACGGACAATACGGTCGCGTACGAGAAGGTCGCGGAGGCGCGGATTTCCTACGGCGGGCGCGGCCGGATTTCGGAAGTGCAGCAGCCAGCGGTGGTCCACCAGCTCTTCGATCTTCTGACGCCGTTCTAGGCTGCGTACTCATTGTAGGGGAGCGGCCGTTGGCCAAGAAGGACACGAAGGGCGAAGGCAAGGGCGGCGGCGGACTTATCGGAGTCGTCGTCGTGACCGTGCTTGCGCTCGCGTGTGGCGCGGGGTTCGGCTTCTATATCGATGCCCAACTGAAATCCCGGGCAGGAGCGATCCCTCAAGAGAAGGTCGAAGCACCCGCCGGGGCGCCCGCGCCCGCGGCTCCCGCTGCGTCTCCGACGGCGCGGCTCGTGGCGCTTGCGCCGATTGTCGCCAACCTTTCCGAGCCGTCGACCGCGTGGATGCGAGTCGAGGCGTCGATCCTGGTCGACGATACAGAGCCTGGTTCCGATCTGTTGGCTGCCCAGCTTGCCGAAGATATTCTCGCTTACCTCAGAACCACGACGCTTACCCAGTTCCAGGGAGCGAGCGGGTTCCAAAACCTGCGCGAGGACTTCAAGGACCGCGCCACCATTCGCGATCCCGGCCGGATCAAGGACGTCATCATCCATGGAGTGGTTGTGGAATGACGCTTCGCGCCCTCCTCGCTCTGCTCTTCGTTCTCCTTCCCGGCGTTGCGCTTGCGCAGGGGCTCAACCTTGAGAACCTGATCCCGTCCGACGAGCAAAGCACCACCGGGCGGATGGTGCAGATCGTGCTCCTGATCACCGTCCTCTCGGTGGCGCCGGGCCTTCTCGTCATGGTGACGTGCTTCACGCGCTTCGTGATCGTGTTGTCGCTATTACGTTCGGGCATCGGTCTGCAGACAACGCCGGCGAACATGGTGCTCGTGAGCCTTGCGCTGTTTCTGACGTTCTACGTGATGGCACCGACGTTCGACCGGGCCTGGCAGAACGGCCTTAAGCCGTTCATGGAGAACCAGATCAGCGAGGAGGAGGCCTATACCCAGATTACGCAGCCGCTGCGTGAGTTCATGCAGGCCAACGTCAGGCCGCGGGACCTCGAACTCTTTCAGGATCTCGCCGAGGAGCGTTTCGGTCCGCGTGACGAGAATGCGGAGGTCGAGCTCAGGGTGCTGATACCGGCCTTCATGATCTCGGAACTCCGACGAGGCTTCGAGATGGGCTTTCTCGTCGTGCTGCCTTTTCTCGTCATCGATCTTCTTGTCGCGACCTTAACCATGTCCATGGGCATGATGATGCTGCCGCCAACGGTCATGAGTTTGCCGTTCAAGATCCTGTTCTTTGTGCTGATCGATGGGTGGAACCTGTTGGTGGGTGGGCTCGTCCGGTCGTTCCCTTGACGGGATTATCTTCAACCCGACCCAGCTAAAGCAGCGGCGCCTATTAACCGGCGCGCAATATATGCTCGTTATGCTGAAGTCTGTGGCAGCTGGGTTAGGGGGACATCCTTGGCACGCCGCCGCGGTGGAATGATTGGCCGTCGTTACGGCCTGAATGCGTAGCGTAGTGTAAGGGTAGTAGCGATATGAGTAGCATCAACACCAACATCGCGGCAATGACCGCGTTGCAGACCCTCCGGTCCACAAACTCCGAACTTCTTCAGACGCAGAACCGCATTTCGACGGGTCTGCGCGTTTCCAGCGCCTCCGACAACGCCGCTTACTGGTCGATCGCGACCACGATGCGCAACGACCGTCAGTCGATCTCGACGGTTTCGGACGCGCTCGGCCTCGGCTCCGCGACGGCGGAAATCGCTTCCAAGGGCATCGAGACCGGGATCAAGATCGCCAGCGAGATCAAGGACAAGCTGCTTGCCGCCCGTACGCCGGGCGTTGACCGCGCCAAGATCCAGACCGAAATCACCGAGCTTCAGGAGTCTCTGAAGGCCGTCGTCGGAGGTGCAAGCTTCAACGGTCAGAACTGGCTTCAGACCAGCAGCGACGACGAAGACGCCCGTACGATCGTGTCGTCGTTCTCGCGCGGTTCCGACGGCAAGATCTCGATCGGCACGATCTCGGTCGATCTCGAATCGACCCGTCTCGTCGACACGTCGACGGGTGCGTCTGCCGGCGGTATTCTCGACGCCGACATCGCGATGGCTACGGGCACGGGCACCGTGACGGTTCTCGACCTCGACATCTCGGCGCTTGAAGACACCACGGAGGATCTCGCCGACCTCGAAGCGATGATCTCGGGCGTGGACGCGGCCATCGAAAAGATGACGGATGCGGCCAGCACGCTGGGCGCCGTCAAGACGCGCATCGACATCCAGAAGGACTTCTCCGACAGCCTCATGGCGGCGATCGACAAGGGTGTCGGCCAGCTCGTCGACGCGGACATGAACGAAGAGTCGACCCGCCTTCAGGCCCTGCAGGTTCGCCAGCAGCTGGGCATCCAGGCTCTTGGTATCGCCAACCAGAGCGCCCAGTCGATCCTGTCGCTCTTCCGGTAAAGTTCGGTCCCTTCGAAACCCACCGATCCTGGAAGGCCGTGTCCCTTGGGGCGCGGCCTTTCCTCTTTGAGATCCTGCTTTAGACGGCTTGTTCGTTTTAGGACACCCGTTA
This sequence comes from Hyphomicrobium nitrativorans NL23, assembly GCF_000503895.1. Classification (NCBI taxonomy): domain Bacteria; kingdom Pseudomonadati; phylum Pseudomonadota; class Alphaproteobacteria; order Hyphomicrobiales; family Hyphomicrobiaceae; genus Hyphomicrobium; species Hyphomicrobium nitrativorans. The sequence continues at coordinate 851,311 of NC_022997.1, forward strand.
ACAGTTCGGTAAGTAAAGCTGCCCTACCTTCGATTCTGAAAGCCCGACTTGGAGCGGGACATACGGGTCGGAAGGGAAACCTGACATGGGCAGCAGCATTAACACGAACATCGCGGCGATGACCGCGTTGCAGAGCCTCAACGCCACCAACAAGCAACTTCTCACGACGCAGAACCGTGTCTCGACGGGTTTGCGCGTTGCGGATGCATCGGACAACGCGGCCTACTGGTCGATTGCGACCACGATGCGCGGCGACCGCTCGTCGATCTCGACGGTTGCGGACGCGCTCGGCCTCGGCTCCGCCACGGCGGAAATCGCCGCCAAGGGCATCGAGACCGCGATCAAGATCGCCGGCGAGATCAAAGATAAGCTGATGGTTGCCCGTACGCCGGGCGTGGACCGCACGAAGATCCAGAAGGAAATCTCGGAACTTCAAGACTCGCTCAAGGCCGTCGTCGAGGGTGCGACGTTCAACGGCCAGAATTGGCTCCAGAGCAACAGTGCCGACGCTGCGGATGAGAATCGGACGATCGTGTCGTCCTTCTCGCGCGCTTCGGACGGCAGCATCTCGATCGGTACGATCACGGTCGACCTGGAGGCGATGCGCCTCGTCGATACCGACACGGGTGCTTCCGCCGGCGGTATCCTCGATTCGGACATCGCGCTCGCAACCGGCACCGGCACCGTGACGGTTCTCGATCTCGACATTTCCGCTCTCGAAGACAATGCCGAGGATCTCGCCGACCTCGTGAAAATGATCGAGGGCGTCGATAGCGCCATCAATAAGATGACGGACGCGGCCAGCTCGCTCGGTGCGGTCAAGACGCGCATCGACATCCAGAAGGACTTCGCACAGAGCCTGATGGATGCCATCGATACTGGCGTCGGGCAGCTTGTGGATGCCGATATGAACGCGGAATCGACCAGGTTGCAGGCTCTCCAGGTTCGCCAGCAGCTCGGTATCTCGGCGCTCGGTATCGCCAACCAGTCCGCTCAGATGATCATGAGGCTCTTCCAGTAAGCCTCGCGCTGGCGACGCACGCTTTCAAGGCGAAAGCCGCGCTCCCTCCCGGAGCGCGGCTTTTGTCTTTCCGCGTGCTCCGTCTTCCTACAACTGACCCTCCGTTATGCTCGCAATCCCCGCACAAGGTTCGAAAGAAAGAATGTCTTACGAATCGGTAAAGGGGCGCTGGCATGAGCAGCATCAACACGAACATCGCGGCGATGACCGCGCTGCAGACCCTGAGCCAGACCAACAAGGATTTGTTGGTCACGCAGAACCGTGTTTCCACGGGGCTGAGGGTTAAGGACGCCTCCGACAACGCCGCTTACTGGTCGATCGCAACGACCATGCGCAGCGACAACATGGCGGTCTCGACGGTTCAGGACGCGCTGGGGCTCGGCGCCGCGACGGTGGAGGTGGCCGCTACCGCGCTGAACAGTTCGATCGAAACCGTCAGTAAGATCCACGCCAAGCTCGTTGCGGCGATGGCACCCGGTCTCGACCGCCACAAGATCCAGACCGAGATCAAGGAGCTACAGGCCGAGCTGAGGAATACCTCGCAGTCGGCTGTGTTCTCAGGCGAGAACTGGCTCCAGGGGAACTCGGATACGGGGCCCGACTCCAAGACGATCGTGGCCTCTTTCTCCCGTGACAGCAGCGGGACGATCTCGATCGGCACGATCGAGGTCGATGTCGGGCCGGGCGGCACGATGATGTTCGATCTGGGGACCTCGGCCTCCGCAGGCGGTCTGCTCGACAAGACACACACTCTCACGAACGCAACTGCGCCGAACAACGAGATTTCGATTGCGGGCGAAAGCACAGGGCTCACGATCGATTGGATCACCGACGATCCGGACGATCTCCTTGCGCTCAAGGAGATGGCGGAGATCGTCGATAAGGCGCTCCGGAGCATGACGGATGCCGCGACGCTTCTCGGCGCCGCCAAGTCGCGAATCAGCTTGCAGAAGGACTTCGTGAGCAAGCTCATCGATTCGATCGATGTGGGCATCGGACAGCTCGTCGATGCCGATATGAACGAAGAATCGACGCGATTGCAGGCCTTGCAGGTGCGCCAGCAGCTCGGCGTGCAGGCGCTCGGTATCGCCAACCAGTCGGCGCAGATGATCCTGAGACTGTTCCAGGGCTAATCCAGGTATTTCCAGGGCCCGGCTCCCCATCACACCCGAGCCCCCAAGAAGGCCACGCCACCCCGCCCCGGCGTGGCCTTCGCATTTTCGCTCGGCGCAGTTGGTGCTGGCGGAGGCGATGGCGTGGTGATGCCCGTGCCTCGCTCCGCTTCTTTTCGGCGCAAACGTTTGGCGCGGCAAACCCCGCGCAAGCTTGATCCCTCAGAATCCCGGTGCACCATTCCGCTAGAGCGCACAATGGGTTGGTTGGGGGTTGGCTGAGCAATGCTCGGGGTTGAACAACTGGAGAGACTTTGGGGCAATCTGCTTGCCCTGGGCCCGAGGCGCCTGGCAGCGCTCGGCGTCGTCGGTCTTGCCGTGTTCGCTGCGGTGGGGCTTGGCAGCTACTACCTCAGCCGATCCGATATGGAGACGCTTTACTCCGGTCTCAATTCGCAGGACGTGAGCCGTATCGGCGCTGCGTTGCGCGAGTCGGGCATTGCCTTCGACGTCAATTCCGAGGGTACGCGGGTGATGGTGCGGCGTGGCGAGACCGCGCAGGCTAGAATGCTTCTCGCTGAAAAGGGCCTGCCCGCAAGCTCGAATGCCGGTTACGAGCTGTTCGACAAGCTTGGTCCCATCGGTCTGACGTCCTTCATGCAAGAGGTGACGCGCGTCCGGGCCATCGAAGGGGAGCTTTCGCGCACCATCCAGGCCATGAAGGGCGTGAAGGCCGCGCGCGTGCACATCGTGCTGCCGGAGACGGGCTCTTTCCGCCGTGGGCGGCAACCGGCTTCTGCCTCCGTCGTCATTCGGACGGAAGTGGCGGCGGACGCCTCGACCGCGCGTGCCATTCGCCATCTCGTGGCGGCTGCGGTGCCGGGGCTCACCATCGACGATATCAGCGTTCTGCACACCGACGGGACGGTGCTGGCCTCCGCAGGGGACGGCGCATCGACGGCATCGAGCCGCATGATCGAGCTCGAAAAGACGATCTCGAAGGATCTCGGCGACAACGTTCGCAAGACGCTCACGCCTTATCTCGGGTTCGATAACTTCGAGGTCAGTGTGGCCGCGCGCCTGAACATGGACAAGCGCCAGACCAACGAGACGACGTTCGATCCGGATTCGCGTGTCGAGCGCTCGCTTCGCGTGGTGAAGGAAAGCGGCAGTCAGCAGGATTCGACGTCGCGCAATCCGGTCGGCGTCGAGCAGAACGTGCCGGATCAGGGTGCGAACGGCGCAGGCGGCGATCAATCGCTGCGCAAGAACGACCGGCGCGAGGATCTCAGCAACTTCGAGCTGAACACGAAGACGACATCGACGATCAGCGAGGGCTATCGCATCGATGCGCTGACGATCGCCGTCGTCGTGAACCGGAAGCGGCTTTTGGAGACGCTCGGCGTTTCCGCCGATCCGGAGACGGTGCAGGCGCAGGTGAAAGAGGTGGAGCGTCTTGTCGCGACGGCGGCGGGCGTGGATACCGAGCGCGGCGATCAGATCAGCGTGGTCGCTGTCGAGTTTGCCGAGGATTCGCGCTTGTCCGATATGTCCGGCTCGGCAAGCCTGGTCGGGCCTCTGATCGGCCTCGCGACGGGGCTTATCAAGGCGCTCACCGTGCTCGGTTTGGTGTTCATCGTCGTGATGTTCGGCGTCCGGCCGGTCACGCGGGCGCTGCTCGATCAGCGCGAGGACCAGGTTGCGGGCGGCGCGTTGGCTGCGGATGGGGAAGCCGATGACGGCTCGCTGCTGACCGCCAACGACGACGGCGATCCGGCGCTTTCACAGTCGGCTGCAACGGCCGAGCTGCTCGGCATCAAGGCGCAACGCGAGCCGAACCTTATCGAAGACATCACGAGCGATGTGATGCGTCTTTCGCAGCGCCGGCTTGAGCAGATGGTGCAGCTCGACGAAGAGCAGGCCGCCAACATCCTCAAGCAGTGGATGCGCGAGCGTGCGGCATGACGGCTACTTTTCCGGTCCGTCATTACCTCACGGAGATTTCCGGAGACGCCGTCCGGACGAAGGACGACACGGGGCGGCCGGGACGCAACGCGGCTGTCGAAGCGGAAGCGCGCATAGAAGAAGCGCGCACGCGCGGCATTCTCGACGGACGTGCTGCTGCGGACGCGGAATATGCCGCGTTGCTTGCCGCCAAGGATGCGGCGTTCGAGGAGAGGCTTGCGTCGGAACGGCAGAAGTGGGCCGTAGACGAGGGCGGGCGGCTCGGCAACCTCTTTCACGCTGGCTTGATGGATGTCGAGCAACGGGTTGCGGAGCAGGTCGGACGAATTCTGAAGCCGATTTTTGCCGATGAGGTTCGTCGCGCTGCTGTTTCGGCTCTCTCGCAAACGCTCACGGAAATGCTGGCGAAGGGCGCATATACGCGCATTGCGATTTCCGGTCCGTCCGATCTTCTTTCCGCATTGCAGGCTCGCGTCGGCGAGGTGGATGCCGCTTTGAGCTTCGTTGTGTCCGAGCGTGTCGATCTCGTTGTCCATGCGGACGAAACGGTTCTCGAAACACGCATCGGTGCCTGGGGCAAGTTTATCGAGGCCGGGGCGGAACCCGCAACCTCCACTCTTTCGGGCGCGGAAGGTTCTGTCGCAGAGTTGGAAAATCCGCCTTACCCGACGGGAGGCGCGGAATGAGCGACGGGCAAGTTCCACACGAAGTCGTCATTGTCCGGCGGCGTGGCGGCGACGGTGACGAGGGTCATCACGGCGGCGCGTGGAAAATTGCCTTCGCCGACCTCATGACGGCGATGATGGCGTTCTTCCTCGTGATGTGGCTGCTGAACGTCTCCGATAAGGAGAAGATCCAGCAGATCGCCACCTATTTCAATCCGATGAAGCTCAACTCGAAAATTCCGACACGCAAAGGCGTCCAGGAAGAGCGGGACGCCGCACAGTCGGCTCCGTTGGCTGAGGGGCCCACCGATCAGGGCGCGACGGTCAGTGAGGTCGAGGGTAAGGATACGCAACAGGGCGGCCATAAGCGCGGCGGCGATGGCGTGCTCGAAGAAGGCGATCCGCAGAAGGCGGAAGAAGAGCTGTTCAACGATCCGTACGGCGTGCTCGCGCGGCTTGCGCAAGAGGCGTCTCAGGGTGACACGGAGCAGGGAACGCGAGGGCAATCCGAAACGACAGCGCGTGGCGGCGAAGGGTTCAGCAATCCGTTCGAGCCGTTTGCCGACCGGCAGGTCATTCCCGAGACGGGTGAGCGCGCGCCGCTGACTTTGGACGACCCCGGCCTTCAGCCGGATCCGACAGATGCGCCCGATGAGATGGCGAAAGCGCCGGCTTCGGCGGCGGAAGAGGCCGCGTCCCAGGAGGCCCGCCGAGAAGTGAGCACGCTCAAAGCGGAGCTTGGGCAAGAGCTTGCCGGCATCTCTCCGGAGAAGAGACCGAGCATCGATGTCGAGAGGGTGTCCGACGGGCTTCTGATCAGCCTGACGGACGATTTCCGTTTCGGCATGTTTGCGAGCGCTTCCGCAGAGCCGAAACCTGAGATGGTCGTCGTGATGGAAAAAATCGCGAAGGTTCTGGCCGAGCGCGAAGGGCGCATCGTGGTGCGCGGCCATACCGACGCCCGGCCGTTCCGCAGCGAGCGAAACAACAACTGGCGACTGTCGATGTCGCGCGCAAAGGTCGCGTATTACATGCTGGCGCGCGGGGGTGTCGACGAAGGCCGCTTCGAGAGCATCGAGGGGCGCGCGGATCGCGACCTCAAGATCGAATCCGATCCGAACGCGGCAGAAAACCGCCGCATCGAGATCCTGATCAGGGACGATGCGTCATGATGTTCCGTGCGATCGTTCTCGCGGCTTCTGTTTTGACGCTCGGCTGTTCTCTTGCTCTCGCCGCCGATGCGCCGCAAGACGGCGAGCCCGATGCAGAGGGTGCGGAAGCTGCGGCTGCCGTCGTTCCGCTGTGGCCCGAGCTGCCCGCGGTGGAAGCGGATCAGCAGCCCTATGTTCTCATTCGCGCGCTGCGCTCGGTTCAGGATGAAGTGGCGGTCGGCAGCACGACGGCGCACGAGCAGCAGCGGCAGATTCTGCGAGATCTCGGCAGTCAATTGCGGGGCCTACCCGTCCAAGTCTGGGACGACGTGCGCAATGTGCGTGCGGCCGTGTTTTTCGCGCTGTCCGGCGGCGATCCTGCGGTTTTGAAGATCGTCATCGGCCGAACCAAAACGCCCTACGTGGAGCGTCGGCTTTTGCGCGGCGCGCTCGCGTACGGGGAGGGACGCCAGAGGGATGCGCTTGGGCTGTTGCATCCGATCAAGGCGCGCGATCTCGATCCTGTTCTCGGTGGGATGGTTGCGCTCATTCAAGGAACGTTGCTGGCGCGAACGAACTCCAAGGACGCCATTCAGAGATTGGATGAGGCGCGTCTTCTGGCGCCCGGAACGCTGATCGAGGAATCCGCGCTGAGGCAAGAGATCCTGCTGGTCGCGCGCGAAGGGGAAATCGAGCGCTTCGATGTTTTGACGGACCAGTATTCGCGACGCTTTCCGAATTCGCTGTTCGCGCAAAGTTTTCGCCGCCAGTTCTTTGCCGGTGTGGCACGACAGGACTTCAAGCGGGCGTCGGAATGGATTTCGCGCACGCAGACCGAGCTGATGAAGGTGCCGGCCGGCGAGCGTGTCGGTCTTTATCTCGCGATCGCGCAAGAGGCGACGAAGGGCGGCAATCTCGACATCGCGAAATTCGCGGCCGGAAAGGCGCGTGAGCTTTCGCATGCGGGAAGCCGGCAGATGGCGCGCGCTCTTCTGTACGAAGGTGCGGCACGCGTGGCTACGGATGAGTTCGAGACGGGGGTGGCTTTGCTTCGCGAGGTCGATCTGACGGCACTCGATGCGGCCGATCGGGAGGTTCATGCCGCGGCCCTCGCCGTTTCTAGGTCGGTCGGTGCATGGCCGGAAGCCGGGGAGGAACCGGACGCGGAGGTTCCGTCATCGGTTAGCAACGCTCAGACTTTGCTGTCGGATATCGATACGCTTTTGGGAGGGTCGCTCTAGTGACCGCTGCACAGGCTTTGGCACCAGGATTGTCTTCGCCGTCGTCCTCTCGGCCGTCGGCTTCGGGGGCGGGCGGCGAGCGTGGAGGGGCGTCGTTCCGCGATACGCTCGACCACGCGGCGAAGGCCTCGCCGGATGCCGCGGCGTCCCGGCCCCGGAAACAGGGGCAGGACGAGACCCCGTCGAACTCCGATCCGCAGCAGGCGTCCGGGACCGGCACTGAAATCGGCACGGCCGAGCAGAATGCGGCACCGATGGGCACACCTCCGGTGCAGGCGGCCGAGGCGCGGCGCGGCGCACCTGCGAGCCAGAGCGGCATGGCCGCAAATCAACCGGCATCTCTCGTGGCGCGGCTGCAGGCGCTGCTGGGACAGGGCGAAGCGGCAGCACAAACAAGCGCGGACGCGGAGGGCGGCCCCTGGCTTCCAGGCACGGCGGAGAATGACGGAGAGGTGTTCGACGCGGCGCGTCTGCTTGCGATCATGAGATCGGATGGCGCGCAGGGGGCGAATGCAACCGGCGGCGCAACGGTGGTGACCGTGCTTGGACAGGAGCGCCATCTTGCTCTTGCCCGCATGTCTCCCGAACTCACGACCGCGCTTGCGCAGGAGCAGGATCTTGCAGCGACGGTGCGGAGTGACGCCAATGCCGCGGCGAGCAATGCGGCGGTGTTGTCCTCTCAGGCCGATGCGGCGGGCGAGGTTCTGGAGCGCACGCGCGCCCAAGCCCAAGCCCAAGGCGATGATACGTCCCGCCTTGGAACGGAACTCGGAACGGGACGGCGCGGTGCGCTCTTTGCCGCCGATGGGCGGGGACAGGGCGGTGCCGGGCTTGGCGAGCACGGACAAGAGGGACGCCAGCAGGACGGGCGGAACTCGGGCACGGGCGGGCAGGCGACAGGCGCCAACTTTGCTTCCGCTATGCAGGGTGTTGGACTGCAAGCGATAAACACGGCGCGCGGTACGCCGGGTGCGGCTGCCGCTCACGATCCCGCCGCCGATCAGATCGCGGCCCGCATCCGCTCGGAGCTGACCGCGGGCGGGCTCGGCGAGCCGTCATCCGAGGGCGTGGTCAAGGTGCTCAATCTGGAACTCAAGCCTGCGAACCTCGGTGCGGTGACCGTGCGGATGCAGCTCAAGGACAACGTGATCTCCATCCATGTGGAGGCGCAACACGCCGAGACGAGGGCGCTCATCGAGCGGGAGCAGGCCAAGCTCACGAGCGCGCTTTCGGCGGCAGGCTATACGGTGGAGACGATTACCGCGGTCCAGGGCGACGGCGTGCGGCCGGGTGGCTACGCGGCGCCTGGCGACAGCGGTTCGGCTGGATTCCAAGACTCTGGGAACCAAAACCAGGGTTCGCAAGATTCATCAGGTGATGGACGTTCGGGCCGGCCTTCGGGCGGCGATCATCAAAGATCCGGTTCCGGCGGTAACGATGACAACACGGCCGCCGCTCACAAGGGCGTCGATGGCGTCTATGTCTAACCGGCCGTTAGGTGCGTTTTGTGTGTCGGCGTTTTAGGTGCGAGTTGCGTGATGAGCGTGGTTCCGTTTCCGTCTGGTCCAAGAGCGGCGAGAGCGATGTCAAGCACAGGACTTCTCGGGCCTTTCCGGCTCGCTTACGACGATATCACCAATGCCATTCCGCGCGTCGCGCCGGGGGCCTTCGTTTTGGGACACAAGGGACCGGACGGCCGGTTCTATGTGGATTATGTGGGGCGCGCCGACCGCGATATTCGCGATCGGCTGCTTCAGCTCATCGGCTCAGGCAATCTGTTCAAGTACAGATGTCTGACCTCCATGGAGGCCGCATTCCATGCCGAATGCGACCTGTTCCACGACTTCCAGCCACCGGGAAACCGGATGCATCCCGACCGGCCTGCCGGTACTAATTTTGAATGTCCGAGGTGTCGGTTTTTCCGACTTCAGGGACGAGCATAGCCAAGATGTCGGTTAGCGCGGCCTGGTAGCCATGGTGCCAATAGGCCCGCTCAGGCGTGTGCGCATCGAGATGGCGCTGATCGACATCCGTATAAGGTGCTTCCTCTTCCAGCCACTCACGAATGTTATCGCGGCGCTGACGAAGCGTAGTCGCGTTGACTTTCTGGAACATTGTAGGCCCGACCCTGCAACTTCTTTGTGATGGCGCGCTGCGACTTTGCAGCAGCCTCATCCTTTCTACCGTAGTGGTCTTGAGGGCCACTTAGAGGGGGGAGGAAAAGTTGCTTCAAATTGTACGGATCTTGCGTGCCGGGATAGGACACATGGTGATCGTGCATCAACCGTGACCGGGCGCGCAGGCGAGCGTTTGCGAGGTTTCCGCAGCGATTCAGTGGACTTCCGGCAGCACGTCTGCGAGGCGCCGTGGCCCTTTGGGTTTCGGCTGGGCGGGCGCGCGGGCGACGATCTCGGTCGCGATGCGGCGGATCCAATCGTCGATGGTGGCTTCGGGATCGCGGCCGCGCGCAACGTCATTTGCGACGGCACCGGCGAGGTCGCGGGCAAGGACAGTGGCGCGCGTTTCGCCGAGCGGGCGAGAGAGCTCGCCGAGGGCGGAGATACGAGCGCGAAGGTTAGCAGAAAGCTGCATGGTTGCACCAAACGAAGACATGATCCGTTTTACGCAACTGCCGTGCCAAGTCTGGGCCGGATACTCTCGGGTCATGGGTGAGGAGGCTCGTATCCCATGAACGCCCCGTGGGATCAGCCTTGCGCAAGCGCCTGGCCTTAACAAGGGAGGCCGGAGGCCAGAGACCCCTGCCATGCACAGTTATTATCTGGATGCGATCCGCAACTTCGAGGGCTTCACGCCGAAGGCCTCCTGGGATTACGCGCAATTCTCGAACGGATACGGGACGCGGGCGCGCTTCGACGGCGAGGTGATCGACCGTGCCGAGGCGGAACGCCGCTTCAAGGCCGAAATTTCGGAAGCTCGCCAGATCGTCGAGCGTGCGGCGCCGCAAGTCGACGAGGGGACGAAAGCGGCCCTGACGTCGCTTACCTACAACGCGGGCACCACATGGGTTCGCAGCGGCCTCGGCGAGGCCGTGCGGGCCGGCGATCTCGATACGGTGCGCGAGATCTTTCAGAAGTACAACAAGGCGGGCGGCGAGGTGCTTCCTGGTCTCGTGCGCAGACGGACCGCGGAAGCGCAGTGGATCGGGAATCCGGCAGCCGTCCAGCTCGCGCAGGGCGAGGCAAGCGATCGGTTAGGGCAACTGGTGGCGGCGGCAACGTCTGCGGGCGGCGATCGCGATCAGAGCGCGCAACGCGTGACGGATCTCATTCAAAAGCGGATGGCGCGTGCGATGCACTCGGCGGGAGATCAGGCGGGCGCCGGCGCCGAAACATCGCGCGTCGATCGCGAGATGGCCGGGACGACCACCGCAGCCGCACTCTCGCGCGCGGCGAGCGATGCGTTGCTCGCGCTTTCAGAGGCGGACCGGCTGACGTCGGAGCGGGTGGCGGACATGGCGCGCGCCGCGCAACTCGGCCGCGGAAGTGAACTGGCCATGCCCAACAAGGATGGCGAGAACGAAAAAACGCGCCGGATTTAATCCTGACGCGTTCTTCTCATCTTGAAAAGATTGTTTAGCCCGTCGTGCGCAGACGTGCGGCGGCCATGGCGGTTGCGGCAAAGCCAGGCGGCAGAGCACTGGCCGCGGGCTGCGGCGTGACGGGCCGAGCGGCTTGAAGCTGCGTTTGCGGCGCGCTCGTCTGGCGAACGAATATGCCCCGCTGTTCGGGATGGGCCACGAGATCGGTCTTGAGGCCGATCAGACTTTCGGACGCGCCGAGCGTCAGGAAGCCGTCGGGCGCGAGGATGCGCGTCATGCGGCTGAGGATGTCGGCCTTGAGGGCGGCGTCGAAGTAGATGAGCACGTTGCGGCAGAAGATGAGATCGAAGCGCCCGAGAGACGTGAAGTCCGACAGAAGATTGAGCTGGCGGAAGGTCACCTTGCTGCGCATCGCTTCGGAAATCTGCCAGCTTTCGCCGATCTGATTGAAGTGGCGGAGCAGCATGGGAGTCGGCAGGCCGCGCTGGACTTCGAACTGCGAATAGATGCCCTTGCGCGCCTTTTCGAGGACCGGCTCGGAGAGGTCGGTGCCGACGATCTCGATCTTCCAGCCCGGCATCTTGGCCGCGTGCTCGTCGAGGATCATGGCGAGGGAGTAGGCTTCCTGTCCCGAGGAGGCGGCGGCCGACCAGATGCGCAGGCGGCGATCCTTTTGGCGCGAGGCGATGAGTGCGGGCAAGATGAGGTTGCGGAACTGATCGAACGGCGTCTTGTCGCGGAAGAAGTACGTTTCGTTGATCGTCATCGCTTCGATGACGTCCTTGGCGAGCTTGGGCGACTGCTTGCGCTGCAGGATAAGCACGAGCTCATCGAGGCCTGAGAGCCGTTCACGCCGCACGATGGGCATGACGCGGCTTTCGACGAGATATTGCTTGGAGCTCTCCATCACCAATCCGGACGAGCGGCGCAGGAATTCGCAAAGAGCTTCGAAAGCTTGGGACATGGTACGCTTCACTAATCCAGAAGGTTGAGCCTGCTGCGGTTCGTCGTCTCGCGGGGACCGCAAGGCATCGAATGACGTCTCAAACCATGCCGATCTGTTCGAGCTTGGTGCGGATGATTTCCTGGTCGAACGGCTTCATGATGTATTCGGTGGCGCCAGCTTCGAGCGCGGTGATGATCTTATCGCGCGTGTTCTCGGTCGTGCAGAAGACAACCTGAGGATCGCCGCCGCCCGGCATCTTGCGAAGCTTGTGCAGGAATTCGAGGCCGCTCATGACCGGCATGTGCCAGTCGAGCAGGATGAGATCGGGAAGTTCAGCCTGACACTGCGTGAGAGCGTCTTCGCCATCCTGAGCTTCGGCCACTTCGAAGCCCATGCCGTCGAGGATCTGACGTGCGATCTTGCGAATGAACGCGCTGTCGTCCACCACCAAAGCTGTCTTCATGATACTCACCTTCACCTACACAGAAGTACGCATCAGTTCGTAAAGTCGAAGAGGGCCCCGATGTTGAGAGCGGGGATCAGAAGGTTGCCGACCTTGTAAAGCCCCGTCATGAGACGCGAGCGGGCCGGGTCGAAGTGGGCGGGGATCTGCACCTTCATCGACGCGTCAAGGGTGAGGACGTCGCCCACCTCGTCGACGATGAGGGCAAAGTTCTCGCCTTTATGCTCGATGCCGATGGCAAGCGCGTTCTGCACGTCGTCCATCGGGATCCCGAGGCGGCGGCGAAGGCTGACGGCGGTCACGATCTTTCCGCGCAAATTCACCAGGCCCACGATGTCGGCCGGGCCGAGCGGGATCGGGGTCACGCTCGTGATGCGGAAGATCGTCTGAGCCTGGAGGACGGAAAGGCCGAAGGCCTCGCCGCCTGCAAACACGGTGAAATAGCTCTCTTCGCCTGCGGTCGGAACGTCCGACACCATCTGAACGGCGGCGCTCATGCTGCTCATGCGGCAAGCTCCATGCTGGAAGCCTTGGCGTCGGCGGCGGTATCGAGCGCGAACGCGAGCGTTTCGAGCAGCGACTGGCGGTCGTGTTTGCTCAGGAGCGCGACGAGGCCGTTGTCTGTCGCTTTACGCGCCGCGCGGGTAGTGGCATGCGTCGCCACGCCGACGATGGGGATAAGGCTCGCGTTTTTGCGATCTCTCAATGCGGCGAGGGCGCCGGGGAGTGCAAAAGCCGGGGCGTCGAAATCGACGATCACGGCATCGTAGGCGGAGAACTGCCCGACAAGCTCGTTGATGTCGGCCGGGACTGCGGCTGCCGACAGGTTGTAGCCTGCTGCGGCGAGTGCGGGGCACAGCATGTCGCGTACGAGCTGGTCGTCAGCCGCGAAGAGAATGCGCTGCGGGCTTGTGCCGGTGCTGGTCGGCGGGTCCGCCATCCGGATGAAGTGCGATACGTCGAGAAGTTCCACCGCTTCGCCGCGGATTTCCGCGGAACCGACGATGTCGGAGTTGGCGCTTGCGAGTTGGATTTCGAGCTTCTCTTCGAGGATGTCGACGATCTCGTCCGTCATGAGGCCGATCGAGCGCTTCTCGGTGGCGATCACGAGAACGGGGTACGAGGGCTTCGACATGTCGATGTGATGGGAGATCGGCACGATCGGCATCAGGCGGCCCTGAAGCAGGACCATAAGGCGGCCGTCGGAGCTTTCGATGCGGCTCGTCTCGACCATTTCGATGCGCGACACGAGCGAGAGCGGCAGAACCTTCGGAGCGCCGGGGCCGGCGCGGAACATGACGAGGCGGCGGCGTTCGAGGGCGCCCTGGTCGCGCAGGTCGGTGCGCTTCTTGTCGGTCGATTTCTCGATGCCGAGGTTGGCGCCGATCCCTGCGGGATCGAGGATAAGCACCACGGAGCCGTCTCCGAGAATGGTGTGGCCGCTGAAGACCTTGAGGTGAGACAGCGAGGCGGAGAGCGGCTTGACGACGATTTCCTGGATGTCGGCCACGCCGTCCACGATGACGCAGAACGAATCCGTGCCGACGCGCATGACGACGGCGAGCTTTTCCGTCTCTTCGCTTTCGCTCGCGGCGGAGAAGCCGACGACATCGCGCAACTCGACGGCGGGGATCACTTCCTCGCGCAGCTTTAGAACAAGCGCGTTCTGGACGTTCTGGATCAGGTCCTTGTAGTTCTTGCCGAGGCTGACGGCCTCTACGACCGATGTCTGCGGAAGCGCGAAGCGCTGTCCCGCGACCTCGATGATCAGCGCCGGCGCGATGGCGAGCGTCAGCGGGATGCGGAGGGAGAAGCGGCTGCCCTTGCCGGGAGCGGACGACAACGACACCGATCCGCCGATGGCTTCGATGTTGGAGCGCACGACGTCCATGCCGACGCCGCGGCCGGAGACGTTGGAGACGACCTGGGCCGTGGAGAAGCCGGGCTCGAAGATGTAGCGATAGATCTCCTCGTTGCTCATGCTGCGGAGATCCTGCTCCGTCGCGAGGCCCTGCGTGGTGATCTTTGCCTTGATGCGCTCGATGTCGAGACCCTTGCCGTCGTCGGCAATGTCGATGGTGATCTGACCGGCCTCATGGGCTGCCGAAACGCGGATCTCGCCGCGCTCGGGCTTGCCGCTCGCGAGACGTTCTTCCGGCCTTTCGATGCCGTGGTCGGCGCAGTTGCGGATGAGGTGAGTCAGCGGATCGCGGATGACCTCGATGAGCTGACGGTCGAGCTCGGTGTCGGCGCCCTCGGTCACGAGGTCGATGTTCTTGCCGAGACTCGTCGAAAGCTCGCGCACGAGGCGGGGCAGGTTGGCGTAGAGGCGGCCGACGGGCTGCATGCGCGCGCGCATCACCGCGTCCTGGAGATCGCTCGTCAGCGTGGAAAGGTGCTGGAGCGGCGTCTTGATGGCGTCGTCCTCGCGGTGACGCGCCAACTCCAGGAGCTGGTTGCGCGAGAGAACGAGCTCGGAGACGAGCTGCATCATGCGTTCGATGGTGTCCACCGAGACGCGGATGGTTTCCTGATTCGGGTTGGCGGCGGTCTTCGCCTGCGCACCCTTCGTTTCCTCCTGCTTAGCGGCGGGAGCGGGCTGCGCCTGCTGCGCGGGCGCCTTTTCGGCCTTCGGGGCTTCCGCGACGGCGGCTGCGGCCTCGATCACGAGGGCGGGTTCAGGCTCGGCGTTCGGAGCGCTGTCTGCGGCCTGCGCGGGCGCGGGTTCGGCGTTCGCCTCCGCCGAGGCTGCCGCGGTGGCGGCTTCCGTTCCGGCGGCATAATAAGCTTCGAGCGCGTTGATGATCTCGCTGTCGTCGCCGGGGGTTCCCCGCCGTGCTGGCCGATCTCCTCGATGATCGTCTTGATGCGGTCGATGGCGGCCAGGATGATGGTGACCGAATGCTGGGTGGGGGGCACGCCGTCGCGCAGCATACCCATCACGGACTCGGCCGCGTGGCCGACGCGCTCAAGGCGATCGAGCCCCAAGAAGCTCGACGTGCCTTTGATGGTGTGAACCAGCCGGAAGATGCTCGAAATCAGCGAGGCGTCCGACGGGTTGCGCTCGAAATGAACGAGCTGCGTTTCGGCACCCTCGATGTGCTCGGTGGTCTCGGTCAGAAAGTCTCTCAGTAGCTCGTCCATGGAGCGGGTCCCTCAGCGACGGCGTTGTTGTCTTTGTTTTACGCGACGCACGGAATCAGGCGGTCGGCCATGCCTTGCGGCGTCTCGACCGGATTGGCCCTTCCATTGTTGACGAGGTCGGACGCGCGGTTGAGGGCGCTCCGGATCGCACAGGAGGCGTTTTCACAGAAGTCCGAGACACGCGACGGGTCGATGTCGCCCTCGGGGCCGCGGTGGGCGCTGATGACGTCGATCGAGGCGGTCGCCATGGCGTTGATGCCGTCGATGATGCTCTCGAAATCGCGGCGGAAGCCCTCGTCCAGGCCCTCGTAGATCTCAAGGGCCGCGGACGAGCCGGGCAGAGCCGACTTGGCGAAGTATTCGCGATAGGTGACGGGGCGCCATTCGAGCAACTCGTCGAGCATCTCGGGGAGGAGAGTCGGCAGGTTCTCGATCAGAAGCAGGATCTCGTTGAAGTGGTTGAGATAATCGTTGGCGATGCCAGACGCGGGGTTGACGAGCTTTGCCGCGCGCTCTTCCAGTGAAGCCCTGTTGGTATCTTGAGCCCCGGTCGCACTGTCGGTCGTTGCCATGTCTTGTTGCCCGCGTTGAAGTTTCGTCACATGAAGGACGATACTCCACGGCGTTGACTAACAATGCGTTACGACCGCCGAGAAAAAGGGCGCATTCTGATGGATAAAAATGCCGTAGTCTGAAGGAGCTGGCGCAACCGTTGCCGGGTCGTTAGCTCGGAGGCGCGCGGACAGGGGTGCCGATCAGGTCGGCGACGAGTTCTTTCTGGCGATCGATAGGTTGCTCTACAACGAGAGCGAACTGGCTCTTTGACTGGGCCAAGCGGCACCAGAAGATGCGCTCGTCCTGACATTCGAGACCGATCAAGCTCTTCGGATCGGCATTGAGACGCAGAATCTGGCCGGGCTTCAAGGCGGCGATGTCTCCGAGCGTGAGTTCCGGCCCTTCCAGCACCCCCGTCAGGACCATGCTTGCCGATGCAAGGCCGTCCTGCATTTTTTTCTGCCAGTCGGGGTCGACGTTGGCGCCGTCGAGCGCGCGGGTGCGCTCCAGCAGTTTGCGGATCGGGTAGAGCGCCGACTGCGGGATGATCATGAACATCCGTCCGCCGTTATCGAGGATCTGGAAAAGAACCTGGACGGCGATCACGGGAACGTCGGTCTGGCCGAGGATCTGGAAGTCGAGCTTGGTTTCGAGCTTTTCGAGTTCGAAGGTTACCGGCGTGATGGTGGAGACGAGATACTCCAGCTCAGGCACGACAATGCCGAAGACGCTTCGCGCAAGGCGTGCTTCGAGGGACGTGAACGGGCGATCCGCCTCAAACGGCGGCATGGACCCGTCTCCGCCGAACGCGGCGTCGATCAGCGAAAAAATGAAACGGCGGTCAAGGCCGACGACGATCTTGCTGTCCCACTGACGGCTGTAGTAGATGCCGGCGATGCTGTCTTCGTAGGATTCGAGCACGTCCCACGAATTGCCGCTTTCGAGCTGGTTGACGAAGAACGACGAGGGCACGTTGCAATATTCGCGGAACCGTTCCGAAAGCGTAGTCACGAGACGTTCGAGAATGCCTTTCAGAACGTGCAGCCGTTCGACTTCGAGCTTGGGCGGCTCTAGAAGCTTGTCGGTTCCGGGCTGACCGCCGGATTCGCGGATCTCGGTATACTCGTCGGCCATCAATCCTCTTCCTCTTCCGGATTGCCGATCTCAATGATGCCCTTCTCGATCATCTCCATGGCGGTGTCGGCAATCGCGCGGCGGGCTTTCTGAATTTCCTTGGCCGACGGCTTTTTGCCGGTGGCGACTTCCTGCTCGATCATGCGGCGCGCGCGGCCTGGCGTGGCTTCGAGGATGAGTTCGATCATGCGCGGTTCGGCGCCATACAGTGCCATGATGGTGCGGTCGGTCGGAACACCGTCGAACAGGGTGACGAGAGCGGGCGGCGAGAGCTTCGTGAGATCGTCGAACGTGAACAGGAGGCTTCGTACCATCTCTGCCTCTTTCGGACGGTGCTCATCCAGATCGCTCAGGATCTCGTCCATCTGCTTGCGTTCCATCTTGTTGATGATGTCGGCAAGGCGGGCGTGAATGGTGGGACCGGCATTCTTTGCGCTCTTGTAGAGCAGCTCTTCCTTGACGGCGCCTTCGAGAAGCTGGATCGGCCGTTCGAGCACGACTTTCATCGAGAGCATCCGGCGCATGATTTCGTTGCGCAGCGGGCCCGGGAGCATCTTGAGGGCTGCGGCGGCATAATGGGGCGGCGTGCGCGAGAGAACCAGGGCCGAGACCTGCGGGTGCTCCTTCGCGAGATATTGCGCGGTCGAGAGCTCGGGGACCTCGCCGAGCTTGATCCAGATCGACTGCAGGGACTTCGAGCGTACCTGCTGCATGATCTCGGCGATCTGCTCGGGAGGCACGACGCCGTTCAAAAGCTGCTCGACCTCATGCGCTGTCGCGATCAGGTCGCCGCCGGTGCGCAGATGCTGGGCGAACTCCTCGATCAACGCATCGAGCGTTTCCTTGGTGACGGCGCCGAGATCGGTCGCGGTCTGCGCGATCAGCTTGATGTCGTCTTCGTCGAAGTGCTTGAGGATGCGTGAGGCGACCTGTTTGTCCATGGACAGGAGGAGCGCGGCCACCTTCTTGGGGCCGGTCAGTTCCACAGATTCGGCTGGCTCTTCGCCTCGGCTCGGTCGTCTCTCGGCGTTGGCCTGGGTCATTGGTCGCTCTAGTCGGCGCCGCCTGCCCGTGGCCGCGTCCGGCCCGGGCTCGATCTCGAAGCTTCGGCAGCGTCTCGGCGTGGCCGAGCGAAGCGTCAAAGCTCGTTACAGGCTTCCACGATTTGGCTTGAGCGAAGCTTGCGAGACGAGGTGCGCTACAACTCAAATCGGCGGTTCCGAGCCGGTCTGTTGTGTCCCGGAAACCCTCGGGTCAGCTTCAGCTAAAGCGTTGCCACGTCACCGTTACCCGCGTGCCGACGGGGACGCGCTGGTAGAGGTCGATCACATCGTGGTTGTACATGCGGATGCAGCCCTTGGAGACGGCTGTGCCGATGGACCAGGGCGCGTCGGTGCCATGGATGCGGTAGGCCGAGCTGCCGAGATAGAGCGCGCGGGCGCCCATGGGGTTTTGCGGATGTCCGCCGGGTACCCACTTCGGCAACTTGGGGTTTTCGCGAAGCATCGCGGGGGTCGGCGCCCATGGCGGGTTGACGGCCTTGCGGGAGACACTGGTGACGCCCTGCCAACGGCTCTGCTCGCGCGGGACGGCGATCGGATAGCTGATCGCTTCGCCGCGGCGATGCACCCAGTAAAGCTTGCGGTCGCCGAAGGAGACGATGAGCTGGCGGGGTTCATAGCGGTTGCTGAACTTGACCGTTTGGCGAGAGCCGCCGTCCCAAAGGAACGAGAAGAAATCCTGAGCCGCGGCGCGGGACGGCGCGAGGGCGCACGCAACGAGCGCGACAGCCGCCATGAACAGCGCCAGGTGCGGCGCGGGCGCGGGAAGAGAGATGATCCTGGAACGGGCCGTTGCCATGCGGGAAGCCTCCCCTTTTCGGCAGGTCCGCGACGGCGGGCACCTGCGGGTCAATCGGGCTCTACTTCGCGGAGATTATCGTCTTCCGCAGATATGCTACGCAACGTGCCTTCGTCGCGTGCGCCGCGCAACTCAGGAATTTCCCTCATCACGGCGAGGGACGGAAACGATTGTTGTTTTTCTGCATCTATTCCTAATGCATTACGCGGAAACGGTGCGAGGCTTGCTCGCTCCGCGAAGTCAGGTCACGACAGGGAACGAGACCGAGACTTTGAGGCCCGGTTTGTTGTCGCCGAGGGCGACGGATGCGCCGTGGAGGTCTGCGATTGCGCGTGCCAGGCTGAGGCCCAGGCCGTGTCCCGGGCTCGAACGCTCCCGCTCCAGCCGGTAGAAGCGGCGGAAGACGTTCTCGTGCTCCGCTGCCGGGATGCCGGGGCCGTCGTCGGCGACGACAACGACGGCGCCGCGCGACGTGACCGACAGCGCGAGCGTGATCGTCGTACCCGCAGGGGTGTGCTGGAGCGTGTTCTCGATCAGGTTGGCGACGAGCTGCAAGAGCAACTCGTGGTCGCCGCGGATTGTCGCCGCCGGCGTCCCCGCGATATTCCACGTGAGGCGATAGCCCGAGTCCTCGATCACGGGCGCGTAGGCTTCGGCAGCGTCGCTCAACGTCGCCTTGAGATCGAGATCGACGAAGCGCGTGCGCCGGTCGCCGGCTTCGAGCTGGCCGATGTTGAGGAGTGCTTCGAAGGTGGCGACGATGCTGTCGACTTCGCCGATGGCGTTTTCGAGAACGTTGCGGGTTTCGGAATTCGCGGTCTCGGCCTCTGCGGCCGCTTCGAGCTGCTGGCGCAGGCGGGTCATCGGCCGCTTGAGGTCGTGGGCGATGTCTGTGGAGGATTGATTGGCGCTTTCGACGAGACGCTGGAGCTGGGTCAGCATGGCGTTGATGCGCTGGGCGATCTCGTCGAGATCGTGATGGACGTTCTTTACCGGCACGCGCCGGTCCAGGTCGCCGCCCGACACGGCCGAGAGCGTGCCCGCGATATCGTCGATGCGCCGTTGCGTGCCGCGTGCGAGATAGATGCCAGATCCGACGCCGACCGCCGCGGTCGCGAGGAGGCCCCATCCGAGGCTTCGCATCAGGATGCTCCAGGCGTGCTCGACCTCGCGGTTGCTCATTCCGACGAGGAGTTGGCCTTCGGAAACGGGTGCCCAGATGGCGTAGAAGTGGCCTTGCGAGCGGCCTTTGCTGGCGAGTTCGGGCAGATTTTTGCGTTCGAGGTCGTGCCAGCCTTCGAAGGGAGCCTGAGAGCGGACGTTGCCGGCGACGACTTTGCCTTCCGCATCGAGAACGGAAAAAATGCTGTCGATGTCGCGGACCGAATCCATTTCGTCGTGGACCACGGTCACCAGCTCCTTGAAGCCATAGCGGCGGTCGATGGCGAGAAGCGCATCGCGTGCGTTGAGAACACGCGCGCGCACGCCATCTTCCAGGCCGTCTATGAGGTTGACGATCAGGCCGACGAACAGTGCCGTCACACACGCCGTGATGATCAGCGTGAAGGCTGCGGCAGAGCGCACCTCGGTGCGGCGGAAAAGATTACGGATTGTCATTGATGGAATAGCCGCTGCCGCGCACCGTATGAATCAGCGGCCTTGCAAAGGGACGGTCGATTTTGGCGCGCAAGCGCGAAATGTGCGTTTCGACGACGCTTGTGCGGGGATCGAAGTGAAAGCCCCACACGCGTTCCAGCAGCATGGTGCGGGTGACGACGCGGCCTTTATTGCGCAGAAGAACTTCCAGGAGGACCAGCTCCTTGGGCTTCAAGTCGATGCGATCCTTGCCGCGGCGCACCGCGCGCCGGGCGACGTCGAGTTCGAGATCTCCCGCGCGCAGGATGTCGCCTTCGGCCCGCATCGGCGGCCGCCGGCCGAGCGCGTTGACACGCGCGAGCAGCTCGGCAAAAGCAAACGGCTTCACGAGGTAGTCGTCTCCGCCGACGTCGAGCCCCTGGACGCGATCGTTGACGCCGCCGAGCGAGGTCAGAAACAGGATCGAGACGCGGCTTCCGGCGCTGCGCAGCGTGCGCGCGAGAGAGAGCCCGTCGAGGCCCGGCAGCATACGGTCCAGTATGACGATGTCGTAGTTTTCGCGGATGGCGAGCGTCAATCCGTCCTTGCCATCCGATACCACGTCGATGGTGTGACCGGCCTGGACCAGACCTTTCGCGACGTATAGCGCTGTGTCTTTGTCGTCTTCGACAATGAGCACCCGCATGATTCCATGCTCCCTTGCGGCCTTCCGGGGATCAAAGGGACCGGCTGCTTGGTGTCTATATCACCAATTGCGAGCCACCCAAGCTTGCCCGCAGGGCAGGAGGAGCCCGAACGCTTGGAAGCATTCGGGCTCCGGGGCACCCAGCAAGGGACGGGGCCCTATGGGCAGAACCGAGGGGGACCATTGTTCAGGAGCTGGCTGTGAGCCCCGCAAGCGGAGGCGCACATCTCAGAGACTGCCCAGTCCTGAGATTAGGGAGCCAAGGTTACCCCCTCATGTCCGGGACCTTACAATTGCGGTAAAGTCCGAGATCAGGCTGTTGGTAATGTGAGAATGGGGTCACGGCGTGCCCGGTGCATCGGCCTCCGCCACGTCCGAGGGCGAAGGTTCCCCGGACGCTTCCGCAAAGCGTGAGATCACGAACGCGGCGATTGCGAGCAGGAAAATGAGCGGCAGGTTTCTTGCCACGCCGCGAGCGATGCCGGGTGCTGCGGCCGGGGCAACGGATGTGAGCAATGCCATCACCTCGGGCGGGAGCTGGGGGGCGTCGCTTTCCTCATCGGCTTCTTGCGAAGCGTCCGTCGCGTCGGCTGCTGCGGCTGGTTCCCCTACGGGCTCGCTCTCCTTGTTGTTCACGGCCATCGTGATCAGCGCGATGACAGAAAACAGAACGGCCATGATCGCGTACGCGGACACGTGTCCATAAAGCTCGACGAGTTTAATGGAGAGGGCGGCCGTTGCGAACCCTCCGGCCACGAGAAGGGGCACTGCCACCGTCGCGCGTCCCACGAATTTTGAGATGGCTGAGTCGATCGAACGCTCGGCCCGCTTGAAAAGTCCCTGGAACAGCATCGGCGGTCAGTTCTCCCCTCCCGATCTCAGACGAAGCGGCGAGGATGGGTGCGTTACGACTTCCAAAGCGCGCCGATCACGAAGCCGAGTCCCGCCGCAACGGCGAGGGTGGTCAACGGCTGGTCTTTGACCGACTTGTCGACGGCGCTCTTGAAGTTCTGGGCGACTTCCTGAACCTGCTCGGACGCTTCGCGGCCCTGGTCGGCCACGTTGCGCGCGACGCGCTGGATTTCCTCGCCGGTGCGCTCGGCGAAGTCGGTGGCCTTGTCCGCAAGGTCGTCCGCAGTCTTGCCGCCGCGCGTGGTGGTCGATGAGGTGGTGTTCATGGGAAACGCAGCTCCTGTTCCTGTACCGAGGGGCCGTCCGCCCCGCTTCTGTAAACGCGGACGACTGAACTTGGTTTCACTCGGGAAGCTCAGGACCTTCGTCCGGAAACAGGTGACGGAAGGTGACGATGGTCGTCATCAGAATGGGCACGGCCACAAAGGCGCCGATGGGCCCCCACATCCAGGCCCAGAAGCCGATGGCAAGGAAGACAGCGAAGGGGTTTAGCGTCATGCGGCGCCCTAGCAGCAACGGCGTGAAGAACTGGCCTTCGAGTGCGGTGATGGTGAGATAGGCGGCAGGGGCGATGAGCGCTTCGCCGACGGTCGGAAACGTGAAGAGGCCGATCAGGAACAGCACTCCGGTGGTGATGGCCGGCCCGATGTAGGGGATATAGTTGAGAACTGCGGCCAACACGCCCCAGAGCAGCGGGTTGGGAAGGCCGACGGCGTAGGCGATGAGGGCGGTGACACAGCCAAGCACGGTGTTGATGAGTGTGAACGTGCCGAAGTAAACGGTCGTTTTGTGTTCGATGTCGGAGAGGATCTTGAGCGCCGTCAGCCGGGCTTCTCTGCTGGGAAAAACGAGCACAGAACGCGTTTTGATCTCCTTCTGGTAGATCATGTAGAAAATGAGCGCACCGAGGAAGAGAATGCCTTGCGTCACGGCAGGTGTAAGCACCGAGACGATGCTGTGGACGATGTTCGTGTTTTCCTCGACCCGGAGGCTCGTGCCGCCCTGCCCGCCGGTGGCCTGGTTTAAGGCGCCGAACACTTCCTCAAGGAAGTCGAGCGGCCCCGACATGGCCGCGAGCCTCTGGCGGATGAGATCGCCCAATTCGTTGGCGCGGCCGAGCCAATAGGTGATCGGCAGTGAGAGCAGGGTCGCAATTGCGAGCAGGATGGCGACGAAGGCGAGCGTCACGAAGATGACAGCCGGAACGCGGGGCAGCCCGTGGCGCTCGAACCATGCGACGAGAGGGAGCAGGATGTTGGCCACGACCCAGGCCAGGATCACGGGCACCGCCACATCGCGCATGAGATAGAGCGCGGCGAGAACGGCGAGTGCGAAGAGGCCGGTGACCGATACATGCGCCACGAGCGCCCAGGTTTCTGCGGTGGATGGCGTGGGTGCGGGCGTTTCAGCGTTTCTCGGTGTGGTTTCCGGTAACGCCTCCTGGATTGCCATGGCGTGTCACTCCGGTTTTTTTGCTTCGTACACAAGCTGATGGAGGTTTCGCTCAAAGAGCGTTGCGCTTTTTGGAATGCCGCGGCACTTGCCGCGGGTCGCCTTGCTCCCGGGCGCTTCGTGCCGGTTCTTTGGTAGGTAAACTGCGGAAGCTTGGTGGCTTGCCTTGACCGATCGCGCCCTTTCTCATTTTGGGGGAGACTTGGATGGAGGTTCCCTTTTCAGTGCGCCGGCAAGAGCGCGTCCCGCGCCGCTGGCCTGCGACCAGAGGGAGCCCCACGTCCATTTGTCCTTAAGTTCGTGCAGCACGCGCAATAGTTGGGCGCGCGTCGCTTCGGGGAGTGCGTTCGCGATGACCTGCCAGAGGCGCTCCACGTTGTAGGGTTCGGCATCGCGCAGGCTCACCGGCACGGCCTCGTCGGGGCCGAAGCCGAGGTCGCTCGCGGCAGAGGATATGGCTGCCCTGATGCTGCGGGCTTTTTCGCGCTGATCGTCCGCTTCGTACGGTGGGTCCCATTCGGTGAAGGGGCGCAGACGGTCGATATGGGTTGCGACGAGGACGATGGGCGGACGGCGGCGGTTGAGGCGGGCGGCGAAGTGCCGGCGCAGCGCATCGAGTGCAGTCCTGTCAACTTCACGGTCGGCGCGGTTGGCGGCCGCGACCCACAACACGAGATCGCAGTCTGCGGCCTTCTCGATGAGCGCTTCGATGGCGCGAGGATCGGCGACGATGCCGGGGCTGTCGATGATCATGGCCGCGGGAAATCCCTCCCGCTCAAGCCGATAGGGCGTAAACTTGGCGGTAGCGGGTAGGGTGTCGGTTGCCGCTTGGGCTTCGCGGGCAAGCGCATTGACGAGGCTCGATTTGCCGGCACCCGTTTGGCCTGCCACGAGGATGCGGAGCGGTTCTGCCCGAACCTGACCGAGAGCGGTTTCGTCGGCGGCCGTTTCGTCCGATACGTAGCTCGTGAGCGCCCCTGAGGTGACGCGGAGGCGTCCGCCGTAAAGGTCGATGGCGGCGCGGCCGATTTCGGTGATGTAGGCTTCGGTCAGACGGCGCGCGATGGCATCGCGGCCCCACTGCATCATGGCCTTTGAAAGCTGTTCGCGAGCTTCGTTGGCGACCGCTGTTGCGGGATTGATCATGCGGATGACGCGCCAGACGTCGTAGGCTTGCCCGGCGACGTCGAGCGCGCCGCGCCAGCGATACAGGGCGAGAGCCTGCGCAACCGTGAGGCGATCTCCGAAGGGGACGCGTTCGAGCGTGAGCATCCGGAGGCGGCGGCTTACGCGCTCGATGATCGCAAGAGCTTCCGGCATGGTGAACTGCCAGAGAGGGTCTTTGCGGTCGGGATGGATGCGGTGGGCGACGACCTCGATCGTATCCTGTCCGAGCTTCAGAAGAAGCTCTGGGCTGGTGATGGCCGCAGGATCGGTTTTCTGCGCGAGGCGTGTCACGTCTGTCCAGGCCAGCTCTTCGGCGGGCGACCAGTGAAGGCTCGGCGTCTCTGCGGGATCCGTGGCGGGGGCCTCCGCCGTTGAACTTTCAATCGGCTTTGCGGGGGGAAGGAGCCAGCGCTGGGTGAAGTAGACAAGCGCGACGGCAGCAAGGGCGAAGCCGGTCCAGTGAAGGAGATAACCGTTCTGCCAGAGCCAGATGCTGCCGAGCGGGATGAGCGACAGAGCAGGCACGACAAGGCCGATGCTCAGCAGGATCAGAGAGGCTGTGCGCCTCGCAGAGCCTTTGCGTGTGCTTTTGTTTCCTGTCATCGGCGCTCCCCGCCGTCGTTGCGTGACAGCCTTTGTTCTTTGGCGATGCGAAAGGCTTCGCGGAGAGACTGGCGGTAGGTTTCGGCGATGTCGCGGCTGTCCGTGAGACCAAGCCGGCGTCCATGAAGATAGCGGATCGCGGCACGGCCGAGCGCATACGTGACCGCGAAGCTTGCGGCGGCCGATGCCGCGGCGCCTGCCGTTTGGCCATAGACCGGAATGAACTTGGCAAGCTGACGCAGGCCGACGCTGGCCGCGACCTTCGTGAGCGTGCCCGCGCCAAGGGCAGCGCTCAGCTCCGCATATGCGCGCCGGTCCCAGGCAACGCCGTAGAGCGTGCCGAGGCGTGCGAGCATTCGTGCCTGGACGGTGGTTGCCGCGATGGTTCCGGCTACGGGGAAGGGGACGAGATCACCTCCCGCTGCGGCCATGGCATGTCCCATGACGATGGGGTCTGCGGAGCGTGCCTTGGGGTCTGCGGCGAAGCCCGGCATGGCTTGGAGTGCGGCGAGCATTCCGTGCGGCGCGACTGTGGAGAGCGCTTCCGTCAGTGCGTCGAGCCCGTAATCGTGCGGGGCGAGCGCATCTTCGGGCTTGGTGAGATCTATCGGAATGAAAAGGAGCGGGCCTTTTCCCGGCAGGTTATCGAGCAGGGTGCGCTGATAGGCGAGGGCGCGCATCAGGTCGACGGGGATGCGGTCTATGGCTTCGGGCGGAGCGTGCGGATCGAACGGGTAGGGCTGCGTGTGGCCTTGGCCCAGCGGATACGCGTCGTGAAGCGTCGTTTGCGCGACGACAATGGGCCAGTCCGGATGGCGTGAGCGGACCCGATGGAGCGCGTCGCGCACGGCCCCCTGGTCGGGGTCGGTTGCGCGCATGGTGGCGACGATGAGGTGGGCCGCCGCTTCGCTGATCGCGAGATCGTCGGCGGGATCGTACGCCACCTCGCCGAGCCCCCGCGTGTCGAGGAAGCGGAGCACGGGCGTGTCGTCCGGGAAGGCGTAGAGGCGGGCTGTGCGGGTGCAGGGGCGAAAGCCGTCGCCGATGTCGGCGTCGCTCGCCTGGGTGATGGCGCGGATGATCGACGTCTTGCCGCTTTGGACCTTGCCAAGCAACCAGACGACAGGCGCTTGTAGCTCAGTCTGCTGAGAGCGCCCCTCCGCGGCCTCTGCGGCTCGCGGTCGTCCGTCCGTGTGGCTGGAGCCGGCGCCGGGCCATGGCTTGGCGGTCCCGGACAGGCTCGGCAGCACGCCCCTCAGCGCTGCAGCCCATCTCGCCATGACGCCCTCTCATCGGTCAGTCTCGAACGGTGACACGTGATGTCGATTACCCCATCACGCAAGGCTTAAGTCAACGCCCCGAACAAGATGGGGTTCCTCATCGGCGCGCGTGTGGCAGGCGATCATGATTGCAGCGGAAGGCAACGCGGGTCAGGACCCTTCCTTCTGATCTTTGAGATACTGGATGATCTGTTTGCGCGTTTCGGCGTCTTCCACACCCGCAAAGGGCGTCATGGTCGTGTTCGACGCGATAGACTGCGGATTGGCGATGAACTTATCGAGCGTTGCCTCGTCCCAGGTGATGCTTGACGTAAGGCCGCCCGAGTAGTTGCCGAAGCCTTCGACCTGCCCTGCCGGCGCTCCGAAGATGTTGTGAAGGCTGGGGCCGAGACGATTGTCGCCTTCGTTTACAGTGTGGCACGTGCGGCAATGGTTGTTGAATTCGATCTGGCCTTTGCTCGCGTCGCCACCGGGGGCCGGGCCTGCTCCTGCTGCTGCCGGTGGTGCCGATCCCACGTTCAGGCAGGCCGCACTCAGAATGAGCGCCAGGGATGCCGTCCGCATTGATGCCTCTCCTTGTTGCTTTTTCAGCGGTATGCGGAAATTAACGCCCTTTTTGGGGAAGAGTTCCCGGGATACTTTTCTGGCGCGGGCGGACGGTTTCGGCCGCCAAGCTTCGGCTGTGTGAGGAAGTCCGAGCCTTTTCAGGGATAATCTGGCACCTAGCAGAAGCTTGTGTATGATGCCCCCGCCAACAGGGGAGTGGGTTCAACAACCAATGCTGGACAGATTGGCCAACGTGTTCGGGGCCCGCGTGCCGGAGGTGGCGGGCGCGGCGCTCATCTTCATCTTCGGCCTGACATTTTGGCTGGGCACCCGATACGCGGAGCAAGCGGAGTGGGTGCGCCACTCTCTTCAAGTAGAAATGAAGCTCTCGGGCATCTACGCCCTTTTGAAGGACGCCGAACTCGGCCAGCGGAGTTACATTCTGACTGGCGAGGCCGATTTCCTGCAGCCGTTCCTGCGGGCAAAGACCGAGCTTCCCGACGAAATTTCCGAACTCAAGGCTCTGCTTTCCGACAACGAAGAGCAGTTCGAGGCGTTCAAAGAGGCGGTGCCGATCATCGAGCGGCGCCTTGCTTATGCGGAAGAGACGATCTCCGTGCGGCGCCAGCAGGGGTTCGATGCGGCGCAGGCGCGCGTGCTGCAGCGCTATGGCTTGAAGGTGACCGAGGAGTTGCGCGACCGCTTCCAGGCTTTGCGGACGGTGGAGCATGGGCTGCTCGAAAAACGCGAGGCCGATATGCTTCGCACCGTGAACGTTCTTGCCGTCGCAGTCATGATGGCGTTTCTCATGACATTGCTCGCCCTATCGGCCTGGATATTCCGTACGCGTCGCGACACGGCGGACATCGCAACAGCGAACAAGCTTCTGCAGGAAACGATCGCGGATCGGGATGTGGCGGAGATGCAAATCCGCCAGATGCAGAAGGTCGAGGCCGTGGGGCAGCTCACAGGCGGGATTGCGCACGACTTCAACAATATGCTCGCCGTCATCATGAGCGGTATCGGGCTTGCGCAAAAGCGGCTTCAGCGCGGCCAGGACGGCGCCGAGGAGTTCCTCAACGGAGCGCTCGACGGCGCAAACCGCGCGGCGACGCTGGTCAAGCGTCTGCTCGCGTTCTCGCGCCAGCAGCCGCTTGCACCCAAGGCCATCGACGCGAACAAGTTCGTGGCCGGTATTTCGGAACTGATTTCGCGCGCGCTCGGCGAGATGATCCAGATGGAGACGATCCTGGGTGGCGGATTGTGGCTTACGCACGTCGATCCGGTTCAGCTTGAGAACTCGATCCTGAACTTGTGCGTCAACGCGCGCGACGCGATGCCGGACGGAGGTTGTCTTACGGTGGAGACGGCGAACTGCCATCTCGACGACCGATACGCCCGCCTGCATCCCGGAATTCCTGCGGGTCAGTATGTCCTGATCGCCGTGACGGATACCGGCACGGGGATGTCGACCGACATCCTACATAAAGCATTCGATCCATTCTTCACGACGAAGGATGCGACCAAGGGGACGGGGCTCGGCCTCTCGCAAGTCTACGGTTTCGTCAAGCAGTCCGGCGGACATGTGAAGATCTACTCGGAGATCGGACAGGGCTCGACGGTCAAAATCTATCTGCCGCGCCATTATGCGGTGGAGGCGGAGCGCCACGACGTTGTGGTGCACGAGGTCATCCGGGCGAAGGGTGCAGAGACGGTTCTTTTGGTCGAGGACGACGTTCGCGTGCTCGAACTCACGACGGCGAGTTTGCGAGAATTGGGATACACGGTTCTCGTGGCGGGTGGCGCTAAAGATGCGCTCGCACAGCTCGATAGCGATGTCGAGATCGACCTCCTGCTGACAGATATCGTGATGCCGGAGATGAACGGCCGGAAACTTGCCGATGCGGCGGAAAAGCTGAGACCCGGACTCAAAGTGATCTTCATGACCGGGTTTACGAAAAACGCGGTGGTGCACAATGGCGTGCTCGACCCCGGCGTGAACTTCCTCGCCAAGCCGTTCTCGCTCGAAGAGCTGTCGGCGAAAATCTGCGAAGTTCTCGAAACGGAAAGAGCGTAGTCCGTCAGGGCGTGGACGTCAGGCGCGCGTGAATGCCCGCGCAGGCTGACAGGTATATTTCGCGATGTAGTGGTTCGGGTGCGATTCCGCCCACTTTGCGCCTTCAATCTGGGAGGCGATCATGCATCCTCGCAGGTCGACGTTCTCGTTAAGCTGGATCGGATGCTCTTCGCGGCAGGATGCGCCGGCGACAATCGAACAGACGGTCAACACCAGTTCAAACACGGCGGCCTCCTGAGAATTTGCGCAGAGCACGTTCGCTTTCAATCGCCGATCGTGGCGCGTGGTTCCGTTTGCTTCACTCACGATTTTGTCGCGAGGTTTCACATGGGCCTATTTCTACCGCCTTGGGCGGCGAAGCAGCACCCGGCGGCGGGACCGGATGCTGCTGAGGGTGGTTTGTCCTCCGTTGCGGGGACTAAGCGGCGCGTCGATTGAGGCGGCTCTCGGCCATGGCGCTGAGATGAGCGTCGGCCGCTTTCTCCTCCTTGAGGTTTTCGAGAAGGACGCTTGCGCAGTCGTCGCGACCGAGTTCCTTCGCCCATGCGGCAAGGGTTCCGTAACGGGTGATCTCGTAGTGCTCGACGGCCTGGGCTGCGGCGATCAGGGCTGCGTCGCGAACGGATTTATCGGCGACTTCGCCCGTCACTTCTTTGGCTTCCTGGATGATGCCATCGATTGCCGGGCATGAGACGCCACCGATCTCGACGCCGTGCATCTGGAACACTTTTTCCAGACGCTCGATCTGCCGGTGTGTTTCGCCGAGGTGGTTTTCGAGCCCGTTCTTAAGCTGCGGGTCGGATGCCTGATCAATCATGTTGGGAAGCGCCTTCGCGATCTGATGTTCCGCGTAGTAGATGTCGCGCAGTGTGTGCACGAAGAGGTCATCCATCGATTTGATGTCGTACGTGAAGAATCCCATGGCGTGTTTCTCCTTTTGATTTTTTGCCGTGGACGCGTGGGCATTCAACAGCTCCTGCTGCTGAGGGAATTGGCGTTAATCGTAGCCGCCGACGATCGGCAGGATTTCGCCGGTGATGTAGCTTGAGCAAGACGGCGCAGCGAGAAAGACATAGGCGGGCGCGATCTCCTCAGGTTGAGCCGCGCGCTTCATCGGCGTGCTTTGTCCAAATTCGCGGACTTCGTCCGCCGGGCGATCTGCGGGATTGAGCGGTGTCCAAACGGGACCTGGCGCAATGGCGTTGACGCGGATTCCGCGTGGCAGCACATGCGCCGAAAGCGCCCGTGCGAAGGCGTGAATGCCGCCTTTGGTGAGGGAGTAATCGAGCAAGTCCTTGCTGCCGTCGATGCCGGTTATCGATCCGGTCATGATGATTGAGCTTCCAGGACGCATATGGGGGATTGCTGCGCGGGTGAGATAAAACAGGCCGTAGAGGTTGGTCTTCATCGTGCGGTCGAAGTGATCGTCGCTGATGTCCGAGATTTCGAACGCGTGCTCCTGAAAGGCGGCGTTGGCCACGACGATGTCGATCGCTCCAAACGCGTCGAGAGTTTTCGTCACCGCGTCTTCGCATGTCGCGCGGTCTGTGACGTCGCCTGGAAGAAGGATGCAGCGCACGCCTTCTTTTTCCACCGCTTCCTTGGTCTCGCGCGCATCGTCGTGCTCGTCGAGATACGAAATCGCGATGTCGGCGCCTTCGCGCGCGTAGAGAACGGCGACGGCGCGTCCGATACCCGAATCTCCCCCGGTGATCAGGGCCGCCATGCCAGCGAGCTTCTCGGAGCCCTTATAGGCGGGCGCTTCGTACATGGGCGCGGTTGCGAGATCTTTTTCGTGCCCCGGTTTGTCCAATTGCGTTTCATCGAGTTCGTCCGGATAGCGGCGCTGGCCGGCTTGGACGGCTCCGTGTTTTTTGCGACCGCCGCGCGATGTGCCCTCCTTCTTGTCCAGTTCGTTGATGTGCGACTGGATCTTGCGACTTTCCTCTGAAGCCTGTTTTGCGCGTTCGAGCGTTTTTGGGCGGGTCATGTTTGGGCGCCTCTCTATCTTGTTGAACGCACAACGCTCTCCTCGCCGTGGAGGTTCAGCGGGCGCTTTGTTCGGAACGGAGGCGTCCCAGGGGCCGTTACCTTTGCAAGGAAAAGAAGCGTCAGGAGGAGAACCATGCAGCGGCATCATCCAGGGACCCGTTCCGTTTCCGCGCTCTTCGTGATTGCGGCCGGTGTCGCCTTGGCGCCTGTGGACGCGGCCGCGCAAATTCCGCCGCCCGCTCAACCTGGTGCACCACCTCCCGCGATGGAGCCGCCCTCAGAAAGTCCGGTCCCTCCGGCCGATCCTGGTCTTCAAAGCGAGACGCCCGGCGAACCGCTGTCCGAAAAGCTCAAGCGGGGGGAGGGCGTGCTCGAACCGCCTCGCAGCATCGACCCGGGCATGACCCAGCCCGTTCCCGAAGAATTCGAGAGCAAGACGCCCGTCATCCCACCGCCTCGCGACGCGGATGGTGCGCCCCGTGACGCAGAGCCGGATGGCGCCGCGCCGCTCAGCCCGCCGGCCAAATAAGGCTGAGGTTTCGGGCGCCTTTGATGCCGCAAGGGTTATCCGGGCGAGGTTTTCTTCCGTTGCTTTTTCAGGCGCGGTTTAGAGTCTTCCGTAACCATATCACCCCGAAGGCGGCGCTCCATCTTGGGAGAGATCGGCGGGCAGGGTAGAATCGTCGTCGGTCCGGTGCCGTGGTCGACCGTTACCGCTTTTTCGACCGCGTCGTCGTCCAACCGCTCCAGTTCGAGGCTTGTGGCGCTCTCTGGAGTTGTGGCGTCTTTCTTCCGGATCGCCTTGTCTGCCGCCTTTTTCGAGCGTTCGGATGTCATGGTTTGCTCCCGATTTTCGCACCTCGCCTGTCTCGTTGGAAACGGCGTGGGCGGCTTTACAGGCCAACGCCGGGTGAGGATCTCGGTTCCTTTGGCGCCACGGCAGAGCCTCGGTGTAGCCATGCTATCGTGGCATGGAACGCTGGGAAGAGCAGGACGTTATTTTTGCAGGTGGGTGAGGGACTTCAATGGCGTCGCCTCGTCCTCGGCGTGCGAGGTTCGAAAAGATGCGTGAATTCATAAGCGGTATTGTCGTGAAAGCGTCCGTTGCCGCGCTGGTTCTGTTGACCGCGTTTGGCGGCAGCCATACGGCCTCCGCGCAAGCGACCGACAGCGACAACGCGGAGGTGCAGGGTCTTTCGGGCCCGGCCGTGATGGCTATCGTCTCGCTCGTCGACCAGAGGATTGCAGTCTATGACGCGCATGGCGGGGTGGTCCGGGCGCGTGTTTCGAGCGGCCGGACGGAGTATGAGACCCCGGTCGGCATCTACAGCGTGCTGCAGAAGAATCGCGATCACGTTTCCAATCTCTACGAAGACGCCCGGATGCCGTTTATGCAGCGTATGACGTGGTCGGGCGTCGCGCTGCACGCTGGTGCGCTGCCGGGCCATCCTGCGTCGGCGGGGTGTGTGCGGATGCCTCACCAGTTTGCAAGCGAGATCTTCGAGCAGACCAAGCTCGGGACCCGGATCATCGTGGCGCGCCGGGACGTGGCGCCTGTGCCGTTTTCTCACTCGGCGCTGCCGAAGCCTCAGCTTGCGGCTGCGGAAGCCGTGTTGACCCGCACAACGTTCGATCCTTTGGCCGACGAACAGGGCAAGGGCAGCGTGTTCGAGCCGGATCTAACCAACTGGCCGGAGCGGCAGGCGGTGCTCGAGTCTCTGCGCGCTGTTGCAGACGAAAAGGCCGCAACGGCGAAGGCGGCCTCGGCCCCGGTCGAGGAGCTGAAGGCTGCCGTAAAAGCTCGCGCCGATGCCGTCAAGAAGGCGGCTGGGGCGAAGCGTACGGCCGAACGGGCAAAGGGACGCGCCGAGGGCCGCGTGAAACAGGCTGAACGCCGTCTCGCTGCTGCCAAACAGCCTGCGACGATCAAATCGCGTGAAGATGCGCTTGCCAAGGCGCAGGCTGGATTTGACGAGGCGGCGGCCAAGCTCGCCGAAGCCGACACCGCGGTGGAAGCTGCCGAAAAAGCCCATGCCGCGGCGGAGCAGGAGCTCGGCGCTGCCCAGGCCGTTTATGCCGAAGCGGATGCGGCTGCGAAGGAGGCCCGGCGCAAGACGCTACCGATTTCCGTGTTCGTCAGTCTCAAGGAACAGCGTGTCTACATCCGTCAAGGCCACGAGGCGGTGACGGATGCGCCGGTTACGATCTCGGAGCCAGAAACGCCCATCGGTACGCACGTCTATACGGCTGTCGATTTCACGCCCGACGGCGACGACGTGCGCTGGACGGCGGTGTCCATCGGCCCGCACGTGCCGGGCCAGGAGGGGTATGGCAAGAAGAAGGAGCCGACGCCTGCGGATGCCGAACACGCGGGCAGGGCGCTCGACCGTATCGCGATGCCAGCAGAGGTGAGCGAGCGTGTTTCGGCGTCGCTGTGGCCGGGGTCGTCGATCATCGTGTCCGACGAGGAGCAGAGCAAGGAAACCGGCGAGTCGACCGATTTTGTCGTGCTGATCAGCGGCGAGCCGCAGGGCGGCATCGTCATTCGCCCGCGCCGCGAGCGCCAGCCGCAGTTGCCTGAGTATTTTGTCGATTACGACGCGTACTATTACTATGACGAGTATGGTCGGCGGTACGATCGGCGTCGCTACGACCGCCGCAACGACCGGCGGTACGGTCGCTACGACCGCTATTACGACGAGCGGCGCGGTCCGCCACGCGATCGTTCGTTTTTCGGTCTATGGTGAGCCTTCCGAGCCGTCCATAGGGTGGCGAGCAGAGGGTGTTCATGGCGGCGGTGAGATCGAACCCGGCGAGACGTAGCTGTTCCTTTCTGAGCTTGGTCGCGCTCGCGTCTGCGGCGATGATCGCGATGCCGCGTCCGCTGTTCGCTGCGGAGCTTCAGGGCGTGGCGGCGATCTCTGTCCACCGCGCCACGGCCGAGCGTATCGAGCGCCGACGTGCGGTGAAGGCCGGCAGGTTGCAGGTTCCGCTTCCCAATACGCCCGACACAGCGCGTGTGCTGACGCGGCTCGCCGTGGCGGGCTTGCAATCGGGCGCGCCCGTGATGTTGCGCGTGTTCAAGGCCGAATCCGAGCTTGAGGTTTGGGTGGAAAAGGACGGCGCGTTTGTGCCGTTCGCCGTCTATCCGATCTGCTACTGGTCGGGGAAGATCGGGCCGAAGCTTCGGGAAGGCGACCGGCAGGCGCCCGAGGGTTTTTATACGATTACCGCAGGACAGCTTCATCATGGCGGACGCTGGCGGCGTTCGCTCGACATCGGCTATCCGAATGTGTTCGACCGCGTGAACGGGCGGACGGGGTCGCTCATTCTCGTGCACGGCGGGTGCGATTCCGTGGGATGCTTCGCGATGACGGATGCGGTCAATGCCGAGCTTTACGATCTCGTCTCGGCTTCGCTCAGGCGCGGGCAGGAGCATGTGCCTGTTCACGTGTTTCCGTTCCGGATGACGGATGCGAACGTGGCCGCTCACGGCAACGGCGCGTGGAAGGACTTCTGGGCCGATCTGAAGCTCGGTTACGATGCGTTCGAGCGTACGCGGCGCACGCCGCACGTGACGGTGTGTGGGCACCGCTATCGTATTGCAGAGGGCAAACCCGGCAGTGTTGGCGAGGAGGTGGCGTTGTGCGAGGCGGACCTCGAAACCTACGGCAGCGTGATGGCCGCGGCGCGGGCCGCGACGAAGGGCGATCTGCCGCCTGAAGAGACGGCT
Source organism: Hyphomicrobium nitrativorans NL23 (assembly GCF_000503895.1). Lineage (NCBI taxonomy): Bacteria > Pseudomonadati > Pseudomonadota > Alphaproteobacteria > Hyphomicrobiales > Hyphomicrobiaceae > Hyphomicrobium > Hyphomicrobium nitrativorans. The sequence goes on from NC_022997.1 coordinate 886,170, forward strand.
GCGAAGCAGCCTATTCCATGCTCGATGGCGCTCGCAAGCTGTCGTCGCTGGGTCGCGCTGCGCGATCGGCAGGCCGCCAACGGGACCGTTGCGATCAAGCAGAGCAGCGGTCGGTCGCGCGTTCGCTGATCATCCGAAGCGCGCGGCCTCCAGCTCTTTCTCCAGCACCTGAGTTTCGTGAGAGCGCGGCTTCGAGAGCGGGGCAAGGATGCGGTAGGCGACCGGCGTCAGGAACAGCGTCAGCAGCGTCGCGAAGCCGAGCCCGCCGATGATCACCCAGCCGAGGGCGAGGCGCGCTTCCGCACCCGCTCCGAAGGCGAGCACGAGCGGGACCGCGCCGATGACGGATGCGGCCATCGTCATCATCACCGGGCGCAAGCGGACGGTGGAGGCATTGCGGATGGCGGTGTCCACGTCCATCCCTTCGTCGCGCCGCTGGTTTGCGAACTCGACGATGAGGATGCCGTTCTTGGCCATGATGCCGACCAGGAGCACGAGGCCGATCTGGCTGTAGACGTTGAGCGTGCCGCCGGACAGGAGGATGGCGATGGCCGCTGCCGCCAATCCGAACGGCACCGTGAACAGGATCACCAGTGCGCTCACGATGCTTTCGAACTGGGCGGCGAGCACCAGGAACACGACGAGCAGCGCAATCGCGAACACGAACGCGGTGTTCTGCGACGTCTCGGCCAGTGTGCGGGCTTCGCCCAGAAGGATGGTGGACATCGTGGGGTCGAGGACCTCGGCGGCGATGGTGCGCATCGCGTCCACGGCGTCGCTCAGCACCATGCCTTCGTCGAGGCCGGCGGTGATGGGGACCGCACGCTGGCGGTCCTCGCGGCCGAGGCTCGGTGCGATGGCGCTTTCCTGGATCGTCACCAGCGAGGACAGAGAGACGAAGCTGCCGTTGTTGGTTTTTACGAAGACGTTGCCGAGGTCGGTCGGGTCATCGATGGGTCGGCCGCCGGCCTTCACCTGAACCTCGACGATTTCATCGCCGATGAACAGGTCTGCCGCCTTCTGATAGTCCACCATGGTGTTGATGAGGCTGGTTATGCTGGCGATGGGCACGCCGAGCTTGGTGGCCGCCTCGCGGTTGATGCGGACAGAGAGTTGAGGCTGTGTCGTGTCGTAATCCGTGCGCGCGTTGCGGAAGCCCGGCGTTTCCGAGAGGCGGCTTGCGAGTTCCACCGCCTTTTCGGCGAGCCGGTCATAGTCGGGCCCGGCGACGGCAAAGCGGAAGCCCTGCCCGCCGCCGCGGATGCCGAGGCTGTTGGGCTGGCGCATGGCCACGGTGAGACCCGGGATGCCGGACAGCCGTTGCTGCAACTCGGCTTGGATTTCGTGCTGTGACCGGCTGCGCTCGTTCCACGCTGCGAGGGGAGCCACGATCATGGCGCGATTGGCGTTGCCGCCCATGCCGATGGTTGCGAGCACGCCTGTTATCTCGCCTTTCTCCTTCAGCTCCGCCAGTATGTTTTCGACCCGCTCGGTGAGCTTCGCCATGTACTCCAGGTTGGCGCCTTGCTGGGTGTTGAGGCTCACCATGACGATGCCGCGGTCTTCGGCGGGCGTGATTTCCTGAGGCAGCATCGTGTAGGCGATCCAGCCCAGAGCGGCGAAGCCAAACGAGGCGGCGACGAGCAGGTAACGGGCGCGCAGGCAGAGATCGAGCGTGCGGGCGTATGCTTCCGCCAAGCGGTTCGAGAGGCGGGTAAACCAGCTTTCGCGCGCAGGCTCGTCGTCGTTGGCGCGCGGGCGTGCGCTCGGCGCGCCAAGTTTGGAGGCCATCATCGGGACGACGGTGAGCGCGACGAAGGAGGAGATGGTGACAGCGAAGGCGAGCACGAAACCGAACTCGGAGAACAAGTTTCCGACGAGGCCCGGCATGAACGAGATCGGCACGAACACTGCGATGAGGACCGCGGTGGTAGAGAGAACGGCGAACACAATCTCGTAGGTGCCGAGCACGGCTGCTGCGCGCGGGCCGTTGCCCATGGCGCGATAGCGCGAAATGTTCTCGACCACGATGATGGCGTCGTCCACGACGAGGCCGGTCGCGATGACGAGAGCGAGCAGCGTCAGCATGTTGATGGAGAAACCCGCAATCCAGATCGCGGCCAGCGTGCCGATGAGCGAGACAGGGATCGCGAACGCGGGCGGGATCGTTTCGCGGGCCGAGCCGAGAAACGCGAAGATGACGAGGATGACGATCACGGTGGCAAGCAGAAGGGTGATGACCACCTCGGTGATGGACGCGCGGATGAAGATCGCGTCGTCGGACGTGATGGCGATGCTGACGCCTTCGGGCAGCGAGCGCTGGAGATCGGCCACGGCCTGGCGTACGCCGTCCGAGATGGCGATGGTGTTGGCCTTGGCCTGACGTACGATCTCGACGCCGATGGCGGTGCTTCCGTCGAGGCGCGTGATGGCGGTCGCGTCCTGGAAGGCCCATCGTACGAAGGCCACATCGCCGACCTTCGTTCGGGCGTCGATTTCGAGGGCCGCGACATCGGCGGGGGTATCGATGGGGGCTTCCGCGCGCACGATGAGCTGCTGGGTGGCGTTTTCCAGCGCGCCGGATGGCGTCGTGATGGAGGCCGCCCCGATCGTCGAGATCAGGTCGCTGAGGCCGATGCCGCGTGCGGCGAGGGCCACCTGGGAGACGCGGACCTCAATGGTGCGTGCGCGCAGGCCGTAGGAGTTTGCGGCCGCGACGCCGTCGACGGCTGCGAGCCGATCCTCGATGACGTTCTCGACCAGATCCGTCAGCTCGCTTTCCGAGAGGGTATCGGACGCGACGGCCATGCGGATGATGGGGGAGGCATCCGCGTCGGCCTTCATGACGCGCGGCTCCTGATCCATGTCGTTCGGCAACTGGCGGGCGACGCTGGCGACCGCGTCGCGGACGTCCATCGCTGCAACCTGCATGTCGGTGGCGGTCGAGAACTCGATGGAGACCCGGCTCGATCCGTAAGACGAGTTGGAGGTGATCCCCGTGACGCCCTGGACGCGTGCCACCGCGCTTTCGACGATGGCCGTCACCTGCGCGTCCATGCTCTCGGGGGAGGCACCGGGGAAGCTTGAGCTCACCGTCACCACGGGCCGGTCGACGTCGGGAAGCTCGCGGATCTCGATGTTCTGAACCGCTGCGATGCCGGCGATGATCACGAGCAGGTTGACGACCATGGCCAGGATCGGCCGGCGAACGAACACGCCGACCCATCCGCCATCGCCTGCCGGGCGGCGCATTGGGTCAGTCTCATTCGGGGAGGTCGTCATCAGGGGACTCCGGTAGGCTTAAAGACGTGGCGAGGAGGTGTGAGGGGCTCCCGTCACGAGCCCGCTTCTCGCACCTGCTGTCCCGGGCGGAGGAAGCCGCCGCCCTCGTGGACGATTTTGTCGCCTGCCTTGAGGGCTGCGTCGATGAAGACGCGGTCGCCGTCCCGCGCGAGGATGGCGGCGTTGATCCGCTCGACCGTGTTCTCGGCGGTGACACGCCAGACGTAGGCTCCTGCGCGGTCCCATTGGATCGCGAGCCCCGGAACGACGGGAGATTCGTCGCCGGTGAGCTGGACACTGACGGAAAACGTGGAGCCGGGAATAAGGCTCATGTCGGGGTTCGGGACTTCGCCGCGTACGGTGAGTGTGCGTGTCACGGGATCGATGCGCGTGCCGACGGCCCGGACACTTCCGTTGTGGATCTCGCCAGGGCGTGCGGCGAGCGTTGCTCTCACCGGCATGCCGATCTTGATCGCCGGCGCTGCGGCCTCGGGAACCGTGAACTCGATGACAATCGTGGAGCGGTCGTCGAGCGTGGCGACCGGCGTGCCGATGGCGAGATAGTCGCCGGTGTCGAGATCGGTCAGGCCGACGATGCCCGAGAAGGGGGCCCGAATCGTCATGCGCTCGACATCGTCGCGGGCGCGCCGCAGGGCGGCATCGGCAACCTTCAACGCCGTGTCTGCATCCGCTCGCGTGACGCGCGACACGGCGCCTTCGGTGAGTTGTTTGTAGCGCTCAACGGCGTCGAAGGCCTGCTGGCGCTGGGCCTCGGCCGATTCGACCGCGATCGCTTCCTGCTCTGAACTCAAGCGGATGAGGGGTTGGCCGGCCTCAACCTTGTCGCCGCCTTGGAATAGCACGTCTTCGATGACGCCTGCGACACGCGTCGTCAGCGTCACCTGCTGGCGCGCCCGACCGGAACCGACCGCCGCCACACGCTCTATGGCGGGGGCGGTGCGCACCTCATAGGTGGAGACGACGGGATCGCCGTCGATCATGCGGCGTTCCCGCTGGGCGTCGGCGGGTGTCGGAAATGCGCTCGCTATAAGGGCCGCGGCTGCGCCCGCGATGGCTGAGAAAAACGGCCATCGCCGTGCGTGTGCGGAACTCGATATCATTGATCCCCCCTTCTTTCCGAGACGCGATCTCTCCGGGAGAGCGCTTTATCTTGTGGCGCGTTTCGTGCGGCGACGGTCGCGTTGAGAACGGCGCGATCTGCGAATATCCGTCGAACGCTACCCTCAGTTCATGGTCAGGTCATGGAACCTGCCGCCGATAGTTTCGGTTTCAGCGGGCGCGGTCCCGCAAAAAGAAACCGGCGGGCTCGCGAGCGGCCCGCCGGTTCACGTGTCGTTATGCCTAGCCGCTCGGGCTTATTGAGGGCCGGCGTCGAAGCGGACTTTGTCGACCAGTTCGGACGCCTTGCGGCGCAGCGCGGCGATCTCGGCGATGGGAAGCGTGTCCGCCTTCAGTTCGCCCCAGCTTTTCACCAGATCCGAGCTTTCGGCACCGACCACAATCGGGTACTCGCCGCTCTTGCCGACGTAGCTTTCCTGCGATGTCTTCGAGAGGAAGAACTCGATCAGCTTGACCGCATTGTCGCGGTTCGGGGCATGAGCCGCGAGCGCGCCGCCGGAAATGTTGACGTGCGTGCCGCGGTCGGCCGCATTCGGGAAGAGGATTTTGATCGATTCGGCGACCGGCTTGTATTCCTCGTTCCGCATCATGCCGGCCATATAGTAGGTGTTGCCGATGGCCACATCGCAGAGGCCGGCGTGCACGTTGCGAGCGCCTTCGCGGTCGCCGCCTGCGGGCTTGGTGGCCAGATTATCGCGGACGCCGGAGAGCCACGCCTCGGCCTTTTCCTCGCCGTGGTGTGCAATCATGGAAGCGATAAGAGCGATGTTGTAGGTGTGCTGGCCGGAGCGGGAGCAGACCTTGCCTTTCCATTTGGGTTCGGCCAGCTCTTCGTACGTGATTGCGTCCTGAGCCACGCGTTCCTTGGAAGCGTAGACGATGCGCGCGCGCTGCGTGAAGCCGACCCAATGGTGCTCGGGATCACGGAAGCGAGCATCGACGGTTTCGTCGACGACCTTCGATTCGAGCGGCTGCGTCACCCCGGCGTCTTTGGCCTGGATGAGCAACCCTGAGTCGTTGACGATCAGGAGGTCGGCGGGGCTGTTGCGGCCTTCGGCCGTCATGCGCTCGATGATGCCGTTCCGGCCGAACACGACATTGGTCTTGATGCCCGTTTCGGCGGTGAAGGCGTCGAGAATTTCCTGAATAAGGCCCGGCTCGCGGTAGGAGTAGATGTTGACGACTTCGTCCGCCTGGGCCTGGGCGCCGAGTGCGCTTATCGCGGCGACGGCCAGAAGTGCGCGTGACCGTGTCGCCTTCGCGAGAAGGGCGGTCCGTAGCTTTTTCATAGGTCAGTTCTCCAATAATCGGGGGTCAAGGTCCCGCTATCGGCTGGCCGTCGGAGGGCATCGGCGCGTGCCTATGCCCCCCTGTTCCGGCCGGCAGGATGCCATCACTCCATAGTGCACCGCGGAAAACTACGTCAAGAAAGTCAACTTTTTTGCGACGACGCCTTGCTTCGGGGCGATCCGATGACCGATCGGCGGCGGCTATGTCATTCTGTCGCTGGGTTGCAAAAAAGCTTCACCTGCGGAACAGGCGTTCCTTCCGTAGGCGTCAATAGTTGACATGAGTAGTATAGATTCAGCAGGATCATTTTGCCGTTCGACCGCTCGGCGGGAGGGGAACGGGCCACCGCGTTCTATCTGCGTGGGGCCTGCGTCGTCTGGCGAAGAAGAATTCGCCTGGATTTGGGGGAAGTGAAATGGACTGCATAAAGAACTCGCGCGATCACGATGGGGTCGCGCCCTGCCGCGGTGACGGCTCGTCGGCGGTTGCTGGTACGACGCTCGGGCTTCTTCCGATCCTGGCCGTCGCGATGTCGGGATCGGCTTTCGCGCAAAGCTCGGTTTCGGTGGATGAGATTACGGTCGGCGGCGGCGGAACGCCTGCTCCGGCCGCGGCCCCGGCCGAGGATTACGAGTTGGAGGCGGCTCCGGCTGCTCCTACCGATCTCAGCCTTCGCGACGGTGGCGCGGGTGTTCTGAACCCGGGTGTTTCCTCGTCCGCAAAGGCAACGGCTTCTCTGTTGAACACGCCGCAGACCGTGACGGTCATTCCCGGCACGCTGATCCAGCAGCGCCAGGCGACCACGATGGTGGAAGCGCTGCGCAACACGCCGGGCATCACGTTCGACGCGGGCGAGAACGGATTTTCGTCGGGTCCGAACCAGTTCAACATCCGCGGTTTCAATTCCGTGGGCAGCCTTTTCATTGACGATACACGCGATAACGGCAGTTTCACGCGCGATACCTTCAATATCGAAGGAATCGAGATCGTAAAGGGCGCGGCATCCGACAACGGACGCGGTACGGCTGGCGGTTACGTCAATACCGTCACCAAGACACCGCAGATCGGCAACTTCGTTGCCGGGACGGCGGGTATTGGGTTTGACGAATACGATTCCGAGATGCGCCGCCGCGCGACGCTTGACGTCAACCAGAGCTTCGGGACCGTCGGTGTTCGCCTCAATGGCATGATTCAGGACGGCGGCGTCGCAGGCCGCGACATTGCCGAGAACGATGCCTGGGGCGTGGCGCCGTCGCTCGCCTTCGGTCTCGGGACCGGTTTCCGCGCGACTTTCGCTTATGAGCACTATGAGCGGAACGACGTTCCTGACATGGGTGTTCGTATCAACGGGCGGCAGACTGCTCCGAACTTCGGCTCCGTTCGGATTCCCGGCGCAGGTGCGCGTCCGAATGACGATGGAACCGTCTCGCGCGATTATGCCTACCCGCAAACGCGGCTAGGGTTCGACGATACAGTGCAGGACGCTTTCCTCGCACGCTTCGAGTACGACATCGTTCCGGGCGTGACGATCAGCAACCAGACGCGCTGGGCCAACGTGGACCGGGAAGCCAGAACATATTATGTCAACGGTGCTGCGATCCCCGCCCAGCCATTCAACTACGATCGCAACAACGAGACGCTGAGCAACCAGACGAACATCCGGGCGAAGTTCAACACCGGTCCGTTCAAGCACACGCTGTCAACGGGTGTGGACCTCTCTCGTGAAGAGTCTTCGGCTCGCCGAGCGAGCAACCAGACCGCAAACATCGAGATCGACACCGTTGCATTCTACGCATTCGATACGATCGAGTTGACCCGGCACTGGCAGCTTACCGGCGGTGTTCGCGTCGAGCATTACGACCTCGATTTCGCTGGTCACCAGCTTGTCAACATCCCCGCAGGCGCCGGTCCTGTTCAGTGGAGCGATTCCGAGACCACGGTCGGCGGCAAGATCGGCCTTGCCTATAAGCCGGTGGACAATGGAACGTTCTATGCGTCCTACGGTCTGTCGCATCTGCCGCACGGCGCGTTGCTTTCGAACCCGGATATTGCCCGCAACGGGCAGAACGGCTTCCCTGGCTTCGTTCCGGGTGCCGATCCGGTCGAGTTGCACAACTACGAAATCGGCGTGAAGTGGGATTGGTTCGGCGGCAAGCTGTCGACCACCGCCGCTCTGTTCCACACCGAGAAGAAGAACGTCGGCTATCCGACGACGACCGGCGTGCTTCCCGCGGGGGTCGTGTACGGCAAGCAGCAGGTTCAAGGTCTTGAGCTCGGCATTGCGGGCGAGATCACCGAGCGCTGGAAGGTGTACGGCGGTCTTCTCTGGATGGACAGCGAGCGTAAGCACGGTCCGGCTGTCGATGCGGCGCTCAATGGCGACTATGGCGCAGGCTTGATTCCGGCTGTCACGACCACGAACGGCGACGAGCTGGCTTACACGCCGAACTTCTCCGCCACGCTGTGGATGACCTACGATCTGACCGACAAGTTCACCTTCGGCGGCGGCATCCAGTATGTCGGCGACTCGTGGGTTGGACGTCCGGACGACGCGCTGCGCGTGATCCCGAACGGCAAGTTCGGCAAGGTGCCGGATTACTTCCTGGTTAACCTCTATGCGTCGTACGACATCACGGACAACATCGAGCTGTCGCTCAACGTCGACAACGTGTTCGACGAGGAATATGTCCAGACGCTCAACTGGAACGGCAACTGGGGCTATCTCGGTGCGCCGCGCACCTACTGGCTCTCGGCGAACTTCAAGTACTGAGCCGCCGGTTAACGAACACACGCAGAGGCTGAGCGGAATCAAGGTCAGCCTCTGCAGAAACGGGTAAGAAGAGAATGCCGGGCTTGCCCGGCATTCTTGCGTTTTAAGGAGACGATCCCATGCTCGTAACCATCCCGGACGTGCTATCGGCAGAGGAACTCGCGCATATCCGCCGCGTGCTCGAAGGTACGCAGTGGGTGGATGGGCGCGTGACGGCCGGAGATCAGGCCGTGAAGGTCAAAAACAATCTGCAAGTGCCGATCGATTCTCCTGCGGCCCAAGAGCTGGGGCAGATCGTCCTTGGAGCGCTCGGGCGCAACGCGAAGTTCATGACGGCCGCGCTGCCGCTGCGCGTGCTGCCGCCGATGTTCAACCGCTACGACGAAGGCATGACGTTCGGTGCGCATGTCGATGGCTCGATCCGGACGTTGCCGGGCGGCCAGCGGCTTCGTACGGACGTTTCGTCCACGCTGTTCCTGACGCCGCCCGAGGATTACGACGGCGGCGAGCTGGTCGTGCACGATACCTACGGCAAGCACACCGTGAAGCTGCCAGCGGGACATCTCGTCGTCTATCCCGCAACGAGCATGCACAGCGTGACGCCCGTCACGCGCGGCAGCCGCTGGGGGTCGTTCTTCTGGTCGCAGTCGATGGTGAAGGACGATTGGCGCCGCCACATGCTCTACGATCTCGACATGTCGATCATGAGCGTGCGCGAGAGGCTGGCGGACGACGATCCGGCCGTTGTGGGGCTTACGGCGCATTATCATAACCTGATCCGCGCCTGGTCCGAGACCTGAGACGGACGACGGTGGACATGACGAGCGAGAGGAATGCGTCGTGACGGACGGACCTCAACACGCGGTGCCGCCGGATTGCGTGTCCGCCGCCGATTACGAGCGGTATGCGCAGGCGCGTCTTCCCGCCGATGTCTGGGCCTATATCGCGGGTGCCGGCGCCGACGGTTTCACGCAACGCTGGAACCGCGAGGCGTTCGACAACATGCGCCTTGCGGGGCGTGTGCTGACCGACATGAAGGTCGCTTCGACGGAGAGGGTGCTTTTTGGAAAAGCGCTGACCGTCCCGATCCTCGTTGCGCCCGTCGCACATCAAAAGCTCGTGCATCCCGACGGCGAGCTTGCGGCTGTGCTCGGGGCTTCGGCCGTGTCCGTGTGGATGACGGTGAGCACGCTTGCCAGCGTTCGTCTTGAGGAGGTCGCGGAGGCGGCGCAGACGACGCTTTGGTTCCAGCTCTATATGCAGGCGACGCGCGAGGCGACGCTTTCCCTCGTGCGGCGCGCGGAGGCGGCGGGGTACGCGGCCATCGTGGTGACGGTGGATGCACCCGTGAACGGCGTGCGCAACATCGAGCAGCGTGCGGGGTTCCGGCTGCCGCCGCACGTGCGGCCGGTCAATATCGATGGCGTCCCGGGGCCAGTTTCAAGGGCTGGGCCCGGCGAAAGCCCCGTCTTCAAGGGGCTGCTCGACCATGCGCCGACGTGGGCGGATGTGGAGTGGCTGCGCAGCGAGACGAAGCTGCCGATCCTGCTCAAAGGTATCGTCCATCCCGACGACGCGGAGCGTGCGATTGCGAGCGGCGTTGACGGCATCGTGGTGTCGAACCATGGCGGCCGCACGCTGGATACGCTGCCGGCCAGCCTCGACGCGCTGGAGGCTGTGGCGTGGCGCGTTGCCGGGCGCGTCCCGCTCATTCTCGATGGCGGCATTCGTCGCGGAACGGATGTACTCAAGGCGCTGGCGCTCGGTGCCCAGGCGGTGATGATCGGGCAGCCGATCCTGCACGCTCTTGCCGTGGCAGGACCCGTGGGGGTGATCCACCTCCTCACCATCCTGCGCGCGGAGTTCGAGGCGGCGATGGCGCTCACGGGATGTGCGCGCGTGGGCGACATCACGCGGAGCGTGCTCTGGGAGCCGCCCGGGTCAATCGGCTGAACAGAGAAAGTTCCGGCCGTCTCGGTCTCAGCGCGTAAAGCGGATCGGCACGTTGACGGTCACGCTGCCGCCTCCGACGTTGGACGGCGGGGCCGGTACCGGGCTTGCCCGGCGGGCGAGAGCCACGGCGGCTTGATCGAGCGCGGCATTACCAGAGGATCGCGTCAGCCGCACGCCGGTTACGCTTCCCGAACGGTTGATGGTGAAGGAGATCGAGGCGGTGCCGCGGGCGCCGCCGCCGGGATGGCGTTTATGGCGGTTGAGATGCGCGACGAGCCGTCCGCGCCAGGTGGCGGCCGACATCGACGACGACGTGCCGGCGCGCGGAGCTGCGTTGGTTCTGGATTTCTTGGCGTTTTTGACGGCACGCGGCGCCATGGCCTGAGACGCGACGGACTGCTTGCGCGGCGGCTTCTTGGCTTTCTTCTGCTCGACGAGTTTCTCGACTTCCGGCTCCTCCTCCTTGGGAAGGGGCTTGTCCTCGATCGGTTGCGGGAGAACGGCTTCCGCATGCTGAAGCTCGGCAAGCTTGGGGATGTCCTCGATCGGCTTGGGCCGCGCGACAGGCATGTCCTCCATTTCAAGGAGCTCTTCGACGACATCGTCGGAGATGTTGGCGATGCTCTCTTCGGACGCAGCCTGCTCCGGCCCGACTGCCAGTTCCTGCGGAGGGACGTCGGGTGCGGAAACGACAGGCGCGATGTCGATCATGATGGCGCCTGCGGGCTCGCCCGCGCTCTCGGCGGCGCGCGGCCAGTTGAGCACCGCGTAAGCGATCCCGGCCTGCATGGCGGCCACCGTCACGGCGGCTCCGAGCCAGCGCGTGGCGGAAGTGACGAGCGACTCGCCGTCGCGTTCGTATTGCCAGGCAAGAGAAACCACTATCAGGGGCCTCCCGGAGCCGGTGCCAGCTCTGCGGCGGGCGCGCCTGACGGCGTGGGAAGCGTTTCGAGGCCGACGAGGCCGATCTTCAGGTAGCCCGTGTCGCGCAGGAGGTTCAGCACCTCCATCAGGTCGCCGTAGTCGACTGCCTTATCGGCGCGCACGAAGATCCGCTCGTCGAGTTTGCCGCCGGTCTTCTCGTCGAGGCGGGCTTTCAACTCGTCACGGCCGACCATGTCGTTCCCGAAGGCGAGCGTCAGGTCCTCTTTGACGCTGAGGAAGATCGGTTCCTCCGGGCGAGGTTGCGACGGTGCGTTCGAAGCCGGAAGGTCGACGGCCACGTCGACGGTGGAGAGCGGCGCTGCCACCATGAAGATAATGAGAAGCACCAGCATCACGTCGATGAACGGCGTGACGTTGATCTCGTGGCTCTCTTCCAGATCGTCGCTGTCGGTGCGTGAGTTCAGGCTGCCGGCCATGTCGTGCCCCTCGTCATTCGGCTGCGGCGGCTGGCTTGCCGGCAGGCTTCGAGGCCTGCCAGAGCTTGCGCAGATCGAGTTCGTGGCTGACCAGTCGCTCTACGCCTGCGGCCGCGTCAGCCAGGAGCAGCTTGTAACCGGCGATGGACCGAGCAAAGGCGTTATAAATGATGACCGCGGGAATGGCAGCGATAAGGCCGATGCCGGTTGCGAGAAGCGCTTCCGCGATACCGGGCGCCACGACGGCGAGGTTTGTCGTTTGTGACTGGGCGATGCCGATGAAGCTGTTCATGATGCCCCAGACGGTGCCGAAAAGGCCGACGAACGGTGCCGTCGAACCGATGGTGGCAAGTACGCCGGTGCCGAGCGTCATACGCCGCTGCGCGCCGGCTTCGATGCGGGATAGACGCGACGTCACGCGCTCCTTCACGCCCTGATCGCCGGCATGATCGAGGAGGCGCGCCGAGCGCGTCACTTCTTCGGCGGCTTCGTGGACGAGGCGGCTGCCCGGTCCGCGCACGCCGGAAAAGGCCTGCACGGCGTGAGTGAGGCTTTCCGCACTCGATATGCGCTGGATGGCCGCGCGAAGTTTTGCCTTGGCGATGCCAAGCTCGATGGTCTTCGCGAGCCAGACTGTCCAGGTGATGAAGCAGGCGAATACGAGGCCGATCATCACCGCCTTCACGACGATGTCGGCGGCCTCGTACATGCCCCAGACCGAGAGATCGTGGGGCATGACGCTCGATTGGGGTGCTTCGTCTGCCGACGCTTCGGCGAGATCTGTCTCGTCACCGGCGTCGATGGCCAGGATTTCGTCGGCGGGTGGCGGCGTCATTGCGCCGGTGCCGTCGGCACCCGTCTCAGAGGATGTGGGTGCGGTGAATGTCGAGGGCGGCGCTTCGCTTGCGGAGCCTGTGTCCGTGGAGGGCGCGGCCGCAGGTTCTGCGTCCGTGGCAGAGGGTGAGGCCGGTGTCGTTGCGGGCGGCGTTTCCGCGTCGATGGGGGGAGCGGGCTCGTTGACGGGGGCGGTGCGGCTCAAGTCCGGCGCGGCGTCTTGAGCGAATGCGGGCTGGCCGATGGCGCCCAGGCTCCACACCACTGCTCCGAGCAGCATGGCGATGCGAATGGAGGGGACGCAGGCCCATGCGCCGCGTGCTGCCAACTCGTCCTGCATGTTTTCAGCCCTCTCATGCATCGATGTCATAGCGACCGCGCTGTCGGCCGCTCGCATTGGAGAGCCGATGGCCGCCGAGGCGAACCGTATCCCAATTTGACGGGCGAACTCACCCCTTTGCGGTGAGCGGATTGTAGGCCGACACGCCTCGTCTTCCTGCCGATCGCCTTCTTGCATCCTGTTTATTCCCTACTTCTATCCTCAAGAAATGCTCTCGGCAAGGAGAGCTGTGGAGGCTGTGCCATGGAGCGACAAAGCTACGCGGGCATTGGACTTGCGGTCTCGTCCCATGCCCGATCGGCGGGCTGCCGCCAAGCAATCGTGGCGTCCCCATTCCCCGCCGTGCGTAGCTGCAACGCGACGGCTTTCCGAGCGGCCCGCATTTTCTATCTTGAACAACCCCGTCATGTATTGCTGAGTCGCCGGCAACGGTTAGCAGCAGATCCAGGGCGCGCGTAAGGCGCGCTGCGAAGGGATGAATATGCGGTCGGATCGCGCGGCGCGGACACGGATCATTATCCATCGGGATATTGCACGGACGGTGGCGGAGGAGCCGCAGTACGACGTTCTCTACGTGAGGTTCTGGGATCCGGGCCAGGCCGGCGAGCGGGAGCTGACGGCAGAGGAGCTGCGGGTTCGCGCCGTGCAGGGGGATGTCGAGGCGCAGATCGGTTGGGGGCACAAGTTGCTCGACGGCGCCGATGTGCCGCGAGATCTCGCGGCGGCCTATCGCTGGTTCCGGCTGGCGGCGGGGGCCGGCCATGCGGATGCGTTCAACATGATGGGACGCTGCTACGAGCTTGGCTGGAGCGTCGAGCCGGACGCTCGCGAGGCGGCCGAATGGTATCGCAAGGCTTCCGACAAGGGCCACGCATGGGGTGCGTTCAACCTTGGATGTCTTCTGGCTCAGGGTCGCGGTGTGCCGGTGGACCCGGCCGCGGCGCTCACTCAACTCGTGCGGGCCGCGCGGCGGGGCAACGCCAGCGCCATGAATATGATCGGGCGTTACCGTGAGCAGACGCGCGAAGGAGCGAGGGCCGCACGCTCCGCCGGGCTTTGGTATCGGTGGGCGGCGGAAGGTGGGTGCTTTCGGGGCCAATTTCATCACGGGCGCTCGCTCGCCGAGGCCGGACAGGCCGAGGAGGGGCGGACCTGGATCGAGCGCGCCCTCGCCGGGGCTCCGGACGATTACCGCCGGGATGCGGTGGCGGTGCTCAGGACGCATCCGCTTGCGGTGCTTCGCGAACTCGCGCCTGGCCGTGATCCGGATCAGCTCGCTGATCATTGAGCGCAGGGCGCGCCCTGATCCTCCCAAATATTCTGTTTTCTTTTCAATGGGGGAACTGCCGCTCAGGCTTCGAGCGTGCCGCCGGCTTGTTCAGCCTTGCACAAGCTTCACGCAGGATTGGCGCCCTATAACGCAACTCTCAGCTATCGTTACGACGTCATCCCGATCGAGATCAGATGGGCCGGAAACAACGGCGGCATACGCAGGCGACGTCCCGGACGCCAAACGTGGTGAGTTCCGATCCGCTTGTGCGCGATTTTCGCGAGGCCGTGCAATTGTTGCGGGACGGCAAGTTCGAGCAATCTGCGGAAGCGCATAAACGCATTTTGGCGCGCTTTCCTGCACATGCGCCGAGCCTTCTCAATCTGGGGCTCATCGCATTCAAAACCAACGCAACGAGCGACGCCCTCGATTGCATCCGGCGCAGCCTCGAAATCGATCCCGACTCCCGCGAGGGGTGGCTGAATCTCGCCATCGTGCTGGGTGAGCAACGGCAGCTCGACGAGGCGATTGCGGCCTGCCGTCAATCGCTGGCGTTGGGGCCAGACGACGCGAAAGCGCACGTGGTGCTGGGCAGCCTCCTCAACGCGGCGAAAAACACGACCGATGCCGTTGCGGCGTTCGAGGCCGCGCTTAGTCTCAAGCCCGATCAGCCGTCCGTCCTGGTGAAGATGGGCAAGGTTTTGTTGCGGTCCGGCCGGACTGCGGAAGCCATGGCGCTTTACGCGCGTGCGCGCAGCCTCGCGCCTGAGTTGGCGGATGTGCGTGACTTCGAGCGTCAGATCCTGACGGAGACGGGCAATCTTGGCGATGCCGAGGCGATGGTCGCAGCGCAAACTCAAGATCCGGTGGAGCGCGCGCGTCTCTACGACGGTTTCGGCAACGGATTGCTCAAGCAAAGGCGGTTCGGTGAGGCCGTGGCGTTTCAGCAGCGTGCGATCGCGTGCGATCCGAACCGTGCGGAGCTTTATTTCAATCTCGCCGCGGCGCTTGAGGGCGCGGGGCAACAGCGCGATGCGATTGCCGCTTATCAGAGCGCGCTGGCTATCGAGCCGGAACGTGCCGACGGTTATGTGAAAGTGGGCATCCTGTTGCGCAGGATGCATTTGAACGATGGGGCGATCACGGCGTTTCGGGAGGCGGTGCGGCTCGATCCGAAACTGGTGGATGCGCATTACAACCTCGCGGTGACGCTCAAGATCGCCAACCGGGCCGAGGAGGCGACGGCGGCGTTCGATCACGCCGTCGAATGTGCGCCGCAGTCGCTGGTGATCCGGTTCGAACGCATCCATCTCAAGCGCGTTGCGTGCGACTGGGCTGGGATAGAGGACGAGGAAGAGCATTGCATCGCGATGCGGCGGAAGCGGCAGGCTCCCGTGGCGCCCTTCCTGTTGCTGCCGCTGGATACCTCAAGGGCGGATCAGCTCTCGGCCGGCAAGGCCTTTACAGATATTCTCGGTATTCCCGAGACGCGCAGGTTTACGACCTATCCGAATTGTTCGAAGCCGGGGGCGCGCATTCGCATCGGTTATCTTTCGGCGGATTTCTGTAGTCACGCCACGACGATCCTGCTCGCGGAAGTTCTGGAAAAGGCGGATCGCAACCGCTTCGAGCTTGTCGGCTACTGCTTCAGTCGGGACGACAAGAGCGCGATGCGCGACCGCGTCAAGGCAGCGTTCGACCGCTTCGTCGAAATTCGCACCATGAGCGACGAGGATGCCGCAAAGCTGATCCACGAGGACGGGATCGACATCCTTGTCGATCTCAAGGGCTACACGCAGGATGGGCGCTCGGCCATTCTCGCGTATAAGCCTGCGCCCATTCAGGTGAATTATCTCGGCTATCCCGGATCGATGGGATGCGATTTCATCGACTATATTCTCGGCGATCCTGTCGTTACGCCGATGGCGCATCAGGCGGATTATTCGGAGCGGATCGTGCAGCTTCCGCACTGCTATCAGCCTAACGACCGGCAGCGGCAGATCGCAGAAACGTCGTGCACGCGCGCGGATCATGGACTTCCGCAGGATGCGTTCGTGTTCTGCTCGTTCAACAACAACTACAAAATCACCCCCGAAATCTTCGGTGTGTGGATGCGGCTTCTCGATCGCGTTCCCGGGTCCGTGCTTTGGACGCTGATCAAAAATCCGGTGTGCCGGGAAAACCTTCGGCGCGAGGCCGTTGTGCGCGGTATCGATCCTGCCCGCATCGTGTTTGCCGATCCGCTCCCAAACGCGGAGCATCTGGCGCGCCACCGGTTTGCCGATCTCTTTCTCGATACGGCGCCGTGCAACGCGCATACGACGGCGAGCGACGCGCTTTGGGCGGGATTGCCTGTGCTGACGTCGCTCGGAGAGACGTTTGCGGGCCGCGTCGCCGCGAGCCTGCTGTCGGCCATGGAACTCGATGAGCTGATCGCGCGGGACGTTCACGACTACGAGCGGATTGCGCTTCAGCTCGCGGGCGACAGGGGCCGCCTCGATACGATCCGGCGCAAGATCGCTGCGGTTCGCGACACGAGCCCGCTGTTCGATTCGACGCGCTATACGAAAAACCTGGAACGGTCTTACGAGACGATGGTGGACATCATGCGAAACGGAGAAGCGCCGCGGCCGTTCACGGTGGCCGAGGATGTGCCGACGATTTCCTCATTCACGCGCGTAGCGCCACCGACGCTCGAAGCGCATGTCGCCTACGATGCCTGTCCTGTCTGCGACGGAGTGGACATTCCGTATCAGATCGAGGCAAAGATCTCCGATCATCCGTTGTACAAAGCCGAGCTTCCGCCGACGGTGAAGTGGCGCGCGTGCGAAGCGTGCGGGCATTTCTTCACGGAAGGCTATTTCACGCCCGAAGCACGCGAGATCGTCGTTTCGTCGATCCTCCCCGAGCAGGAGGTCGGAAACGACGCTGGGCGGCGACGCAAGATTTCGGGGCGGATCGTAGAGCGCGTGGCGCGGCACGTTTCGGACGGCGAATGGCTGGATGTCGGGACGGGGAACGGCTCGTTGCTCTTTACGGCGGCCGAATGGGGTTACGATCTTCTCGGTGTCGATCGCCGGATCGACACCGTGGAGCGGCTTCTCAAACTCGGCTTCAAGGCATTCTGGAACGACATCGAGTCGATCGAGGATGTGGATGCCGTCGATCGCTTCAGCGTCGTCAGCATCGCGGGCGGGTTGACGCGCGCACCGTTTCCAAAACGAGCTCTCGCGGCAGTTCATGGGATGATGCGGAAGGGCGGCGTGCTTTTCATTTCTGCGCCGAATATGGATACCATCGAATGGCGTATCCTCGATGCGCTCGGGACGAACCCGTATTGGGGAGCGCTCGAAAATCACCACAACTTTACCCGGACCCGTATCGTCTCGATGCTCGAAGCGCAAGGCTTCAAGGTCGCCGAGTATGCTGTCGGCGAGGATGCGCCGAGCGTGATGGAAATCATCGCGATCAAGGTTTGATCGGCCGCTATGGCTGAGTGCCGCGTGGCGCGGGGATATAGCGCGCATGCGTTGCGTCGCGCTCGCTGATGAAGGCCGGCGCGAACGGCCATTCGATCGAGAATGCAGGGTCGTCGTAGGCGACGCCGCAATCGAGGGCGGGATCGTACACTTCCGAAATTTGATAAAACAGTTCGCACTCGTCGGTGAGAGACAGACATCCGTGAGCGCATCCGGCCGGGATGTAAAACGCGTTCCGCTTTTCTGCGGATAGCTCGACCGCGGCCCAGCGAAGGTAGGTCGGCGAGTGCGGGCGAAGATCGACGGCGACGTCGAACGCGGTTCCGCGCGTCGCACGAACGAGCTTCGCGTCCCGCTTCGGCGCGTCCTGATAATGCAGGCCGCGCAACGTGCCGCGCTTGGCTGTGTGAGAGATGTTGCAGTGAGGATAGACGCTGGCGAGGCCGCGTGCTGCGAACGTTTCGGCGCAGAACGTGCGAGCGAACAGGCCACGTGCATCGGTGCGCGGGTCGATCTCGATCTCGAATGCGTCCGCGATGGCGGTTGGAATGAATTTCATGCGCTCACCGGAGGGGCGGTGTGCTCTGCAATCCTGCGTTCTTCGTACGCCTCTATCTGGCCGAGCGAAAAAGCCCGCATATCGGCGCCGGTGCGATGGGCGCGATACCAGTCTGTCGTCCAGGCAAGTGCGTCTTTCAGGCTGAGACGAGGGCGCCAACCGAGGGTGCGCGTGGCCAGCGCCGAGTCGAGTTTCAGGACCGCGGCTTCCCCCGCGTGCGCGCCGGGCGCTTGCCGCCAGTGTTCACCGTCGCCGTCCGCTTTGCCGAGCGCATTGGCGATGTCGGACACGGTTGCGCTGCTCTGATCTCCGGGCCCGAAATTGAGCGCGGGCGGCAGGCTGTCATCCGAGGTCTTCGCAAGCGCTTCTGCAAACATCAGGTAGCCGCCGAGCGGTTCGAGAACGTGTTGCCAGGGGCGCACGGCGTTCGGATAACGGAGCGCGATGGGCTCTCCCGCTTCGCAGGCGCGCATGAAATCCGGCACCAGGCGGTCTTTCGACCAGTCGCCGCCACCGATCACATTGCCGGCGCGCGCGGTGGCAAGGCGAACGTGACTGCCTCTGAAGAAACTTGCCCTGTAGCTGTGGCAAACCAGCTCCGCGCACGCTTTCGATGCGCTGTAGGGATCGTTGCCGCCAAGAGGATCGGCCTCGCCAAACGGGCGGCCCCGTCCGTCGTTCGCGTAGATCTTGTCCGATGTGACGACCAGGATCACACGGACCGCCGGACATGGCTTCGCCGCTTCGAGGACGTTGACGGTGCCCATGACGTTCGTTGCGAAGGTCTCGACCGGATCGTCGTAGGACGGTCGCACGAGCGCTTGGGCCGCCATGTGAATGACGATTTCGGGGTCGGTGGCCGCGAACGTCTCGCGCAGTTGTGCGAGGCTGCGGATGTCCTGGATGCGGTGTTGCCGGTTCTTCCAGGGCGCCAGCAGGTGATAGAGAGAGGGGCTCGTATCCGGGGCAAGGGCGACGGCCGAGACTTCGGCGCCGAGTTTTTCCAGCCAGAGGCAGAGCCATGCGCCCTTGAAGCCCGTGTGTCCGGTCACGAGAACACGCCGGCCGCGCCAGAACGCCGTTAGGTCCATACCTTCCACGGCGCTTTTCCAGAGTTCCAGAGCTCTTCGAGCTGCACGCGCTCGCGCAGCGTATCCATGGGTTGCCAGAAGCCGTCATGCTTGAACGCGGCGAGTTGGCCTTTCGCCGCCAGCTTCTGGAGCGGTTCGCCTTCCCAGGCGGTGTCGTCGGATCCGATCAGATCCACGACGGAGCGATCGAGGACGAAGAAGCCGCCGTTGATGCGCTGGCCGGCGGCTCTCGGTTTCTCGACGAAGGCGCTGACGCGGCCGTCCTCAATGTCCACCGTGCCGAAGCGGCCGGGAGGTGCGACGGCGCACATTGTGGCCTTGAGGCCGTGGCTCTTGTGAAACGCGATCTCTGCCGAGATGTCGATGTCGCCGACGCCATCGCCGTAGGTAAGGCAGAACGGTCCTTCCGGATCGAGATATTCGCGCA
Source organism: Hyphomicrobium nitrativorans NL23 (assembly GCF_000503895.1). Classification (NCBI taxonomy): domain Bacteria; kingdom Pseudomonadati; phylum Pseudomonadota; class Alphaproteobacteria; order Hyphomicrobiales; family Hyphomicrobiaceae; genus Hyphomicrobium; species Hyphomicrobium nitrativorans. The sequence continues at coordinate 905,966 of NC_022997.1, forward strand.
CGCGGCGAATGCGGCCGCCCGTCATGGAGTGAGCGCCCGTGTCGACGACCGTGACGCGCCAGTTGATGCGCTGGGCGCCGTGATAGGTGATAGCCTTGTTGGCGAGGTCGACCGTGATGTCATTATGATGCAAGCACAGGTTTACGAAGTACTCCTTGATCATATACCCCTTGTAGCCGGCGCATATGATGAAGTCCGTCAACCCATGATGAGCATAGATGTTCATGATGTGCCACAGGATCGGTTTTTCGCCGATCTCGACCAACGGCTTCGGGCGAACGCTGGTTTCTTCGGCGAGACGCGATCCGAGACCGCCTGCGAGAATCACGACCTTCATTCAGGTGGCTCCGCGGCAACGAGGACGGATTGCCGGTAGTTTATGAGAGCGTGCGTGCCATGCGGCGTAGCTGCGCAATTCCGGCCATGAGTATTTATCGAAGGCGAAACTTGAGCGAGGCTGGATGTCATCTGTATGCGTTGCGTGTCGATGGTTGGGCATGGCGTAGGACGCCTATCGGTTGCGGTCTGGGGCGGCCAAACGTTAACGAGGAGCTCCGAAGGGGAAGGTTTACGACGATCCCGCCGATTTCGGCAAATGCCGCGATGCGGCTTGCGCGAGCGGCAGGGCGATAGCACATTCGGCATCGGGCCGCTTCGGCCGAGAACGGACTGAGAAAGCACTGCGATATGGCGGAACGTGTCGTGCTCGTTACAGGGTCGCTGGCCGAGTCGCGCGTCCAGCGCGTCGCCGATCAGGTGGCGGGCGATAAGCTGGAACCGATCGTCGCCAACGTCGGCGTCAAGGTGGCGGCGCTGATGACGACGGAGATCGTCGAACGGCGGCTCAAGCTGCCGGAGGCGGCCGACCGCGTTGTCATGCCGGGCCGCTTCCGCGGCGACCTGGAGCGCCTCTCGGACTTTTTCGGGACCCGCTTCGAGCGCGGTCCCGACGAGGTTGCGGATCTTCCCGAATATCTCGGCCATGCGAGGGGCAAGGTCGATCTCTCGCGGCACAACTGCACGATCTTTGCCGAGATCGTTGACGCCACGCTCATGACGCCCGACGAGATCGTGGCGCGCTCGCGCAAGCTTCGCGCGGACGGCGCGGACGTGATCGATCTCGGGTGTCTTCCCGACAGTCCGTTTCCGCATTTGGAAGACGCCATTGCCGCGTTGCATGCGGATGGCGCGAAGGTGAGTGTCGATTCCTTCAACTCCGAGGAACTCTTGCGGGCGACGAAGGCGGGCGCCGACTATCTGCTCAGTCTTTCCGAGAAGAACATCGGCATCGCGGACGAGGGGCCCGCGGTTCCGGTTCTCATTTCCGCGGGCGCTGCAGACGCCGCGAGCCTCGACCGCGCGATCGACATCATGATCGCCAAGGGCAAGCCGTTCTACGCCGATCCCATTCTCGACCCGATCCATTACGGCTTCGCGGCGTCGGTGGCGCGTTACGTGGATCTCAGGGCGCGGCGGCCGGATATTCCGATCCTCATGGGCATCGGCAATCTCACCGAACTTACGGACGCGGATACGACGGGTATCAACGCGGTGCTGATGGGGCTGTGTTCGGAACTCAACATCACGGCCGTTCTTGCCGTGCAGGTGAGCCCCCATTGCCGGACGGCGATCCGCGAGTTCGACCGCGCGCGGCGCGAGTACTTCGCCGCCAAGGAGGCCGACGCGCTGCCGCAGGGGTTCGGGGGCGGCCTGATGGCACTCCGTGACAGGCGGTCGTTCGCTACGACGTCCGATGAGATCACGAAGCTTGCGGGCGAGATCAAAGACCAGAACTACCGCATCGAAGTGGCCGAGGACGGCGTCCATATCTACAACCGTAACGGCCATCACGTTTCCGGAGATCCGTTTCAGCTCTATCCGCATCTCGACACGCGGCAGGATGCGGGGCATGCCTTCTATCTCGGCGTCGAAACGGCGCGCGCGGAGATCGCCTGGCGGCTCGGCAAGCGCTATGCGCAGGACGAGCCGCTGTCGTTCGGCATCGTGGCGGAGACCCGCGGATCGGCCGAGGATGCGCATCTCATGAAGTTCAAGGATGCGGGTTCCACCTTCGCGAAGGACAAAAAGAAGGACGAGGCCAGCGAGGCCTAATGCGCGCTGGGTAGTTGGCGCGGAATTGCTTAGTTGCGCAGCCCTCAGGAAGAACGGCGCGCTTGCCAGCCTTCCGGTTTTCCCTGACATTCCCCGGAACTCCACAAAGGGAAACGGGGACCATGGCTGCTGAAGGTTTGGCGCAAACGATCGGGCCTGTGGTCGTGCTGATGAGCGCAGCGGTGGCGGCGGTTCCGCTGTTCCGCCGATTGGGGCTCGGCTCGGTGCTGGGCTACTTCATCGCCGGCATGTTGGTGGGACCCTCGTTTCTCGGGCTCTTCACCAATCCCGGCTCCATCCTGCATTTCGCCGAGCTCGGCGTCGTGATGTTTCTGTTCGTGATCGGCCTCGAATTGCGTCCGCAGAAACTGTGGGCCATGCGCGGCCAGATTTTCGGTCTCGGTCTCGTGCAGGTCGGCGGCTGTATCGGCCTGCTGACCGCCGCGGCGGTTTATCTTTTCAATCTTTCTCCGGCTGTCGCCTTCGTTGCTGGGGCCGGTTTCGTGATGTCGTCCACCGCCGTCATCATGTCGATCCTAGCCGAGCGGGGCGAGATCGCCAGCGCGAACGGCCAGAAGTCGGTCGCGATCCTCCTGTTCGAAGACCTGATGATCGTGCCGTTGCTTGCGGTGGTGGCGTTTCTGTCTCCCGCCGCGCAGGGCGAAGCCGGGCCGGAGGGCATTGCCATCGCGCTCGGAGCGCTGGCGTTGCTCGTCGTTGCCGGACGCTATCTGCTCGATCCCTTCTTTGCGCTTCTCGCCCGCTCCGGTGCGCGGGAAGTGCTGACCGCGGGTACGCTGCTCGTCGTGCTCGGATCGGCGCTGTTGATGGAGGTCTCGGGACTCTCGATGGCCATGGGCGCCTTCATAGCGGGCGTCATGCTCTCGGGGTCGAGCTATCGGCATCAGATCGAAAGCGACATCGAGCCGTTCCGCGGCCTTTTGATGGGTCTTTTCTTTCTCGCGGTCGGCATGTCGCTCGATCTTGGCGTGGTGGCGGCGGACTGGCCGCTTGTGCTGGCGCTGCTGGCCACGTTCATGGCGGTGAAGGCGGTTGGCGTCTACGCCGTCGCGCGGATGTTCGGATCGTCCAATGTCACGGCGCTGCACCGAACGTCCGTCTTCGTGCAGGGTGGCGAGTTCGCATTCGTTCTTTATCTTGCCGCGACGAGCGGAGGCCTTTTCACCGATCATCAGAACGCGATCTTCTCGACTGTCGTGATCCTGTCGATGGCGTTGACGCCGCTGATCCTGATCGCGACCGATCGTTTCTTGCGTGAAAAGCCATCGCTCGCGGGCATGGAAGCGCCGCGCGATCTCAAAGGGCAGGTGCTGATCATCGGGTTTGGACGTTTCGGACAGCTCACGTCGCAAATCCTGCTCGCGAAGGGCGTGGACGTTTCGATCATCGAGAACGATCCGGACATGATCCGCGCGGCGGAGCGCTTTGGCTTCAAGATTTTTTTCGGTGACGGAACGCGGCTCGACATCCTGCGTCATTCGGGCGCGGAAGATGCCGAAGTTATCATGGTCTGCGTGGACGATCCGAAGGCGGCCAACCAGATCGTGGAACTGGTGAAGCACGAATTCCCGATGGCGCGGCTTCTGGTGCGGGCGTTCGACCGCGAGCACGCGATCGACTTGATCCGCTCAGGCGTGGATTATCAGATCCGCGAGACGCTCGAATCGGCATTCCTGATGGGAGCGGAAAGCCTGCGCGCACTCGGTTGCGACGAGGACAGTGTCGCGGAAGCCGTCGCCGATATTCGCGAGCGCGACGCGGAGCGGCTCACGATGCAGGTTCAGGGCGACTTCATGTCGGGGCGCGACAGGCTGCATACCAAGCCGGTGCCCGAGCCGCTGACCCAGACCCGCCGACTATCTGACAAGACGGGCCCGATAGCTCCGGTAGACGAAACGAATTCGTAAGTACCCGCGCTCGACGCCGGCGCCATTCCCGAGGGGCGTGGCGCCAGGCATCAGAGCTTTCGCACGTTGGGCGGCCGTCAGTACTTGCCCGGGACGTAAAGTTCGTCCGGCACGGGCTTGCGCTGATAATCCGGTTTATAGATCCGCTCCGGCAGGTGAACCTGCGATCGCCCGATCTCGTCGTAGGGAATTTGCGTCAGAAAGTGCGCGATGCAATTGAGGCGCGCGCGCTTCTTGTCGACGGCGTCCACGATCCACCAGGGTGCTTCCGGGATGTGGGTTCGCTCCAACATTTCCTCTTTCGCTTTGGTGTAGTCCTCCCACCGCTGGCGGGATTCGAGATCCATGGGCGAAAGCTTCCATTGCTTCAATGGGTCTATGTTGCGCATGTGAAAGCGCAGATGCTGTTCGCGGTCCGTGATCGAGAACCAATACTTGATCAGGATCGTGCCGGAACGGACAAGCATCCGTTCGAATTCGGGTACGGAGCGGAAAAACTCTTCGACTTCGTCCTCGCCGCAGAACCCCATGACACGCTCAACGCCCGCGCGGTTGTACCAGGAGCGGTCGAACAGCACGATCTCGCCGCCTGCCGGCAGATGAGAGATGTAGCGCTGGAAGTACCATTGTGTCCGCTCGCGGTCGTTGGGGGCGGGCAGAGCGGCGATGCGGCAGACACGAGGATTGAGGCGCTGCGTGATGCGCTTGATCACGCCGCCCTTGCCGGCTGCGTCGCGTCCCTCGAACAGGACGACGACTTTGAGCTTGTTATGAGCGACCCAGTCCTGAAGTTTGACGAGTTCCCCCTGAAGGCGAAACAGCTCACGAAAATACGTTTTCCGGTCGAGTTGGCCCTCGGTTTCCGGCTGATCGTCGCCGGACAACAACTGATCCAGGCGCCCGTCGTCGAGCTCCATTTCGAGCTCTTCATCGAACGAGTCGATGGCTTCGTCCTCAAGCCTTTGAGATAGAATGGATTTTTTAGTGTCGACGTCCGACATTCGGCCTCCGATGCAGTGAAGCGCTCTCTGAAGGGCAGAATGTTCTCGCCTTTGCTACGGTTTCATGACGGCTGTCTTATCGTGCGGCCTGACGGTCAGGCGACATCCTCCGAGGCGGGGAGCGGAGAGAGCTCGTTTGCCTTTCCCTGGCGGCCGTTTTCCGCATCGGCATTCGGCAGCGGCGGCTTTTTGCCCGTGAGGTTGGGCCACAGGTCCGCGTATTTGCGATTGACCTCAAGCCAGTGAGCGGTTGCCTGAGGCTCCGCGTCGGAGAAAATCGCATCGGCCGGACATTCCGGGACGCACACACCGCAGTCGATGCACTCGTCCGGGTGAATGACGAGCATGTTCTCGCCTTCGTAGAAGCAGTCCACGGGGCAGACTTCCACGCAGTCGGTGAATTTGCACTTGATGCAGTTTTCTGTGACGACGAAAGTCATTGTGCCTCTATCTTATCATCCCATGCTGGCGTGGCGACGGTTCTTTTCCGGCGTGGGACGTCATCGTGCCAGATGCTCCAGCGAGAACAGGTGCTGAGTGCCGGCGAGCGGTGCGTGGCATTGCCTGCAAGCGTTAAGATCCTTTTCCAAGCGCTTGCCTTCGGGGCTGAAAATCGCGAAGTCCCAATCTCCGTTGCGCAGATCCTCAGGCATGGCGGCGCCCCAGTTCTCGCCTTTTTGCATCACGGCAACGGCGGCCAGCTTGTCGCGTATGCGCAGGCCTAAGCTGCTTTTTTGCACCTTGCCGTTTTCGTCTTTCCTGGCCGCATAGATCTCGCCGACGAGCACCGAACCGTTCGGCAGCTCCCTTCCGGCTTGAGCCGCTTCGATTGCGGTGTCGTTCGCGAACAGATGGATGATCTGATCCTCATTCTGGATGCGGTCAAGATTGAGATAGTTCGTGAAGGTGCTTTTGTAGTCCGATGGGAATGCAATGCGTTCGTCGCCGGCAACGGCTGCGCTCGCGATCAGGGTCAGCGCCAGGAACCATGCTGCTTTCGACATAGAGGGCGTCCTTTTCGGTTTTTTGGGGAATGCGAAAGTGTTGCGTCTAGGTGCATTGGTTTCGGCTCACGGCGTGCCCCAGCGAATGGCGAGCAATCCGTCTTCATGGTCGATCTCTTCCGCATCGGTGGTGTCCCTTGCGCTCTCTTCCGGATTTGGGACCGCATGAGGAGACACGTCGGCGGGAACCGGCTTCTTAAGCGCAAGGGACATAAACCTCTTCCTTGAATCGCTCGCTTTGGATTTTGCAATAAGATATAAATATAATATATCTTTAAGCGTTGCACGTCCAGATAAGAGGTGCGGGTCTGCATCAAATAGTCGTGAGAGGGATCTCGGGGGCACTGCCGTACGTTTAGACCGCGACGCGGACGACGTCGAAACTTCAGTGGATGAAAATGGAATGACGCCGCGGAAAAGAACGTCTTCGCCCGGTAGCGAGATCTCTCTCAAGCACGTTTATGCTGAGCCGTCTCGCGGTGACGGGACGCGTGTTCTCGTCGATCGGATCTGGCCCCGCGGAATGCGCAAAGAAGCCGCTCAGATCGATACGTGGCTGAAGGATATCGCGCCTACTACGGAGTTGAGGCGTTGGTTTCACCATGACATCGCGCGGTGGCCGGAATTCGAACGGCGTTACCGTCGAGAGCTTACCGCAAATGAACGAAGCCTCGCCGTTCTGGAAGATCTGGCGCGGCACGGCCGGATCACCCTGTTGTTTGCCGCGGCGGACATCGAGCATAACAACGCGACGGTGTTGCTCGATTTTCTCAGGCGACGGCTCGCCGAGCCTACCAGATCCTGAATGCGAAAAGGTGGATCAACAGGAACCCGGATATGAGTATGGCGAGAAAGATTGCGGTTTGCACAGGGTCGTCGCGTTCGTGCTCCTGGTCGTCTTTGGGCTCGGTGCTCATGAGGGCCTCCAGTGCGATTCGGGACGGCGATGTGAGCGCGTTCGGCTGGGTGCCAGGGTGCGGTCGCCCATCCAGCGCCCGAGGGCAAAGGCGATGTAGAAGAGCGCGAAGTTGAGGAAAAGGTGCGCCAGAACGCGCTCCGTGTCGTAGCTCCATGACAGCGCGGCCACCAACGGGCCGCTGGCGGTGAACAGGGCGGCGGGTGCGATCCAATGAGATTGTGCAAAGCCGAACCAGAAGAGAAGGATCGCCAGGAGTAGGGCTACGGTCGCGATAAGCATGACGTTACCTCCCTTTCAAGGGCCGGAGCGCGCGGGTGGCTCCAGACAAGCTGTGGCGACATCGAAGTAAAATCGTTCCTTCCCGCACAAAGGCTCTAGTGCCGATGCGTTCCTCCGGCGTAAGGACAGAACGGGCTGCCGGATGGGGACGGCCCGCGCACGTCGGTGCGGTTCGTCCGTCATGCCGACTTCTCCAATATTGCATCGTGATACGATATATTCAAGGTATGACCTCATGGCCAAGGCTGCGCGCGCGAAATTTCCGAAGCAGAGCTATGTCGCGCTTGCGGAATTCAGGTTTGCGTTGAGGCAGTTTTTTGCGTTCAGCGAGCAAGCGGCGGACGAGGCTGGCCTAAGCCCTCAGCAGTATCAGGCTCTGCTGGCGATCAAAGGCGCACCCGACGGTTCCGAGCTTGGCATCCAGGAAATCGCCGCGCGGCTGATGATCCGTCATCACAGCGCGGTCGAACTCGTGAACCGGCTTGAGAACAACGGCTTCGTCGTGCGGGTAAAAAGCAAAGTCGATGCGCGGCGGGTTCAGGTTCGGACCACGGCCAAGACGGAGCGGATCATGGATGGGCTTGCCGCGGCTCACCTTCGCGAGCTTAAGGGAATCCGGCCTGTGCTCGATCAGTTGCTTGCCGAGTTCGATCTGGCTGCGGACAAAGGCGATTGAGCAGGGACGGGTTATTTCGGCGCCGGGTTTTATTCAGGGATCGATATAGGCGGCCTCGGCGAAGGGGTTCGAGGCCTTGCGGCTTGCGAACAATAGAGTCCACTGCGCCGCAAGCTTGAGCCGGAGGTACATAGAGCCAAAATAGCCGCGCTCCCTGCGCCAGTTCGTTCGGTCCGTATAGCCGAGGTAGGTCCAAAGGAATTCGCGTCGGACGTAGGAACGACACTCGTCGAGCGGCATCGGCTGAGATCGTGGCATTTGAAGGAATGCGTTGGCCGTCGTTTGCAAAGCGCGTGCTTGCTCGGCCGTGACACCAGCCGGGTGCCACGCGTCCTCGACGGAGTGGGAGAAGATGGAAGCGAACGTCACGAGCGCCATATAATAGTTGCCGAGCGGCGTGAGATGGACGTCGTCGGAGACGAGGCTATCAACCGTGGATCGGATGCTCGGGCGCGTTATGCCTTCGATGCCCGGCTTCTGCGTGGCTTGCTCAAGCAGGTAGGCAAGCGCGCTTGCTGCAGGCAATGACACGATGCGGTCGTGGCCTCCATCGGCGACAAGTGTCCGGTTCATTTCGGCGATGACGCACTGCCAGACGGGTGCCGCGGCCCTTTCATACGCGATCCAACGCCTCGGATCGCTTTTATCGTCGAGCGATAGCCACGGCTCATAGAAGTGGATAGTTCCCATAGGGTTGTGGGTCGCGAAACGGCGCTGATAATCTCTCAAGTAACGAATGGTGTCGTTCCATATGAGAGATCCAAGCAGATGGTGCTGCTCGGTCATGAGGAGTACGTCGTAAGGTGCGGCTCTCCGGCGATGGAATTCGTCCAGCACGTCGATCGGTGCGTTCGAGCGATCGATGCCTTGTGAGTATCCGGTCCACTGTCCTTCACCCGATACGCCGCCGTGAGATCGCTCTTTGATGGACGATCCATCCAGATGCTGCCGGTTCCAAGAGAGCTGAAAACCGAAGCCGGCTGCGATTTTAGCCACATTGCTAGGGATCGGCTCATTCGTGAGGCTGTGGCCCGATACGAATATGCTTTGCGGCGCTGGCATACGGCGATCTCCGGATTTTGCCGACGAAACGCTGGCGATTCCGAGCAACAACGCAGCGCCAATGCCCGTGATCGCTATCTGACAGATCGTTCGTTTCCGGGTGCGAACCTTCAGGCGTCCGTGATTGGCGTTTCCCTCACGGTGCGCCATCTCATTCCGTCTCCCCACGGGCGCCGATGAGTTGAATACCTCCTCTCACACGATCGCTAAAACGGGTTCGATAGGACAGGCGAGTGCCGTGGACGGAGTTGTTCTGGCGCGACCAGAAGGTGTTTTGCGGCGACAGGGTCCAACGCATCTGCTTCGTATTTACTTTGTTCAGCACCGATCCAACGAGCCGATCCTGGAAGGAGGATGCGGCGTTGATGCCCACCTCGATATTGTTCTTCGATGCCTGCTTCCATCCCACGACCAGAAGGAATCCGTCGACAAAGTGGGCTGATGCCCGGATGTCGCCGCCCATGCCGAGTGTCGGCATATCGAATATAATGAGGTCGTACGTTAAGCTGGCCTCTTCGAGGAAACGCCGGAAGGCGTCCGTCCAGATGTTGGTGGCGGTGCTTTCCGACCTGCCGATGGGCATAAAATTCAACTTGGTGTGAGGTTCGACCAGGACGTAAGCGTCCAGGTAACTTTCCTCATCACGTAAATAGTCGATGAGGCCCGGGCTGCCTTCTCCCGCGAGGGTGCGTGACAGTTCGGGATCGTAGACGTCGCCATCAACGAGAAGAACGCGCTTGTTCGTGGCTGCGATCGAAAGCGCAAGAGCGGTCGCGATCGTGGATCGTCCCTCTCCCGCAAACGTAGAGCTGACGCCTAGGCAACGAAGCCCCCGGCCGCTGAAGCAATCTTGGCATGCGGCTTCCACGTTTCGAAGCGTGTGCCATGTGGGTGACGGGGGATCGCGGAGCACGTTCTCCAGAAGCCAGGGGTGGACGCTGAAGGTTCTCTCCGCGTTGTCCGTAGCCGCAGCCGCATTCGCGTCGGGATGCGGACCTGCATCGGCATCCGTCTCATACGTCTCGCTGGGAGCGTCTTCGACGATCTCGGTGACGGGCAGCATTAGATCGGGTAGCAGGGGAACGGTGCCGAGGCACGCTGTCCCGGTCGCCGCCGCCGCCTCTTCCGGCGTTACGACACGGCGGTCGATGAGCTTCCAGGCAATTGCGGCTGCGACGGCCAAGCCGCCGCCGATAATCGCGGCTGCTGCGATTATGAAGATGCCGCGGAGGTTACCCTTGTGCGGGGGAGGCAAAGCTTCCGCAATGACGCGTGCTTTGGGCCCAACCTCCCGGAGGCGATCCCGCAGCCAACTGCTGCCCGACTGGGCGGCATCGAGCCGGGCCGCATTCAGCTCGGCAATGTAGGATTTCGCAAATTCATTGGCGACACGAGCTGCCACATCCGGCTGCTGCGATGTGTAGGATATCTGGACAACGTTGCTTAGGCCTGCACGGTCGACCACGAAGCCGCGACGCAGCTTCTCCAGGGCCGCTGCCTTGCGTTCAACCGAAGCGTCGGCGTCGAGCAGTTCAAGCGTATTCAATACGCTGAGCGCGACCCGATCGGACCGGATGATCTGAAGCTGCGTTTCGAGGAAGGCGGGATCGGGATGCGTTTCGGCGAAAAATGTATCCTCTCGACTGAACGTCAGCCGGAGATTGGTCAGTTGCAGCTGTGTGGAGGCGGTGTAGATCGGCGAACGGAAAACGACGAACAGAGCAGCAAGCGTTATCAGAATGAGCGGACAGACGATGATGAGCCAACGGCGCTGCAGGACCGCAACAATTAACCATCGTAGGTCGAACGCGTCGCTTGTGGATACTGGATCATCAGCATCATATGCGACCGACTTCGGCCTATCGCTATTCTTGTACAACATTGGAAATCGCTTCTCGCATCGCGCGTATGATCGAACGCCGTGAAAAAATCTGCAAGGCGCGTGCCACGGTCCGTGGCGGGGTGCATGTTGCTCATTCGCAGACCCAGTTCAGCCTTGCGGGCCCGCGATGTCCGATCATCGAGATAAAGTACGTCGCGTGAGGTTCTTCCACCGTGGGCCGCTATCGATGGTTAACGGAGATGCCTAAAGCGCCGAGCATCCGTCCGAGGCCCTGGAGAAAGACAGCCGCGGCCGAGTGGGCCTCCGGAGGCTGTCCACGGGCTAGCCGCATCGGAACCAGCGTTGACGCCGCCGCGATCATCCGCCCTCCGCGGAGCAGCGCGCGCAGCCGTGTGGCGCCACCGGATGCCACCGTCGTTAGCGATTCCGTGTTGCCGTACCAGAACCGGCGCCGGAGTTGATACTTGAGTGTGAGGCGCTGGGCGGGCACCTGCTCATAGACCACGGCTCGCGACGCCCGACGGTTTCTGAAACCCAGCTTTCGAGCCTGGATCATGAACATCGCGTCCTCTCCGCCCGTCCGTCCAAAATCAGGGTCGAATTGAATGCCGGTGCTGCGAATGGCGTCGGCGACGAGCAGCATATTTTTCATGTAACCTTCGGTTACGAATTCTCCGTCCTCTCCTTCCAGCGGCGGATCGAAGTAGGGGCCTTGGTGCACCCACGACGGAGCTTCTTCCGGGAATCGGTCGATGCATACGCCGGTCACCATTTCCGCGTCTCCGATCTCATGCACCTTCAAGAGTTCGGAAAGCCAGCCTTCGCCCGGAAGGCAGTCGTCGTCGATGAGAGCGATCAGCCTTGCCATCTCGATGCCGCCGCTTATGGCCAGGTTCCGGGCGATGGCGATGTTGCGCGATCCTGCCGGAATGTATCGTACGCCCAGATCGAAACCAGAGGCATCCCGCTTCGCGGCGGCCTCGGCGGATTTCTCAGGATCGTCGTCCACTAAGACCACGCCGACGCGCGCATAGCCGGAGACGCGCTCAGCCTCTTCCCGGATCCGGTCCAGGAGTGCAGCGATCATTTGAGGCCGTCGGTATGTACAGATACACACGGCAACGCTCAAAGGGCTTTGTGACGGTGCGGCACAGCCGGTCTTTTCCATGACACCTAGCTCCGTAAGCCGACCGATGCTGACGCATCGGCCGCGTCGTCATGTGTCGTGGCCAGATAGGCCGCAAGCGCAGAGGTGACCTCCGCCATGTTCGCAAACCTATCGAATGTCATTGTCATCGGATGTATCTTGGCGCCGAGTGGGCAGGCTTCTCTCGTTACGGTGTCGATGTGAGCCCCGAGGGGCTGAGCGTCAGGTGCGGGCGCTTTCTCAACTTGCGGAGCGCGCGCGGTATCAGCCACGATCTTACCGTCAGGTACTCCCTGTCGTTGTGTCCGAACCTGCTGCGGTGCTTCAGATAGCGTTGCATCATGATCGGTTTGCGACGGTTCCGTAAACAGGAACTGAACGACAATACGCGCGATAGATCGTGAGACGGCTGCATCACACGCGTCATCAGTGCGGTCAGTTGGCGGTGCTCGTCCGAAAAATCGGTGCGCCCTGGAATGTCGATGAGTTGCATTGCGTGGTTGCAGAACGGTGCGGGATCGAAAGGTTCCAGACCCTCCCGTTGAGACAGCGATGCGACCATGTAGCGAGAGATGTCGAGTGCAACCTGAGACTGGGCGACAAACTTCGTATAGCCGACATTATTGCCGTGCAGGCGGTAAAGAAGGAGACGCTCGGGGAGGTTTGCGCACCGTCCGAGAAATGCAAGCTGGGCGAAAAGGAAATAGTCCTCAGCGAGGGCCGGAATCGTGGTTCGCCGTTCGCTCGGAAGCCAGCGCATGAAATCGATGCCGTAGCGTACTTCAAGCTGTCGCAGGGTGTCGTGCCGGTAGAGAACTGTCGGATGGAGCAGAGGCGTGAAGAACAATGCGTTTGCGGTGACGCCGTGCGCACTCGTCGGGTATTCGATGTGACCGAGAAATTTGCCGCTGGCATCGAGTGTGGTGGCGTTCGATCCCACGAGATCGAGGGCCGGATCGGTATTCATCGCGGAAACGAGAGATTCGAGACGGTGCGGAAGCGAAATGTCGTCGGCATCCTGGCGCGCGACAAAGCGAGAGTCGCACAAATCCAGTCCCTTGTTCAGCAAATCCGAAAGCCCATCGGCTTCAAGGGATCGGATCTGCACGCGCGGGTCTTGCTCGCCATGACTTAAAGCGATTTCGGCGCTTGCATCGTCGGAGCAATGGTCGAGAACCCACAAGCGCCAATCCCGATGAGTTTGGTTGCGGATGCTCGTGATGGCCTGCGAAAGGTACTCTGCACCGTTTCGCACGGGCAGTAGGATGTCAATTTCCGCCATCGAGCCTCCCAAAGAGACCCGCGATCTCGTTCAGAGGTATGGTGTCGAACGCGCTGCCAAAGCCCGCCAGCGACCGAATTCCCGACATGACGAGAATGATCGATAGGAAAAGGAGGGTCGCGCCTGCGTCCTGAGTCAGAAAGGAGAATTGCTCGCGCTTCTGGGCGACTCCGAGGATGGCGTAGCGTCCTAGATCGCTCAGAGCGACGACCATGGTGGCTCCCAGTATGCCCAGATATAGATAGGCGAGGGGAAGAGCTATCAAATAGTAGACAAGTTTGATTGCGTTGGCGATCACGGCATATGACGGTTTGCCGAAGCCCAATATTGCGTACTCATTGATGGAGCATAGGATGGCGAGCCACACGCCAAAAAGGAGTATGGGTAGCATCCAGCCCGCCTCGTGATAGCGCGCGTCGTAGACGAGATGAACGGCGAGATCGGCGACAGAGATGCCAAAGGCAATGCCGACAGCCGCCACTACAAGCAGCTTGAAGCGGATAGCCGAAAGGCGGGCACGGGTATCTGCGCGGGCATGGCCCTGCGCTTCGGAAACCACCGGGAACACCACGGAGTATCCGATCCGTGAGGCTAGAAGGATTGGCATGTCGGCCAATGTCCGCGCGATGGCGTACACACCGACAACGGCCAGGGGGGCAACGTGACCGATGTAGAGGCGGTCGAAGCTCATGCAGAGGAACATCAAGATGGACGAGAGGAATATCCAACGCCCAAAGGTCAGGATCTCCCACGCGTGGGCCTTATTGAAGGCGAACCTGTTACGGTCGTTTGTGAGGAAATAGCTCGTCCCCGTCCGAATGAGCGCAGCGATCAACACCGCGATCATCAGGGAGTTGATTGTGGGGCTCACAAGGGCGGCCATAATGATGATCGCTGCACTCACGACATCCTGAGCGAGGTCGAACATGGTGAGTTTGGCGAGTTGCAGCCGGCGATGCAGGAGAAGCAGCGAGGTCGAGGCTAATCCTGCGACGAGGAGGATCGCTCCGCTCAAGACGAATGCGCTTTCGGGGACGGAGTACAATCGTCCGATCGGTGCGGCGCAGATGAGCAGCACAACGCAAAGAAATGCGCCGCGCACGATCTGCATGATCCAGGCTGTATTGAAAAATTCCGGTCGGTCGCCGGCCTTGTTCTGGATAACATTTTGGGCGAGTCCGACGTCAGCGCTCAGGTCGATGCCCTGCCTGACCGTGTTCACGATCATGACCATGCCGAATGTCTCGGGCGTCAAGAGCCGGGACAAAATGATGTTGGATCCGAAACGGGTAACGATGGAAACCGTGTAGGTACCTACGGTCCATGCGACGCCACGGGCGACTTTGCGGGTTGCAGTCAAGTGTTCACCCCTGCTCGTCCTGCATCGCGGCGATGTCTCCTAGTGCGTTTTCCGATCCGATGGAATCGGATCGGACGCTCTCTATCTTTGACGAGACCGATGATGGACGCTTCAGGCTGATAGGGCCTGAAGCGATCATGGTCCCTTGAGTTAGACCGATGATTCACGCTTCGGACTGATAGGGTCCGAAGCGATCATGGTCTAGCAGCCCGATCCACTTTAACGCTCCGATCCCGTCTTCGGCCGAACCGTTTCAAGCATGGGCATGCCGCGTACGGACGGCACTTCGGGTCACATATCCCGCCCGCAGCCATTGACCGGGCTCGTCGAGTGCCGGAGCAAGAGACGGACGATCCTGCACGGGCTATGTCCCGATTTGGGACGCAACGTTTCGGCGCGACGGCACCTCCGCATAGATCAGCAAAAGTTAGGCCATGCGTACGGGCCGGCGTGTGGCGCGGCGCGCCGAGTCATGGGCTGCGTCCACAACGCCCCGCTCGCGCGGTTCTTACGGCATGTCGTGAATTGGGACGCTTCGGCTGCACGACGCGTTTCTTTTCAATCGGGCCCGCGCACGAAAATTATCTTGTTGTGATCGCGGTTTAGCTTGCTCTTTAGGCGTGCGACTCTGTTTGGTCTGGCATTTGCATCCCCGGCATTTGCATCGGGGAGTCGCATAGACGACCCCGCTCGGAGCGAGTGCAAATGAAGCGTGGCGTCCATCTCGCGGTTTTGACCCTCATCCTATGGACCGCTCCGGTCGTGGGGGCGCAGGATGGCGCAAGCTATCGTCTCGGCGTGCTGGACCGGGTGCGTATCCATGTCCACGAGTGGCCGGTTTTAACGGGTGAGTTTCCCGTCGGCGCAAACGGCGCGCTCGTCCTTCCGATGCTCGGCAACATCCCGGCCGAAGGGCTCTTACCTTCTGAGTTGGCCGCCGAGATCGGAAATCGACTGCAGGCCAAGGCCGAGCTTAGCGCCGCGCCGGATACGACCGTCGATATCTCTCAATATCGCCCATTTTACATCCTGGGCGGTGTCGAGCGGCCCGGGGAGTATGCCTACAGGCCGGGAATGATGATCGTGAATGCGGTTGCGATTGCCGGCGGTATCTATCGCCCGGTGCGAACTTCCGATTGGGGATTTGAAAGGGACGCCATTACGGGGCGGGGCGACTTGCGGCTTGCGGCCGTCAAGCGCGATGAACTGAGCGCAAAAGAGTTGCGGCTCAAGGCAGAGGCTGAGGGCCTGGAGATGTTTCCAGCGGTGCCCGAAAGTTTGTCGCGTGCAGCGATGAGGTTCGTCGATGAGGAGCGCCTTCTCTTCGACGCTCGTCTCCAACAATACCGCAAGCAATACGATGCGCTCGGTGAAACGGTCATCTTGATCGAGGGTGAGATCGATAGCCTTGAGGGGCAGTTGGTGGCTGCGGGCAAGCAACGCGAATCTATCGCCAAGGAACTCACCGACACGCGAGACCTCGTCGCGCGGAAACTTGCGCCGTTGCCGCGCATCTTGCCGATCGAACGGACGCTCGCTCAAATCGAGCGAGAGCAGAAAGAAATCCATACGGCGATCATGCGTGCCCGCCAGCAGATCAATGCGACCAAGATACAACGAGACACTTTGACGGAAGAGCGTCGCAGCACGGCTGTGTCGGAGCTGCAGGTTCTCAAAGTGGAACGGGAGGAGCTTGACGAGCGGGTCGAAACTGCGACGCGGCTGATTGCGGGGTCCGGCATTTCGCTGGCAACGCAGCAGGAGTCCGGCGAGATCGAGCCGACGCCGACTTTCGTCATCGTCCGCCGTCAGGGCGGAGCTGTCTCAGAGTTCAACGCCAAGGAAACGACGGCACTTCAGCCCGGCGACGTCGTGAAAGTCTTTCGTTCGCAGGATGTCGGCACCTCGCAGCATTCCCAGACGCCTGGCGCCGTCAGATGAGCGTAAAACCATCCGATCAGCCGAACGGGATGACCGCCAAGATCCGGTTTCAGGCGCGTTTTCCGCAGCTCATCGCGGGTGAGGTCAATGAGACCGGGGTCCGCAGATGCGTGGCGCCGCTCTCTGGGGAAGGCGCCCTCGGGCGCGCGTTCCGGGCGGGGCGGGAAGCCGAATAGTTATGGCTAATGCTCAAATTAGTAAATTAAACGTTGAAAACTGTCCCATAGTCCCCTAAACGACTCTTAACGTTCCAGTTTTGTGCGTCCCCATGCTTTCCGTAACGCGTATAAGAACTTCCAAGGCTGGCTTGAACCCCGTTCTTGCGGGATCCTTCAACGCCAAGCCTGTCGCTGCGCGTCCACGCGTGACCACGTCCTTGGGACGGGTCAGGGCTACGTTGGTCGTCTCAGACGCATGCTCTGTGCTGTTCTCCGCGCTCGTCACCAAGCTTCTCTATCTCGACCTGATCCTTGGGACGGGCCAGCCGTTGCTGCCGTACGTTGTGGTAGGGCTCGCGCTCGCTGCGATCCTTGTTCCGTTCTATGAGCAGATGGATCTCTACCGAGACGAAGTCATCGTTTCACCGCTGATCGGTTTCGGAAAAGTCTGGGGCGGACTCGCGCTCTCCTTCCTCGTGACGCTCGGTCTGCTCTACACGCTTAAAGTCGCAGAAGACTTTTCGCGCGTTTGGATTTTCGCGTGGTTCGCGGTTTCGGCCGCAACCGTCGTTTATGCGCGGTCTCGGTGTTTGGCGTGGCTCAGGAGCAAAGCGTGGAGCGGGCAAATCCGTTACCGCGTGGCATTGGTCGGCACGGCCGAGCACTTGCTGAAAATAGAGGCGCATCTCGCGTCCTCGTGCCCGCTGAGCGAGGTTGGCGGTAAGTACCTCGTCGGAACGGCCAACGATTATTCGGCGTTCGACGGAAATCTAGATGCTCTGCACCGTGAGATGATGGGCGGAGCCTACGATCGCGTCATCATCTGTGTGCCATCCAGCGAGCATGCTCTTTTGTGCGCGACCACTCGGAGTTTGGCTTCTTTCTCCGCAGAATTGCTTCTTTGCACGGATATGAGCGAGTACCCGGTTGCGGTGACTGGATCGCGGGCGATCGGCAGCGTTCGCATGGATGTGGTGAATGTCGTGCCGCCGTCGGAGCGCTCTCATCTCGTGAAAGTGTTGCTCGACCGCGTTCTAGCCACTGTGGGCATCGTCGTCCTCCTGCCTTTATTGGCGGTGGTTGCGATCGCGATCAAGCTCGACAGTCCAGGTCCGGTGCTTTTCGTTCAACGTCGCTACGGACAGAACAACAAGATCTTCGGGATATTCAAGTTCCGTACGATGCACGTCGCCGATGACGGGCCGGCAATACGCCAAGCTCAGCGTAACGACCCGAGGGTTACGCGGGTTGGCCGGTTTCTTCGCCGTACGAGCATCGACGAACTGCCGCAACTTTTAAACGTGCTGTTGGGAGACATGTCGATCGTTGGCCCTCGCCCGCACGCGATTGCGCACGACGACGCTTTCGAGCGCGAACTCGATCTCTTCTCGCGGCGCCGCCGCGTTCGCCCGGGGATCACAGGTTGGTCGCAGGTGAACGGGTTCCGGGGCGAAACGCCAACGACGGAGTCCGTGCGTCAGCGGATGGAGTATGACCTCTACTACATCCAGAACTGGTCGATTTGGCTGGATCTGGAGATCATCGCGCGCACGGTGCTCGTCGTCGGCAGAGGCGCCTACTAAGCCGGGGTTCGGATAGCGATCAATCGCCGTCAGACGAACCGTCGGTACGATCGAGTGCCTTTCTTTTTGGCCTCAGGTCACGACCGCGGCATCGTTCTCAAGCGCGAGCAACGTCAGCAAACAGCTTGCGCAAGCCGGCCGCATTGCGATGCACGTCATGCGTTTCGAGGACGCGCCGGCGCCCTTCCTGTCCCATTTCGACCAGTTTGGCGGAGGGCGTCTCAAGCGCGGCGATCATGGCGCGTTCGATGTCTTCGATTGAGCCCGCGGGAACGAGCCAACCACAAGTGTGGTCCACCAGCTCGGGTATGCCGGCGATGTACGTCGAGATGACGGGACGGGCCATGGCAAATGCTTCCATGATCGCCACGGGCAGCCCCTCGGCGAAGCTCGGCAATAGAAATGCACGGGCTTGGCCGAGCGTCTGGCGGACTTCGCCGTTGCTGCGCCAGCCCATAAGGACGACGTGATTGTCCATGCCGAGGCGATGGATCGCCTCTTCGATCGCTTCACGGTTTTCACCATCGCCAATCAGAAGAACGCGAACCTGCGGATACCTCCTGGCGACCCGGGCCGTCGCCTCGACAATCAGGACCTGAGCCTTATGTCGAGAAAAGCGGCCGACGCACACGAAAGTGGAATTGTCATCGAACGGTGTCTCGCTCGGTGTGAACGTGTCCGCGTCGACGCCGCAACGCACGATCTTTAGCTTGCTCCAGACATCGATGCCGGCAGCGCTCGCCAGCTGCGCCCGGCAATAGTTGGAGATGGCAGCGACAAAGCGTGCCCGAACGATTTTTTCGCGAAGCGATAAGCTTACGGTGTTCTCAAAGTCGTCCGGGCCGTGGACGGTGAAGCTGAAGCTGGGGCCGCCGAACCTTTCGGATAACAATGCGACGGCTGCGGAGTTGGCGGCAAAATGCGTGTGGAGGTGCTGGATGTTGTCCTGCGTGGTCTGTCTCTTTAGAGATGCCGCCTCCAACAGATACGCACAGTGGCGGACGAAGCCGCCCCCGGCGTTGCGGACCAGACGCTGCCAAGTCCCAAGCGCGCGCATCAAGCCTATCGGGTTAAATAGCGCTTCGGCGATGAAGTCGAAGATGAGCGCCGACGTTCGTCCCGTAAGAATGTAGCGTGTGCGACCCTGCTCGCTCTTGTCATTTTCGTCGACAAGAGGTTGATGCCATTGGCGAATTGCGTAACGCTCGATCTCGACGCCCTGTGCCTCTAACGCCTGGATTTCATCGCGAATGAAGGTCGTGCTGGTCATGGGGTAGGAGTTCATCAAGTAACCGATCTTCATTCGTCATTTCTCCAGCGAAACACGATCTGAGTTGTTGCCGCTCGATCGGCCAGGCGCAAAATATCGAGTTACTTCGGCAGGCTCATCCGGAGCGTCAGAGCTGAAGGTCACGGCGGTTCGCTGCAATCAAGATCTGGTCCATCGTGTTCATTCGCCCACGCGCATCCTCAGCAAGGCAGCCGGCGATTTCTCCGGCTGGCATGGCCTCGGCTTCGAGCAGGCGGCCCATGCGCACCGGAAGACGCCTCACATCGATACCGGCATGCCAGCACGTTCGAGCCAGGCTGGCATGTCCGTGGTAATCGGGCGTGCAATCGAACATGCCAAGTGCGGCAAGCTCAGGCACAAGCCGATAGGTTTCCGCATAGGTGCGCATCACCTCAGGCGTGCCGATAGCGAGCTGATCGCCGATTATGGGATGGGTGTACTGATGTCCAAATCCGATGTCGGCATAGATCACGGGGGCGGTTGCCGCCCTGATGAGGTCCGTCCATGCGAATGCGGCGAGACCAAGCTCCTTGTCCGGACGAATGCGGAGCACCAGATCAAATTCGGCTTGCCGTTTGCCGACTAACTCATGGGCCGCCGCAATCTTGTAGTGCAGTTTTCTGCTGTTGGGCCAATTGGCGAAGCAGTCGGCGGTATCGTCCTCGATCACGACGTCGTCCGTACCGTAGAAGGCACAAAGGTCGGATTTGGAGACTTCGCCACTTTGCCCAAGTCGAAAGAATAGATTTGGGTAGCGCGACATAGCCTCGCTCAGCCCTATGCGCTGAACCTGCTCGCGATACGCGGCGCAGAACTCTTGCCCGGAAAACGGCAGAAAGGCGCGATGGGGCTCCGCGCCGGAGCGGCCGACGATTTTCCATGTGTGTACGAAGAAGTGGCAATCGGCTCCCTGCAGGATCGTTCGACTCCACGAAGGAAAGGCACGCCTGTAGCCACGCAACTGTCCGGATACGCACACTGCTATGCGAGGCCGGCGATGGCCAAGTTTCAGAAAGGGCATTTTTTGCCCGCTAAGTGCGCGGACAACATTGATCGCTTGCCAATGTTTCGAAGCCAGACGGCGCGCGGCGCGTTCTGCTTCCGCGCCGTTGCTCTCATGTGTGTGTAAGGCCGCCCATTGTCTTCCTCGCGCTTTGGCATTGTCCTGTAACATCGGTGTGCGGGTCTCAAACCCAAGCGCGATGGCGCGCAGCGAGAGCGAGCGAATAGCAGCGATATCATCGTCGGATCTGCCTTCACCGCTGCCGCGCGCGTCCAGAGCGTCGATGACTGCGGGGAGAAGGGGATCGAGCGAGCTGCCTTTCGTGATCCAATGGAACAGGATGATCTGCCAGGGCGCGTATCGGCGCGCGATTTCCTGAGCTGAGCTTGACTTCAAGAGTTGGTCGATATCGTCGATGTTGTCTTGAAAGTTTTCGCCATCGAATGCCCAATTGTAGGGTAGCGAAAAATGTGGACGTGTGAGATGGGGTAGGAGTTGCGCGTGCCATAGAGAGATCTGGTCTCGATAAGGCCACCCTTTCAGATGCTGGCGCAAGAGAAGAACCATAAGAAGAAAGCTGGGCGAGCGATCTCCTTCTTCCCAAAGGGAAGAGAGGGTCGATTGCAATGCCGCAGCCGACTTTGCAAGTGCACCTTCGGTTTTGGCGGAGTGGCTGCTGGCGATACGCGCATGCAGTGCCGGCGCGGCATCGGGTGTGGCATGCTGAAGAACGAGGTTCCTATAGAGCGCGATGCGTCGCGGTTCCGGCCATTCGGCCAAAAGGGACGGGTTCAAGCACGCCGCGAAAGCGGCCCGGGACGCTGCCTGAAAGGCATCGTCCTGTTGTCGCGGACCGAGGAGACTGGGCTCTAGAACAGCCAAAGCTTCCGCTGTTTCCCCTCTTTCCTCGAAATCCAGGGCAACGCGGACGGGATCATGGGGCGAGCCCGATTGGGATTCGTTGTACGTCGCGCTCATCACGTTGACCAAATTTACGATCGAGAGGGCTTATTCCGGTATCGTTACGGTAAAGTGCTGCGCACGATCAAAAACCGAGGCGCGCTTCGGCTTATCGTAGCGTTTTTTTACCGGCGCTCGGTGGTTAAAATAAATCGGTCAGCTAGCTTCGTTCCGCGATATCGATAAAAAGCGTATGCATAGAAACCTGTCAAACCGTGAAGATTGCCCTTGGCCTTTGGGTATCGATCTCAAGCCGTTCGACGCGCTTCTTTTCGATCTCGACGGGACATTAGTGAACACGATGCCTCTTCACGGGCGCGCGTACAGCATGGCTTTTGAGACGCTCGGCTACCACTTGCGGGAGGAGGATTTTCTCGCTCACGTCGGTCCGCCTGCCAGGATCGCCATTGCGGCCTTTGCGTCGGCGGCGGGGATGGGGCAAGTCGACGAGGCTATGATCCGTACGATCCATAGGGAGAAGAAGAGGTTCTTCAGTCGGATCCTTGCCGAGCAGAAACCGGAAGCTCTGACGGCGTCGAAATTGCTTGGCGATCAGGGGCGCGGAAAGCGCATGGCAGTTGTGTCCTCGGGAAATCGCGAAGGTGTCGATGCGATCCTTCGCAGAATGGAATGGACCGAGCTTTTTGATGTTGTCGTGAGCGGCGATGACACGGAACAGGGAAAGCCGGCGCCCGATCCCTATCTGCAAGCGGCCACGGCTTTACATGTGCCTGCCGCGCGCTGCCTCGTGTTCGAGGATACCGAGGCAGGAGTTCACTCAGCCACCGCGGCAGGGATGAACGTCATCGACGTGACGCGTCCTGGCGCGGTGGTGTTGGCGTCGGTCGATCGTGAGCGGCGGGCCAATGCTCAGTGAGCCCGAGAACGCCGGTGCTCGCCACCCTGCGCTACGGAAATACCGAGATACGTTTCTCCTCTCCGGTTTCTCCGGCGCTACAGTCGCGCTGGTTCTGGATCCGGCAAGACCATTCGTTCGCAAGGCCTCCAATCGCCGGGAGGGCAACGCCTCGCTCAAGGAACAGGCGTTGCGGCAGCAGGAGCTGGCTAAGCTTGTGGCCGGTTGCGCGTCGATGCCCGACGTGCTCGACATTGGCGAGTGCGACGGGCTCCTGTACTTCGATATGCCCTTTATTCCGTCCCGTGACGCCGTGAATTTTCTTTCCCATGGGACGTTCGATGGCATCATCGAATTCGCCGAACGTCTTGAGAGGCTGTTGGAGCGGCTTGCGAGCTCGCCTCCAGTCGGAGATCATCCGCTTCCGCCTTCGAAAGGCCTCGTCGTCGATAAACTGGCGCAGATTCGCGAAAGGACATCCGCGCAATTCGCGGCTGCGCTCGCTCCTTTGCAGTCGGCCGTTGAGTTGATGGACGATCTGGTGCCGGGCGGACACCCCACTGCCGCGCACGGCGATCTGACGTTCGAAAACATCCTGGTCGATCGAACCGGCGGCCTGTGGCTGATCGATACGATCCCCTCGCCGTTCGATCACTACTGGATCGACTGGTCCAAGATTTTCCAGGAATGCGAGGGGCTGTGGCACGCTCATCGTGGCCGTCCTCTCGCGCGCGGAGTGACGTGGTGGCTCCGTCAACGCATGCTCGGCGTCGCTACGCGTCTCGCGCCCGAGTATGTGTCCCGCCATTACATACTTCTCGGGTTGACGTTCGCTCGAATACTCCCTTATGCGAAGACCGATGCGGATCGTGCCTTTGTCGCAAAACGCGTAGCGGAATGCGGTCAGGCAGCGCTGGAACCGATGCAAGCGAGGTGAAGTCATGCGTATCATCGTTCCGTGTGCGGGCCGATCGTCGCGTTTTCCTGATATGCCGCCGAAATGGATGCTGCCCGACCGCGATGGTCTGCCGATGGTCTATCGGGCCGTCGCGGGGCTCGGCGTTCCGGCGGATGATCTCATCTTCACCATCCTGCGAGAGCACGAAGAGCGGTTCGGTGCGAGGGAGGGTCTTCGCGCCGCCTTCGGGCGCGAGATGAACTGCATCGTGCTTGACGAGCCGACCCGAAGCCAGTCGGAGACGGTCGTAGAAACGATCCGCCGCGCGGGCGTGGAAGGTCCGTTCATGATTAAAGACAGCGACAATTATTTTGAGACGGGGCGTCTTCCAACCAACGCAAATTATGTTTGCGTTGCGTCTTTAAGCGCATTCAGCCAGATCAATCCGCAGAACAAAAGCTATGTCCTGGTCGATCAGGAGGATGCTATCGTAAACTTCCGAGAGAAGCAGGTCATCTCGGATCTGTTCAGTGTCGGGGGTTATTGTTTCGCCAACACCTCGGATTTTCTCTCGGCGTACGATGCGCTCACAGCGCAGGTGCCGCTTTCGGCAGGTGAACTCTACATTTCGGAGATCATCAGCTACCTCGCGATGAACGGGCACGTTTTCCGGATCAAGAGGATCGAGAAGTATCAGGATTGGGGGACAGTGCATGAGTGGCGGGATTATCTGAAGAAGCACCGCGTGTTCTTCGTCAGTATCGACGGCTTTTTGCTGGAGCAGGGTTCGCCGTATTTCAAGCCTCGGTTCGAGGACGTCAAACCTCATCCGGTCGCGCTTGAGGCCGTCCGGACTCTGATCGGCGAAAATCAAACGATTATCTACCTTTCGATCCGCTCGCCCGACCTGGAAGCCTTGACGCGCAAACAGCTCGCCGATCTCGGGCTACCCGATGGGCCGATACAATTCGGATGCGATCTCGCTCAATGGGTCTTGTTGACGTCCCCTCATCCCAGCCAGCCTTTCGAAACGGGCCGGTCCATCGAGTGCGCCCCTGACGATCCGAACATGATCGAGAAGCTTCGTCTGGGATGACGCGAGACACCGAGGATCGGCTGGCGGGCGGCTCGTCCAACGGTCTTCGGCTGGTGCTCGCGCGGGCCGAGTTCGTCGTGGGGCGAGTGTGTCAACGCAACCGTCATGAGACGCGGGCGTTAGGGATGCGGACGGCCTTCACGCGGCCTTCGCAACGGCCGGACGTCAATCCAATTACCACGTTGACCTCGCACTCTTGCCTGCCTGGTGGCTTCTCGGTAATTTCCCTGCGGAAATCGTTTTCCTGAAGGATTGCAAGCGGATCGCTGGGACCGTCCCGTGAAATTCCGTTCTTTCCAAATTATCGGATGTAGTCGGACGTAATGGCGAAAAAACATGTAAGGCTGCGGACATTCGCATACTTTCTCCGACCCTATCAGGCACGTGCAAGACGACGGCGTTCCGCGGCGTTTACGGCGGCGATGAACCTTCGTCCCGGCATGAGGGTGATCGACCTCGGCGGCGCTCCGATGATTTGGCAATTTATCGATGTTCCCCTTGAGATCACACTGCTGAACATTGAGTTTTCCGAGACGGCTGCTGCGGAGGCTCGCCGCTACAGTCAGCATAAGTTTCATTTTCTCGAAGGCGATGCGTGCGACAACGATTTGCCGACGCAGAGCTTCGATCTCGCGTTTTCCAACAGTGTCATCGAGCATGTTGGAGATGAGGCCCGGAGAGCTGCTTTTGCGCATCATGTGCGGCGGCTCGCTCCAAAGTACTGGGTCCAGACGCCTGCGAAGTATTTTCCGATCGAGGCTCATAACGGAATGCCATTCTGGTGGTATTACCCCGAGTCGTTGAGGCAGAGATTGATCCGGAGTTGGCGGGCTGAGCTGCCCGCTTGGACGGAAATGATCGAGGGAACGACGCTCGTCGAGCGGAAGGAGCTTCAGACCATTTTTCCGGATTCCAGGATTTTCACGGAACGCGTATTCGGCATTCCGAAATCCTATGCAGCTTTTCGAACTGACCGAGGGTAACCCCTGCGAGGGTTAGGCGAGCCAATGGTCAAGCAGAGCATGCAACGAAGAGGTTCCGCATCGCGGTTCGTGGCCGTTGCGTTCGGTTCGCTCGTTTGCTCGATCGCTTTTCTGGGTGCGAAGGCCGATGCCGTCGCCCAAGTCGTTCATGAAATAACGATTGCTACGCCCAGTATCATCGCGATCGAGGTGAGGGATCCTCCGTTCGAATCCGGGAGCATCGAGCAACTCGCGCACCCTAGCAGCAGTGAGCAGGGCACCTGGATCAAGGTCGGACGCCGGTGGGGTATGGTGATCGGTCCCGACCGCGCGCACGTGCGGATTTCAGACACCCCTCCGGCGGTGTATTTGGATCGCGCAGGCGTTGACGATGCTTCTCGCTATGGGGAAATCGCGGGCGGCAACGTCACGTCCGTCTTTCGCAAGTCGGTCCCTTATGATTCAGGTATCTACCGAGGTCCCAACGGGGATACGCGGACGGGTGCAAGCCTGAAGCATTACATCTATCTAAAGCTGTCTCAGCCGCTGTCCGAAGGATCGCATACGATTCGTTGGCCGTCCGGCACCCTGCCCGACAGCGAGTTCGAGTACGCCGGCACAGAGACGCGTGCTATCGCCATTCGTGCCAATCAGAACGGCTATAGGGCGACGGACGCTGGAAAGGTTGCATACCTTTCGCTGTGGTTGCCTGGAGGGCCGGCTGAGGGAGCCGTCGACTTCAGAGAATTTGGCCTCAAAGCGTTTCACATCATCGATGAGACAGGTGCAGCGCATTTCTCGTCTTCGATAAGACTTCGCTCGGCTCCGTCCGATCCGGAGCCGGGCAACGGACTTCCTGCTCCGCTGCTGGAGTATCCGAGCGCGTCCCAGTCCGCGATCCGCATCGACGGAATGGATGCTGCGGCGCCGTTCACGGTGCGCGCGCAAAATCACGGATTCTCCCCGGGACAGCGGATCTGGCTGGATGGCTTCGCTGGGTCTACGGCGCAGTTCAACGGGTTTGTGACCGTTGGTGACGTCACAACGGACACCTTTACGCTCGGTGAGCTGCCCAGCAGCAGTCCAGCGCCCAACTCCTTTGGTCCTCCGGTTGCGCTTCCCGTTCACAGTGCCAATCGTGCCGGCACATTCGTTTTCGAACTCGATTTCGGGAGCTGGACGCCAAAAGCGGAGGGCGCATACCGCATCCTAATTCCGGGTCTCGGCGTATCCGACGCGTTCGAGGTTCGTGACGACGTTTGGTTCCGCGCAGGAAAAGCGTCGATCGGCGGGCTCTACAATCATAGAAGCGGCATCGCGCTCGACGGGCGTTTCGGTTTCACCCGCCCGGTGTCCTTCCGCCCCGGTTCGCAAGTTGCCGTTCGGTTGTCGAAACTCCCGCTGACATGGAGTTCCAATTTTCATGGCGGCTTCATTTCCGCCGATCTGGGCGGCGGGAAGCCGTGGATCACCGACGAAGCGGCGCCCGACAGCTACTGGGGCGGTTACATGGATGCTGGCGACTGGGATCGCCGCATCGATCATCTGGACGCGAGCTATCTGTTGCTCGACGTCTACGAGAGTTCTGCCGATGCGTTGCGCGCGTTGCCTCTCGGGATTCCGAAGTTACGCGATGTGTTGGACGGCGACCTTTACGGGGAGGCCGACGATCTGCCGGATGTGCTTCACGAGGCAATCTGGACAATCGACTTTTTTCGCCGGTTGCAATTGCCCGACGGCAGCGTTCGTGGCGGGATAGAGAGTTCCGGGCATCCCCTGCTGGGAACGCCCAGTTATCTGGAGCACCTGACGGTCTTCGCTTATGCGCCCGATGAGATCTCGTCGTATCGGTATGCGGGAGTTGCAGCTAAGCTTGCGGGGATTCTGGACCGGGCAACCAAGCCTCGGTTGGCCGAGGTCTATCGAAGCAGCGCGCTGTCTGCCTGGCGAGCGGCCGAAAATATCAGCAGCAATCGAGACGCTGTCTATGCGGAGCCACGATCCTTGGCGGAGGCGAGTGGTCAGTTCGCGTCAACATCATGGGATGTGCATGCGGAGAGCTTGACGCAAATCGCCGCCGAGCATCGGGTTGCAGCCGCTGGGTCTCTGTTTCGTCTGACCGGCGAGGACGAGTACCGAGAAATTTTCGAAGCCGGCTGGGCCGGTGAGGTGGAGCCTTACATTCACAAGGCGGATGGAGCGTGGGAGTACTATCGCGCCCCGCATTCGACGGTGAATGCCGGCCTCCGCGACCGTATTTCCGCGCTGTTCACCGCTTCGGCGAAACTCATCGTGGATGGACAGAATTCCTTCGCTTATCCCAGCATGAAGCATCCGTTTTCCCCGATCGGCTGGGGGCAAGGTCTCGCTCCGGATTACAATCAAAGCCAGCTCTTGATCCGCGCGCACCAGATCGCCAACGATGGAGACATCCTGCGCACGATGCAGGTGGCATCAGCGCATATTCTCGGCGCCAATCAAGTCGGCCTCAGCTTTACGACGGGGCTAGGCCATCGGAACATCAAGCATCCTCTCCACGTCGATCATCTCGCGATGGGCGTCCAGGTGCCTGACGGGATCACGATCTATGGGTGGGCGCCTCAGGCCGATACCTCCCACGAGTGGCTTTTCGGGCCACCGTGGACACCGTTGCCAATCAGCGGAACGGAAGAGGGTGCACAGGGCCGGAGGGTTTCCCCAAATCGCTTTGCCATGCCCTTCTACGAATATTTAATCGAGCATCCATTACTGATTATGCAGCAGGAATATACGGTGCATCAAACGATCGGCACGACCGCGGGGGTGTGGCTTTATCTGCACGCGCATGGCGGGGAAGCCTCTTCGCCAGAGAGACGGTCGCCCTAATGTGGTGTCGTGGGCGGCTGGATGGCGACTTCGCGCTGCCTGAATGCGCCTGCCTGCCGATTTCCTTGCTCGGGACATGCAGCGTCCGATGAAGTACGTCGCGCTTTTCATAGGTCTTGTCGGTATCGTACCCCTCACTCTTTTTCTGAGAGGAAACCCGGCCGCGCGTAATCACTTCTGGCTTCTGCTCGGTGTCATTCCCTTCATCATCAAAGTCGTGCCGCTGTTCGATCTTGCGCTGATCACGTGGCATGATTTCTGGTTCGGCTTCGTTCCGGGTCTTCAAGTCTCGGCGATCGATCTCATCGCCATCGCCCTTTATTTTACGGTGAGGCACCAGACCAACAGCATCCGCTATCATTTTCCGTTTTTGCTTTATTTGACAGCCATATCGCTGTCGGTGTTTCAGGCGGACGAGCCTCTCGCAGCCGTATTCTACTTGTGGCAATGCCTGAGAATTTACTTCTTCACGATCGTCATCGCGAAGGCTTGCACGGACGAGGCCGTCCCGATGCAATTGCTGAAAGGCTTGGCCATCGGTATCGCGATCCAGTTCTTCGTGGTGATCTACCAGAAGTTCGGCTTGAAGCTGATCCAGCCCACGGGCACGTTCATTCACCAGAATACGCTGGGTTTGATCATGCACTTGGTGGTGATGCCGCACTTTGCGCTTCTGTTGCGCGGCCAACGTCAGATCCTGAGCGCTCTCACTCCAATGTGGGGACTGACTGTTGCCGCGCTCATCGCGTCGCGCGCCGCGCTCGGCTTCGCGGTCATGGGCGTTTTAGCGACCTACTTCCTTTCATCGCTCCGCCGTTGGTCCACCCGGAAGGCGTTGGTGGGTCTTGGCGGCGTGCTGATTGCGGCGGTGTTGGTGCCGGTCGCTATTTCCTCACTTGAGAAAAGGTTCGATGCAGCCCCGCTCATGGAGGACGAGTATGACGAGCGTGCAGCGTTTAATCGCACGGCTCTTTCCATGCTCGCGGCCAAGCCATTCGGAGTTGGAGCCAATCATTATGCGTATGCCGGTAAGAAGTACGGCTACTCCATTCGGGCGGGCGTCGTTCCGTTTGAAGGAAACCTCAACAACATCGTTCACAACGCCTACTATCTCAACGCTGCGGAGGCCGGCTATCTGGGCCTCGTGGCGTTCACGATCCTGATGCTCTACCCGATCTGGATCGCGCTTCGATATAGCTGGATGGCGCGCGGGGATCCGCGCGGCGATCTCTTGCTCGGGCTGGGCATGGGGCTGGCGACTGTAGCCGCGCACTCTCTTCTGGAATACGTCGTCGTCGTGCAGGAGGTGCAGTATGTTTTAGCCATGGTCGTCGGGATGATATTTGGCGTTGCGCATCAAATCAGGATCTCTCGTAGCGAGGGGGCGAGGGCCCCGAGATCGGGTGTCCTTCGTGGCCCGGTCGGCGGTCAAGCCATCCGATAGGTCAACGATTGCGATGCGGCGGCTGCCGAGCGGCCGACAGCAGATCGTCCAGCGCGTCCTTGACCTGCGCTTGGAACCTTGCCTGCCGGTCTTCCCACCACCGCCGTCCTTCTGCACCATCGCCACGCGGGGCCTGGAGCAAGTCTTGGATTGCCGCCGACATTCCCGCGGCGTCACTTTCGATACGAACGGAAGAAGGCACGTCGTGGAGGCCACGCATCGCGACGGGCGTTGCCACAGTCGCTACACCAAGGCTCAACGTCTCGATGGTTTTGATTTGCACGCCGGACCCGATCGTCGTCGGGATGACCGCTACTCGGCACTTTCGCAGAAACGCTCCCGCATCCGGTACAAAGCCGGTGAAGTGAACGCGGCCGATTTGGGTCCCAGGTGCATATCGGCTTTTTCCGCCCACAACCACGGTGAGGTCGGCCGGGAGCTTCGGAACGACCTCGGCAAGAAACCAATCGAGCCCGACCCGATTGATGTCCCAAGTCCAACTCCCGAGGAGCCCGATATCGGTGCTTGGTGGCGGAAACCGATCCACATGCGCAAAACATTGGCCCGGGACGCTGAACGACCAAACCGGCGTTCCGCCCCCAAGCGATCGAAGCGCTGCCGCATCGTCGTCCGTCAGAGTCCAAACGGCCCGCGCTCGTTCTGCGGTTCGCCTTTCCAGATGGCGCAACAACCGCGCTTCTCGCCGGTACGCTAGGCTCTTTGCCCTTCCGCGCAAGCCTTTGGCGACCCTCTTGTCATAGTCGCCATACAGCCGATGTTCGATGTTGTGCGCGACGTATGCAACCGGCAGGTCATCGGGTATGGCGGCCACCATCCAAGCGGCCTGCACATGGTCGATAATGACCAGGTCCCATCGGTTCGAGCGCAGTTTGCGGCGAACGAGATCGGCCATCTCCTTGGTCACGTACTTCTGCACCGAGAACGGCCGTGCATTCACTATCGCACGCGCCATCCAGAGCGCGGACCGTGTTGGAGATTGCGCGCTTTCGATCACCAGCCGCCTTGGGGAAGAAAACCCGGCCGGCAGGGGAACGGGCGCCGATCGATCCTCCCTCTCGTAGCCGACGACATCGACCTGGCATCCGGCGTTTTGCAGGGCTTCGATGAAGTTCATTGAGCAGATCTCGCCGCCGCTCTGTCGGCCGTGCGGTAGAACCGTCGTTAAATAGAGCACCCGACGCCCCGATACCCCGTCGAACGATTGTTCAGAAATCGGCGTCATCAAGAATTACACCCCACACTCACACCATGCCAACGATGGACGCCGTAGAGGCGGCGGCGCAACGTGGATCCGCCCGCCCCGCGCCGGCTTGCCGGTCGTTAGCCAGGCGATCATTCCGCTCACGCGCGCCTGGACGAGACACAGTACCGTGAGGCAGTCCGGTCAGTCGCGGAAGATGGCCGCCGCAGTTTTCGTGACGGAAGGTCTTTAGTTCAACCATTTCGATGCGGTAAATTTTTCATTTATTGACGTTAACTGTTTTGAGCGATGCGCGTCTTGATCCTACCGCAAGACTCGGATGGCAGATCGATTGCGAGTAGAATGCGTTTTATTCTCTACAGAGCTTCGGGGTTTTCGTGACAATGATCGCGTGCGTATTGATGGGCGACGGCTCGCTCCTGGTGCAGTGCGGGGAGACCCTCCTGGCGCGAGGGCATAAGGTTGTGGCGGTTGCAACGACGACCGAGAGTGTCGTCGAGTGGGCTGCGCGGCACGGGATCTCCGTGGTGACGTCAGAGACACGCGATCTTGCCCGTGATCTTGCTCCGTTCGAGTACGACTGGTTCTTTTCCATCGCGAACTTGAGGCTCGTGCCAGAGTCCGTCTGGTTGCGCGCAGGCCAAGGCGCTGCGAACTTTCACGATGGTCCGCTTCCTCGCTACGCTGGCCTGAACACTCCTGCGTGGGCCATCTTGAAAGGCGAGACCCAGTATGGTGTGACGTGGCACGCTCTCACGGACAGTATCGATAAGGGGGATATTTACGCCGACGTTGCGTTCGAGATCAGCGACGCCGACACGGCGTTGACGTTGAATGCGAAATGTTTCGAAGCGGGCATGACCTCTTTCACGACGCTGCTCGATCGCGTGGAGAACTGTCAGGCAAAAAGCTGGCCGCAACCTGCTGTCGCGAGCCGGTATTTCGGTTTGATCGATCGTCCGGAAGGGGCGGCAACAATCGATTTCGAGCGCACGACAGGTGAAATCTGGCGGCTCGTGCGCGGCCTTTCGTTCGGCGATGGCTATGTCAACCCGCTGAGCTTGCCCAAGCTCCGGACTCCGAGCGGCGCGTATGCGGTTACCTCGCTTGAGGTGGCGGATGCAGAGGCGCCGAATGCTCCTGGCACCGTCGTATCCGTCAGAGAGAATGGTGCGATCGTCGCCGCGGCAGATGGGGCGGTTTCGATCGAGGCGCTGGCCGACAGTTCTGGTCAGGCCGTGCCGCTCACCGCTGTTCTGACAGCAGGTGATATCCTTCCTGCGCTCGACGAGGCCGAGGCTGCGCGGCTAACGATCCTCATGGCCGATCTTGCGCGACATGAGGAGTTTTTCCGCAGGCGCCTCGTGGGCGCGGAGAACCCGGAAATCGATGGTGTTGTGCCCGCTTCTCCCGAAGCGGTGCCTGAGTGGGAGGCGGTGGAAGTCGCGCTACCCGACAACCTGAGAGGCGACAAAGCCGTTGCGGCGCTGGTGTCGTACGTTGCCCGCACGGGGCGCAAGGCCCGCGTTCGGATTGCTTACGCTGACGACGATCTCGCGGCCCTGGCCAATGAGCATCGGGGATACGTCGCGCCGAGCGTTCCCCTCACGCTCGATGTGACGAACGAGACGACGGTCGATGCGCTTGAACGCGTTATCGAGACCGAACTCGCCGAAGTCCGCCGCCGGCGCGGCCATGCGGGAGATCTGGTGAGCCGGACGCCGCGCCTCGCTCCCGGCCCGGCCACGCTCGCCATTCGGCAGACGGCGCACGCGCGCAGTGTTGGAGACGAGGGTTTGCCCGGTAGCGTTCTGACGTTCGTCGCCGCATCGGACGCGGCAACGCTCCGTATCCTGTTTGACGGCGCGCGGCTGCCGAAGCCGGCGGCGAACGCGATTGCCGCACAGATCGAGGCCCTGCTTGCGGCGCTCGCTTCCGGCGAGGCGCCTGAGCGCGTCTCTGACCTGCCGCTTATATCGAAAGCGGATATCGACGAACTGGTCGTTGCGCGTAACCGGACGGCGCGGGACTATGATCGCGCGGCCCTCGTGCATACGCTCATTTCCGCGCAGGCCGCGCGCACGCCCGACGCTACGGCGCTGATTTCGGGCGACGCGCGTCTTACCTATCGCGAGTTGGAGGCGCGGGCCGACCGTGTCGCGACAACGCTTTCTGCCCTCGGCGTCGGTGCGGATACGCCGGTTGGCCTCTACGTCGAGCGGTCGCTGGATCTCGTGGTTGGCGCGCTTGCTATTCTCAAGGCCGGCGGGGCTTACGTGCCGCTCGATCCGACTTATCCGAAGGATCGCGTCGCCCTGATGATCGAGGATAGCGGGCTGTCCATTCTACTCACGCAGGAGGGCCTCAAACCGCCGGCTGGAGATGGACGCGTCCGGAGTGTCACCGTGGAGGATGCGCTGTCGGGCGCGGAAGATGCGACGCCCGCGAATGTCGAGCCGCACAATCTCGCCTACGTTATCTACACCTCGGGCTCGACCGGCCGTCCGAAGGGCGTGATGGTCGAGCATCGCAACGTGGTCAATTTCTTCGCCGGCATGGACGACCGTATCTCCATGCCGGGCGATGGGAGCCAGCCAGTGTGGCTCGCGGTGACAAGCCTGTCATTCGACATATCCGTGCTGGAACTCTTTTGGACGCTGACGCGCGGTTTTGCCGTTGTCATCCATACGGGTCGACAGCAAGCGGCTACGCCGCATCGTGCTGCGGGTGGCCACGGGCTCGATTTCAGCCTCTACTTCTGGGGTAACGACGACGGCGCAGGATCACGCAAGTATCAGCTCCTGCTCGAAGGGGCCCGTTTCGCCGACGCGCACGGCTTCTCGGCCGTCTGGACGCCGGAGCGCCATTTCCATGCATTCGGCGGGCCCTATCCCAATCCATCGGTCACGGGCGCTGCCGTTGCCGCGGTGACCAAGACCCTTGAGATCCGCGCTGGAAGCTGCGTGCTTCCGCTTCACCATCCGGCCCGCGTTGCCGAAGAGTGGGCGGTCATCGACAACATTTCGAACGGGCGCGTGGGCATTGCATTCGCGTCGGGATGGATGCCGGAAGATTTCCTGCTGCGTCCGGAGAACGCGCCGCCGCACAACAAGACCGCCCTGCTGCGCGATATCGATGTCGTGCGCCGCCTTTGGCGGGGCGAAGCGGTTCCGTTCGACGCGCCGGGCGGCAAGCAGGTCAATGTCGTAACGCAGCCGCGCCCGGTCAGTCCCGAACTCAAAATATGGGTTACGACCGCCGGCAATCCGGACACGTATCGCGAGGCCGCGCGGCTTGGCGCGAACGTGCTGACGCATTTGCTCGGCCAATCCATCGAAGAGGTGGCCGAGAAGGTCAAAATCTATCGCGACACGCTGGCAGAGACCGGCCGCAATCCGGACGATTACACCGTGACGCTGATGCTGCACACGTTGATCGGCAACGATCGGGAAGAGGTGCGCACGGCCGCTCGCGAGCCGATGAAGGCGTATCTGCGCAGCGCCGCGGCGCTGATCAAGCAATATGCGTGGGCGTTCCCTGCCTTCAAGAAGCCCAAGGGTGCTACGCAGCCCATGGACATCGACCTCCAGTCTCTGGATCCGGATGAGATGGATGCCATCCTCGAATTCGCATTCCTGCGCTACTTCGACGATAGCGGTCTCTTCGGCACGGTGGACGATGCGCTGGCGCGGGCCGAGCAGGTGATGGCCATCGGTGTGAACGAGATCGCCTGTCTCGTGGACTTCGGCGTGCCGATGGAGCGGGCCTTGTCCGCGCTTGAGCCTCTGGCGGAGGTGGTATCCGGTTTGAAACAACGCGCGAGCGTTATCACGGATGTCGCGGCGGACGGTCTCGCCGATCTCGTTCGCCGCCATGGCGTTACGCATTTTCAATGCACGCCGTCGATGGCCACCATGGTGCTGATGAGCGACGAGGATCGCGAGGCGCTCTCTGCTGTCCGGCACCTCTTCATCGGCGGTGAAGCGCTGCAGCCCAGCCTGGTCGAGGCGCTCGGTCAGGCGACCTCCGCGACCGTCGAGAACATGTATGGCCCGACAGAGACGACGATCTGGTCGTCCACCGGCCCCGCGCGGTCCGGGGGGAGCGGCTCGGCGCCGCTCGGTACGCCTATCGCCAACACGCAGCTCTATGTCCTCGATGACGCACTGCATCCCGTGCCGTCAGGAGCGGCGGGTGAGCTGTACATTGGCGGCGATGGTGTCACGCGCGGCTACCTCGGACGCGAAGACCTCACGGCCGAGCGCTTCCTCGACAACCCGTTTGTGCCGGGTGGCCGTATTTACAGGACGGGCGACCTGGTCCGGATCGGCGAGGACGGCGAGATCCATTTCCTCGGCCGCGCGGATCATCAGGTCAAGGTGCGCGGCTATCGCATCGAGCTCGGTGAAATCGAGGCCCGCCTCGGTTGCCATCCCGATGTCGCGGAGGCGGTGGTCGTGGTGCGAGAGGACGAGCCGAACGACACGCGCATCGTCACCTATGTTCGCTTCAAAGGCGAGCCTGTCTCCGACGCTGCCCTGAAGGCTCACGTCTCGGCAGAGCTTCCTGATTTTATGGTGCCGGCGCATTTCGTGACAATGACTGCCTTCCCGCTGACGCCGAACGCAAAGGTGGACCGGAAAGCGTTGCCGCGACCGGACGAGGTGCGCCAAGCGGCACCCGTGGTCCAGTATGTGGCGCCCTCGGACGATCTTGAGGTGCGTCTTGCGGACGCCTTCAAGCGGTTGCTCGGTGTGGAGCGAGTCGGCGCGTCCGACAACTTCTTCACGATCGGCGGGCATTCGCTGCTTGCCGTTCAGCTTCACCGCGATCTCAAGGCCAACGTTGCGGCGGATATTACGATCACCGACATTTACCGTTTCCCGACCGTGAAGGGGCTCGCGAGCCATGTTCGCGACCGAGGCCAGGCGGATAAGCACCTTGAGAATGTGGCCAACCGTGCAGCGATGCGCCGCCAAGCGATGCTCGGACGCCGCGATCCCGGGCGTGCGCGCGACGTGTCGTGAGCGCTTTCTCCGGCCTCTTCGACAAACGAATTGCGTTTGCCGAAATCCCGATCGGCGACCCCTCCGTCACGATCTGCGAGGAAGAGGCAGCGGCCGTTTCCAACGCGGTTCTCCGCCGCAAGCAAGAATACGCGGCGGGGCGCACGTGCGCGCGTCGTGTCCTTGCGGCTCTGGGCGCGTCGCCGTCTCCCTTGCTGGCTGGCTCGGATCGCCTGCCGAGCTGGCCGACCGATTACGTCGGCAGCATTACGCATGACGACCGTTATGCGGCTGCTGCCGCGGGGCGCATCGCCGACGGCATACGGTCGATCGGCATCGATCTGGAGCCGGCCGAGCCTCTACCCGCCGATCTCCACGAACTGATTTGCCGTCCCGAAGAACTGGCGTGGCTCGGCAGACGCCCGGCAGCCGAGCGCGGCGTGCTCGCCCGCGTGCTTTTCGGCGCAAAGGAGTGTGCGTTCAAATGCCAGTATCCGCTTACGCGCCGGATGCTGGAGTTTCATGAGGTTTCCGTCAGCCTCGACGTGGGATGCGAAGCTTTTTGCGCGTCGTATTTGTGCGATGAGGTGATTGCGATCTGCGGCCCCGCTGTGCGGGGCCGCTTTAGAATCGCCGGTGCATCCATCGCGTGCGCGATCGTGTTGGATGTCGCCGCGCTACCATAACTTCATTCTGCGGCAATCGGCCGAGATGATGGGCCACGGTCGGCGCTCGCCAGTGCCTCGCGCAGGCGGCTGGCCATAACGCGCACGTGCGGCTCCAGCACCATACTGTCGTGATCGCCCGGGACTTCCTGCACCGAGAGACTTGCTGCGTAAGGCGCCCAGCCGTTGTCGGGCAGCAGCAGAGCGCGCTCCTCATTGAGGGCACGGTTGCCCGTGACGCGATAGCGTACGTCTTGCTTGGGTCGCATGAGTAGCACCGGCTCTCCGTAGGGTTGGCCCCGGTAGCGTGACAGCGCCCGGCGAAACGCCGCCTCAAGCTCCTCGTTGTGGAATTGCTCGGCAGACTTCGGCGATTCGGGCCTGCGGCGCGCTTCCATGCGCCTGCGTTCCCACGCTATACGCCGGCGGGCCCAGTTTCCGAAAAACGCCACGCCTTCCCGCTCCATGTCCTGGAGCTTCATCAGGATCCGATCCTGGATCGAGAGCGGTACGTCCGCGGGGTAGGGCGTATCGAGTAAAACGACGAGTGCCGTCTTTTCTCCGGCCTTGCGAAGCTGCTGCGCCATCTCGTAAGCCACAAGGCCGCCGCCTGAGAAGCCACCGATCAGGTAGGGGCCTTCCGGCTGCACCGTTCGGATTTCCGCGAGGTAATCGCGCGCCGTCTCCTCGAAGGTTTCGTGCGGCGCCTCGCCGCCGTAGATGCCGCGGGCTTGGAGGCCGTAGACGGGACGATCGGTGCCGATATGGACCGCGAGATGGCGCAGGTTGAGAATGTTGCCGAACATACCGGCGGCAAGGAAGAACGGGGTGCGGCGGGTCTCCTTTCCCGCGTCCATCCGCACGACATGCCGGAGCTTGGGCCGATCGAGCGCCGT
The DNA here is from genome assembly GCF_000503895.1 of Hyphomicrobium nitrativorans NL23. Taxonomy (NCBI): domain Bacteria; kingdom Pseudomonadati; phylum Pseudomonadota; class Alphaproteobacteria; order Hyphomicrobiales; family Hyphomicrobiaceae; genus Hyphomicrobium; species Hyphomicrobium nitrativorans. Next base: position 943,425 of record NC_022997.1, read on the forward strand.
GACTGTCGCACTTTTGCCCGTGGGTTCGCCGGCCTTCGGCGAGGTTTCTTCGATCAACGCGGCACATTGAGCGATCGTCGGCGCCTCGAACAGCACAGAGATCGGGAAGTCGACGGCGTAGGCGGCCTTGATCATGCGGAACAGGCGCACTGCGATCAGAGAATGCCCGCCGAGATCGAAGAAGTTGTCCTGCGTGCCGATTGCTTTCACGCCAAGGAGCTCGGACCAGAAACCGGCCAGCGTCTTTTCGACATCGGTCGTAGGCTCGATGAAGTCGACGCCGAGGTTGGGCCGCTCGAAGGTGGTCGAGGCCGCCTCGATCCCATCGACGCGCGCAGCAGCACGCCGAAGGGCCGCGAGATCGATGGAGCTTACGATGACCTGCGATTTTCCGGTCCCCACGGCGCGGAGCAACGCTTCGAAGCCGTCTTCCGGCAGGATGCCTTGGTCGACTTGGGCTGCGAGGCGCTGAAGCGCAGGGCTGAGTTCCGTTCCGCCGGCTGGCGCGCGCGTCGCTGCGGCCCCCTCCGCCTCGGTGGAAAGCGAAGCTGCAAGGTCGATGTTTGCGGGAAGGCGCCGCACGGTGAAGCCGTTCACGGCGACCAGGACCTGGCCGGCATCGTCCGTGACGGTGACGTCGAAGGTGGCATAATCCGCGCCGAGTTCCCGCGCCGTGTTGAGGCGCGCGTGGCTCCACAGCGAAGCCGGCAGCGTCCCAAACACCCGGATGCGGCCGTAGGTCATCGGCACCCAAAGGCCGGCGCCGGGATCGTAGTTTGGGATCAAATCCATGGCGTAGCCGGTCGCGATGTCGAGCAGCGCAGGGTGGACGAGGAAGCCGTCGTCGAGATCGGTCTTGAACGCGTCGTCGAGCGCGAGCCGTGCGATCGCTTCGCCCTGGCCGAGCGCGACGGAGCGCAAGACCTGCCAGCGAGGGCCGAACTTGAGATTGCCGTCCTGTGCGGATTTGAGTGCGAGACCCGTCTCTGCTGCGTGAGTTGTCTGGCTGCAAGAGGCGAGCACTTGCGCAATGTCGATGCGGGCAGGGCGCGGGCCGACAAACGCGCTGACCCTGGCTTCCGCGTGCCGTAGCGGCGTTGTCGCGCCCTCGATACCACGCTCGCTTTCGACGGCGAACATGTAGCCGTCGCCGTCTTTGGCAAGTGTGACGCGCGCGACCAGGGGCGTTTCGTCCGGAACGTGTAGCGGACGCAGGAATGTGAGGTCTTCGATCTCAAACGGTCCGCCGATGTCGTGCTCTGCGAGCGCTTCGGCTGCGAACTCGATGTAGCCCGTGCCTGGCCAGATGGCATGGCCCGACTTCAGGCGGTGCTCGTCGAGCACCCACTGGCGCGTGCTGGCGAGGCGGGATTCGAGCCAGTCGCTGCGGGCGCTGCTGAGGCGCCTGTCGAACAGCGGCGTGCGGGCCGGTTCCACCTTCGGCGCCGCATCCTGGTGCTCGGCCGCGGCGATGGCGCGGGCCGCGAGCCCGACATTTTTCCAGATGCCCCAATGCAGCGCGAGCGTGCGCCCTGGCGCGCCCGAACGGGTCTCTGCGAAAGCGTTCAGGAATGCGTTTGCGGCCACGTAATCCACTTGGCCGGCGGGTGCCGTATCGGTGCTCGTCGAGGAGAAGAGCACCATGACGTCGAGTGGCTCATCGGCGAGCACGTCGGCCAACACGAGCGTGCCGTGGATCTTGGGCGCGAACACGTCCTCGATGTCCGTGGGGTTCTTGAGTGCGATCAGGTCGTCCTTCACCACTCCGGCCGCGTGCAGCACTCCATGAATGGCGCCGAAGCGCGCTTTGGCATCGGTTACGACGGTGCGCATAGCTTCGGAATTGGTGATGTCGGCCTTCGCGATCATGACCTCGCCGCCGGCAGCCTCGATGCGTTCGATGGCGGCGATGGCCCGGCCGATCTTGTCGCGCGTGCCGAACGCGGCAAGATAGTCACGCCATTCTTCGCGGTCAGGCAATTCGGTTCTGCCAATCAGAACCAGGCGCGCCTTGAAGCGCTGCGCCAAGTCTTCGGCGCACGCGGTTGCCAGTTCTCCAAGGCCTCCGGTGATCAAATAGACGCCGCGCTCGCGGAAGGCTGTCTCGCCTTGCGACGCGTCGTCGAGCGTGAGCGGCGCGAAACCTAAAACCCAGCGGCGGCCCCGGCGATAGGCGGCGATCTCGCTGCCGTTGGCTGCAAGCAGATCGTCCCAAAGCTGGGAAAAAACGACATCCTCGGGATCGTTATCCGCGCTTGCGTTGGCGAGATACCGTAGAAGACGCGCTCTTTCGCGCGCCAAGAGGCCGAGGCGCGCGTCTGGCGAAAGCGGAAGGTCCACGACGCGCACCGAAACGTTGGGCATTTCGCGCGGTAGCACCTGGGCGGGTCCGAGCAGTGTCGCTTTCTCCGGATAGCGTACCGCCTCGTTCCCGACACGCTGCATGCCGTTGGTTACGGCCGTGATTTGGAGCGGCTCGGTTGCGCCGATCTCGCTCAACGCTTGTCCAAGCCAAAGGAGGCTGAGGAATCCGCGCTCGATATTGCGATGGAAGAAACTCGATCCGGGCCGGAAGCTCTCGTCGTGAGTCAGAAGCCAAAGATGGACGATCCGCTGCGGCAGGCCGCGCTCGGCGGCGAGGTGGTTCAGAAGCGCGTCGTATCCCTCGCGTCCGTGCTCGGGGCACAGGACGTAATTGCCGGGCGCGACGACGCCGAATGTGTCGCCGAGCGAGACGGTCGCGACCTCATGCCCGAGTTCGCGCAAGCGGTGGGCGAGGGTATCTCCGAGGGGCGATCCGTCGAGGAAGATCAGCCATGATGCGGGCGTGTCAGCGGCGTCGATCCTGACGTCGGGCGATGCCTGCTTCCAGACCGGTTCCCATCCCCAGTTCGCCATATCCGGCAGTTTGACGGGCGAGGCCTCGCTCTCTGCCGCACTCGACGGCGCGATGCGTTCGAGAAAGTAGGTCTCATGCTGGAACGCGTAGGGGGGCAGGTTCACCCGGCGCGGCGCGGTGTCGATGGTCAGCCGGTCGAGCGGAACGTCGAGGCCCACGGCCCATGCGCGACCCACCGCCGTCAGGAAAAAGAGGCGATCGTCGAGCGTCTCGTCGGCGTGCGGCAGGCTGTTGATGACCTGATTGGCGGGAATGCCCTGCGCCTTGGCAAGCGAGCCAAGCACACGCCCGGGGCCAACCTCGATGAACACTCGTGACTGCGTTTGCGCGAGCAGGCCGAGCCCGTCGCCGAACCGCACGGTAGATCTGAGATGGCGCGTCCAGTAGGTGGCGTCCTGTGCTTCGTCCGCGGTGAGCCAGGTGCCGGTCAGGTTGGAGACGATGGGAATGCGAGGGGTCGAAAGCGGCGTCGCCTTGAGGAAGGCTTCGAAACGTTCGAGGATCGGCGCCAGCATCCGCGAGTGGGCTGCGATGTCGATGGGGATGCGGCTTGCGTCGATGTCGTCGGCGGCAAGTGCTTCACGGAAGGCTTCGAGCGCTGAATTCGCCCCCGAGACGACGCAGAGTTCCGGCGCGTTCACCGAGGCGAGGTCGAGATCGTCAGGGAGGCGCAGTTTCAGGGCCGCGGCTCCGAGCGCGACGCTCAACATCCCGCCGGGGGAGATCTCTTCGAACAGCTCGCCGCGAAGACGGACGAGATTGACAGCGCGCTCATAGCTCAGCACGCCCGCGATGCAAGCCGCAGCGTTCTCGCCCATGGAATGGCCGATCAGCGCAGTGGGCTTCACGCCCCAGCTCATCCAAAGACGTGCTATCGCCACCTCGACGATGAGGATTGCGGGAAGCTGCAGCGACGGTCGCAGAAAGCGCTCCGCGGCACCGGGTGTAGGTCCGTCGGTTGCGAGCCATATCTCGCGGATCTCCTGGCTGGCTGCCGCAGGGAGATAAGAAAGTCCTTCATCTACGATCCGGCGGAAAGCCGCTTCGTCCCTGTAGAGGCTGCGGGCCATGTGCGGATACTGCGCCCCGCCGCCCGGGAACATGAAGACGGCATCCGCCGTGCCCTCGACCGGCGTATGCGTGAACACGCGGTGCTTATCAGGCTCGGCGAGAATGCCGATCGCGTCGGCACGGTTGGACACGGCGACGACGCGCCGGTGCTCAAAATGACGCCGCCCGTCGAGCAGCGTATGGGCTACGTCCTGGAGCAGCGCGTCCGGGTTCGCATCGAGGTGCCGGGCAAGCCGCCGTCCGCCGTCGTCGAGGGCGTTACGGTTTTTGGCGGTGAGGACCAACACGTGCGGGCCGGCTTCGGTCCGCGCTTCCGTGGCCTTGAGCCTTGGCGGCTCCTCCACGATGATATGGGCGTTGGTGCCGCCGACGCCGAGCGAGTTGACGCCGGCGCGTCGCGGTGCCGGGCCGGACGGCCAATCCGTCAGGCGGTCGGCAACCACGAACGGGCTCGTCGCGAAGGGGATTGCCGGATTGGGTTTTTCGAAGCCGAGCGTAGGCGGAATCTCGCCATTCTTTACGGCGAGCACGGCCTTGATCAGGCTCGCGACACCTGCGGCGGTATCGAGATGGCCGATGTTGGATTTCACCGACCCGACGCGGCAGAAGCCCGTTTTGTTGGTGGTTTGGCGAAACGCCTGCGTCAGCGCCTCGATTTCGATCGGATCTCCGAGATACGTGCCGGTGCCGTGGCATTCCACGTAGCCAATCGATTCCGCATCGACGCCAGCTATCGCTTGCGCCTCGACGATGGCTTCCGCCTGGCCGGTGACGCTCGGCGCGAGGTAGCCTGCCTTGCTGGCACCGTCGTTGTTGACGGCGCTTCCCTTGATGACCGCATGGATGGGATCGCCGTCCGCAATCGCATCGGCGAGGCGGCGCAGCACGACGACGCCGGCACCGCTTCCGAACACCGTCCCGGATGCGCGATGGTCGAACGAACGGCAGTGGCCGTCGGTCGAGAGGATCTCGCCTTCCTGGTAGACGTAGCCGCGCCGGTGGGGCAGCTCGATGGTGACGCCGCCCGCGAGCGCCATCTCGCACTCGCCGTTGAGAAGGCTCTGGCAGGCCTGGTGAACCGCGACGAGCGAGGTGGAGCAGGCCGTCTGAACGTTGATGCTCGGCCCATGCAGGTCGAACAGATAGGACGCGCGCGTCGCGAGGAAGTCTTTGTCATTGCCCGTATGGCGGAGAAGAAACAGCCCGACGTTCTCAACGAGCGAGCGGTGGCTCAAAACGTTGAAATAGAAGTAGCTTCCCATTCCGCAACCGGCGAATACCCCGACGGGCCCGTTGATGCGTGCGGGCGGACGCGTCGAATCTTCCAACGCTTCCCAGGCGCATTCGAGAAACTGGCGGTGCTGCGGGTCCATGATAGCGGCTTCCTTCGGGCTGAACCCGAAGAATTCGGCATCGAATTCCGCGAAGCCTGAAAGAGCTGCCGTGCGCGGCACGTAGTTTTTATGGCGGATTTTCTCGGGATTTTCCCCGGCTTCGATGAGTTGCTCGGGTGTGCGAGTCTCGATCGATTCCACGCCACCGCGAAGGTTCTGCCAGTATTCCTCGACAGAATTTGCGCCGGGAACGCGCAAGGCCATCCCGATAATGGCGATGTCGCTCTGCGACACGCTGCTGCCGCTGTCAGACATCTCGGTCGTGTCTCCAGTCCCTCTGTGGTCAAGAGCGCGGATCTGTAAATTTACAGCGTGCTAGCGCAATCGCAGTCTCGACGATAGGCGGGCGTTTGGCCGCTGCGCGGATACCCGCGCCTGCGGCAGTTCGGACAAGCCCACCAAGGCCTCCGCTCTCCTCCGCCGCGTTCAGTTAATCATCAGCCTATGCGATTGCGGACGATCGGAAAACGTAAAAATTATGGGAGCGCTGGATAGGCACAGCATAGGGTAAATGCGGCATCTCAAAACGTGGACGAAAGTCTTGCATCGCCTTCAAGACGGGAAACCGGGCCCCGGTGTCGGCGACAATTTTGCCGTGTTCGTTTTCCCGCAATGATGCCGGTAAAGAATGAAGCACGTTGTTCTTGGAACCATGACAGGCACATGCTAGCTAGCATAAAGCGAGTTTTGAGGGATGTTTCAGCGTGCGTGCCGAGCCCTTTTTTGTCGAAGGCGTAAGCGTACAGACACTGTCGTTGAAAGAGGCATCGTGTCGCATTTGTGACGATGTCGCTTCCGGCAAGTCGTTCTCGGTCTTCACGCTCAATCTCGACCACGTCGTGAAACTTCGTACGAACCCGGCCTTCCGGGCCGCGTACGAGCGTGCTCGTATCGTGCTTGCCGATGGCTTTCCGATTGTTCTTGCCGGGCGCCTGCAGGGGCGGCGCCTTTCGCGGACAACGGGTGCAGATCTCATCGTGCCGCTCTGCGAAGAGGCTGGCCGGCGGGGGTTGCCCGTGTTCCTGCTCGGTTCGACGCCGCGTTCTCTGGCCGGCGCGCAACGCCATCTCACGACCTTGATCTCCGAGCTCGACGTGGCAGGCACATATGCACCCGAACAGGGGTTCTCGCCGTTCTCCGAGCCGGCCGATGAAGCCATGGAAGCCATTCGCAATTCCGGTGCACGTCTATGTTTTGTTGCGCTGGGCGCCCCCAAGCAGGAAATTTTTGCTGACCGATGCGCACGGGAAATCGAAGGCGTTTCCTTTCTGTGCATCGGGGCGGGCCTCGATTTTCTCGCGGGGCACCAGAAGCGGGCGCCCAAGGCTTTCCAGGCCATGGGGCTTGAGTGGCTATGGCGGATGCTTCTGAACCCCGGCCGTCTCGCCCGGCGCTACGCCGAGTGCCTCGCCGTATTTCCCGGTGTCCTGCTCGATAGTCTATCGCGGCGGTCGGAGCGGGCTGGCCCTTGAGGGACCGGCTTGGACCTCAAAACGCTTGCCGGACATCGCCATTGGAACGTTCGCCTCTTTTGCTGCGTGGTCTTGAGGCGCGCGAGAAGCTTATCGGGTCTCATCGGGGCTGCGATTGTAGATGTCTTCGCTTCGGATGATGTCGTCCTCGCCGAGATAAGTCCCGATTTGCACTTCGATCAGCTCAAGCGGCACCTTGCCGGGGTTTTCGAGCCGGTGCCATTGCGTGGCGACGATGTAAACGCTCTCGTTTTCACGCACGAGTTTCTCGTGACCATCGACGGTGACGCGCGCGGTGCCTTTGACCACGACCCAGTGCTCGGACCGATGGTGATGCATCTGGAGCGAGAGGATGCCTCCTGGAACCACGTGCAGTAGCTTGACCTGAAAGCGTGGACCGATGTTCAGCGTCTCGAAAAATCCCCATGGGCGATGGTTTCGAACATGATGCTCATGTTCCTTGCGCCCTGATGCTTTAAGCTTGGCCACGATGGTCGCGACCTCCTGCGAGCGCGATTTGTCGGCGATGAGCAACGCATCCTGAGTTTCAACGATGACGAGATCCTTTACGCCGATCGTGGAGACCAGCGCTTTCTCGCTGCGGATGTAACAATCGGTCGTGTCTTCGACGAAGGCGTCGCCGTGTACGAAATTGCCGTTTTCGTCGCGGGGGGCCGCGTCCCAGAGGGACGCCCACGAGCCAAGATCGCTCCAGGATGTTGCCAACGGCAAGACGACGGCTTTATCCGTTCTCTCCATCACCGCGTAGTCGACGGAGATGTTGGGCGCTTTTGCGAAGGCCTCGGCGTCCAGGCGTAGAAAGCCGAGATCCCTCGACGCCTTGCCCAACGCTTGTCGTGCGGCATCGAGGACAGCGGGTTCATGCCGGGCGAGTTCGGCCAGAAAGCTTTCGGCCTTGAAGACGAAGATCCCACTGTTCCAGAGATAGCCGCCGTCGTCCATGTAACGCTCAGCTGTGGCAGGGTCGGGTTTCTCGACGAAGGCCTCGACTTCGAACGCGTCGCTGCGATCCTTATCGGCGGCCTTGCCTTTTTTGATGTAGCCGTAGCCTGTGTGCGGGCCGGTCGGTTCGATCCCGAAAAGTACAAGACTTCCTGTCTTCGCGATGTTCGCCGCCCGGCGGACTGCGTGACGGAACGCATTGGTGTCCTCGATCAGGTGGTCGGACGGGAGCACGACAAGCACAGCGGCCGGATTGCGCGCCGCTGTCATAAGTGCCGCGACCGCGATAGCGGGTGCGGTATTGCGCGCCGAAGGTTCCAGCACGACCTCGTCAAGGGTGGCACCCGCCTCAGCGGCCTGCTCGCGCACAAGGAAACGGTGTGCGTTATTGCATACGACCAACGGCGCCGAAAAATCTTCCGCAGCGACACGCGCGAGGGTCGCGCTCAAAAGTGCGGCTGGCTGGCCGTTGAGGCCGTGTACGAATTGCTTTGGGTACTGCGCCCGAGACAACGGCCAAAGTCTCGTTCCTGAGCCTCCGGACAGAATGACTGGAACGATTTCGACACGCGAGGAAATATTAGCGTTCATGGTGAGCCGCAGTACGAGATTCTAGTTGGGGTTGAGTAACATTCTTATAGCGGAAAAACTTTCGGAAGGCAGCGCTTTTGAGCGTACGAGCTTGATCCCGTTCGTTGATTGCGCCGATCCAGTATTTTTCGCCTCGTACGCTCACAGCCCCGATGTTGCCCGCCGAGCGGTTCGGCGGCCCGAATGGCGTACCCACGTCTTTCCATGGCTGTCGTCCGCACGTTCCGCAAATGACCATCCGGAGTTTCCCGCAGTATACAACTGGGCCTATTTGCACTTGTTTATTTTTTCGATCCGCTCTGACGAAATCCGCGAATGACAATTCCATTGCTGCCGGAATATCGGACGAGGTCAGTAATTCTTGAGTTAAGGAGCGGCGAAGGTAAGCAACTCTAATCCTCATTGATGGCGATGGGTGCTATATCGGAAGTTAACGCGTCGGTGAAGTTAGGCTCGCGACTACGCTCGGACGGTGCCTTGAGCGCGGGCGAGATTTCGTGGTGCCGAGCGAATGACGTTGCACTCGCGTATTGTCCGATCCATCACGGCCTCGTGCCTCTCGATTGCATCGACGATATGCCGGTGCCGCAATTCTCTGGTACTCGATCGGCGCAGTTTCCGCGGCCCGCGCTTGGCCGGCTCGTCTTCCGCCGGTGGCTTGCGTCCGACGCAGAGACGTTCGCCGCCCTTCTCGGAAACGAGAGAGTTTGGCGATACCTGCCTGATCCATTTCCCGGTGAGATCACTCGGCGCGCCGCGGAAGATCTGATTGCGCTTTCGAATGAGGCCCAGCATCACGACGTCTACGCGGTTGAGCACGAAGCCGCCGTCGTTGGACAGGCACGCTTGCTTTTCGATGTGGCCTCCCTCGCACGCGATACCGCTGAGATCAGTTATTGGTTGGGAGATCGCCACTGGGGACAGGGGCGAGGAACAGCGATTGTTGTTGCCTTTGTCCGCGATAGTTTCTCTCGCTGGCCGGAGCTGCGCACGATCGTGGCTCGCGTTCACAAAGACAACCACGCGTCGGCGCGGGTTCTGACGAAAACGGGTTTTCGAGCCGATCGCGCAACACTGACCGATCTGTGGCAGCTCTATTATATCGCCCGTCCCTCTGCGAACTGACAGGCACTCTGCCGCCGCGCTGTAAACCGCTATCTTCACTGTCGCGAAATCTTTAGCTGAGTGAGCGGCTGCTGGTCGTTGAGGAGGTATGCAATCGCCGAAAGGATCGTCGCGTTGCTGTTGACGTCGATGCTCTTCGGCACCTTTCCGGACGTTTCATAGATCCCTGCGTGATAGCCGAATTTTTCGGCACGGGCCTTCTCCCGAACCGCCATCCATAGCTCGCGGGTGTACTCACTCGGATAAGCCGCAAACCACAGGAACGCAGCCTTGGCGCTGACCAAGCGGAACTTTTCGGCGAACTCCGGCGTCGCCCATTTCGGGTCCGTGATCCACGGATAGACCGTCCAGGCTTTCTCATTGCCTCGGGAGAGATCGTAGCCTTGATACGTAAACCAAGGTTCTTCGTCGATTGGGCCTTCGGAGACGGCCGTTAGCTTGCCGGTGTCGGCGTAGCGCTTTTTCTGAGCTGCGTTCAACGTCTCCGCGATCACGCGCCCGTACGGCGACCCACCGAGTTCGACGATCTCGTTCAGGCTGGGTTCGCTCGAAATCGGGCCGATTGAGCTCAGCTCCTCAATGAAGCGTGCGCGTGCAGCCTCGCTGGAATCGGGGGATGCGCCCGAATAGACCGGCGCGTGTGGAATGTCCCAAAGACGGTACCCGTGCGAAACATAATAGCGATAGATGTTGGATTGTGCCGGTTTGAGTTTTCCGCCCTTGATGTCCTGTAGTGCGCCGTCCGAAACCGTCGCGCTGATGTTCCACTTTTTCATCAGGGCTTCAGCTTTATACTTTCCGCCGGTTGCGCGGTCGAGAACGTGGAGCGCAACGAACAGCCGTCCGGTGTCGGTCGCGTCGTAGCCGGCTTCGATTGAGCGGCCATTGTTCGAGTTTGAACGGAAATTGGGAAGCTTCGCGCCTTTGTATGTCGTGGTCGCCCGATCGAGGAACTTCATGATGCTGCCGATGCGGCGTTCGAACTCGCGATCGTCGATGATGCCGATCGATCGCGCCGATATCGTTGCGAGGATGATCGATCCCGTATCCCACATCGTTGCAATGTCGTAGGAGCCATAGCTCGCGCCTTGCCGCCAAATGTTGATCGATGGCATGCCGGCAAAGCGGCCGGTGACACGCTCGAAGTACGACCATGCGTGACGCGCGTCGCTCATCAACCTTTCACGCGTATCGGCATCCATGACCAACGGGCTTCCTGCGGCCTCGTATGGCTTGGCCTGAGGCTGGCCAGGGTGGACCAACGAGAAGAAGGACACCGTGATGGATGCGAGGAGGACGCGGCTAAGGGAAGTCGTCATACACACTCTCACTCGGTCGACGACTGTCCCAAGTTGAACCCGGTGGGACAATCGGAGTTACAAAGCCAGGGTCGGCGCAGAGCGGAAAACGCGGTTTTCCGGGCGATGCGGCCGGGTGTCTTGAGGGCGCTGCACGACCCATGCCACGACCACGGCGAAATCTGTGGGCAACGCGGAGACGTTAAGGTAAATTTGGACGCGCTTCTTGAGAGCGTCTCTTATTCTTCCCATCCCGGCTCAACTCTGGATATGGCAACTCAGCGGTGACTGCGCTTTCCCGATCTTCACTTGGCAATTCTCGATCCTCCCAGGGATCGGGTGGCTGCGCGGCAAGCCGATCATGCTCGTTTGCCGTTTTTTTCGTTGGTTTGCTCGTCGCGGCGACGGGCCTTTCGATCGCGCCCGCAGCCGGAGGCGAGACGCATTCCGGCGCGGTGTCGGATGCGTATGCGTTCGGCTTTGTGTCCGCGGCTCTCACAACGTGTGACGGCGTGGGGCCCGAGTTCGCCGACATCCTCTCCGTGTCGAGCGATCCGAACGGACGCGTACCGAACGAGGTCGCTCAAGGCTTTTCGGCGTTCGCGTTTGCCCTCGATACGCGCGGTGCCGCTGAGGCGTGCGTCAGCGCGCGCCGCATGATCGGCCCAGGCAGATAAAATCGCAGCCATGGCTGGCCCCACGGGCTCGCGTGCCGCGCCGCCTTGGCGGACGCATTTCTTTGCCCGCCGCAATATCCATCTTCGTTAATGGTATATGAAACGCCGGCTCGTAATCGGCCAGCCCTCAACGATACACTCGTTAATGCATCATCAACTTTTGCCGTTCTCGCCGTCGGGGAATGACCGACGGATCGATTCCGGCAATGCATCGAGTGTTTCATGCGTGAGCCAGATCGGCGGCCAGTGTTTTTCGATCCTCGCGGTCGTCGAAGAGGCACGTTCCGGGCGATTCTCGGATTGCTGGCTGGATCCGTATGCGTCGTGATGGCGTGTATGGCCTTCAGCTTGGTGCGTGCACCATCGCTCCCTGCGTTCGAGCGCGTCTTCGAAAAAGCACCTATCTCCGCCGGCTTGCTGCCGATCACGTGGCAGGACGTTACGGACAAGCTGAATTTCGGCCACGCTCGTATTCCGAGCGGCGAGCACGCCAAAGGCGTCAAGCGGTATGCGTTCTATAACAACTGGGACGAGAACGCCTTTCTTTCGCTCCGCTCGAACATTCAACATCTCGATGGGATCCTGCCCGAATGGCTGCATCTCGACGGCGCACACGGCGGAATACGTCTGGATAACGCGCGCAAGCAATCAACGGCACGCCTCTGGCTCCAGAAGAACAGCAAGGAGTTCGAGATCATTCCGGTCTTGAACAATTACAACGTGCAGACCGGTCTTTGGGAAGGCGAGACCGTCACGCAATTGCTCGCGTCCGACATGGCTGTCGAAACGCTCATCGGAAACATCGTCAACGAGATCGAGCTTCGGCGGTACCAGGGTATTGCCATCGACTTCAAGCGAATTGGGGACGAGAGCGTCGCCCAGTTTCTCGCGTTCGTGAAGAAACTCAAACAGCGGCTCGAAAGCATCGACAAATCGCTTTTCGTCACGCTGCCGGCCTATGAGCGCCGGTTCGATGTGTGGACGCTCGCCGACAGCGCGGATCGCCTGATCCTGCTCGCTTATGATCAGCATTGGGAGCAATCGGCGGCCGGTCCCTTGAGCGCGCAAGGCTGGTTCGAGGCGCAGTTGGAGCACGCATTCAAACGCGTCGACGGATCAAAGTTCATCGTGGCGCTCGGTTCCTACGCCATGGACTGGAGCCACAGCTCGACGCCGACGGCGCGCAGGATCTCGGTTTCCGATGCATGGGAGATCCTCGGCGATTCCGATGCGCAGTTCTGGTTCGAAGGTCAGAGCCTGAACGGCATGTTCTCTTATGTTTCGCCCGGAAACGTTTCACATTCCGTGTGGATGCTCGATGGCGTGACGATGCATAATCAGACCGCGTCCGCCCTCGCTATGGAGCCGTTTGGGCTGGCGTTGTGGCGTCTGGGAACTGAAGAACCCACGGTGTGGGCCAGCTTCGGAAAGGGGAGGGTTCCCACCTCGGCGTCCGCGAATGAAATTCGGATGCTTCCGCCGAACGATGCGATTTCCTACAGCGGCGACGGCGAGGTGCTTACGGTGGTTGACCGTAACTCTCCGGGCTCCCGATCCATCGACTATAAGGCCCAGCACAATCTCATTACGTCTCAGCGCGTGCAGGAATTGCCGAAGTCGCTCACGATTACGCGATGGGGCCACAATCGAGACAAGCTTCTGGCGCTGACGTTCGACGATGGGCCATCGTCTAGTTACACGCCGCGCATCCTGGAAATTTTGCGAGACAAGGGCGTCAAGGCGACGTTCTTCGTCGTGGGTGCGAATGCCGCGCTCGAGTCGTCCATCCTGCGCGACATCTACAACGATGGCCATGACATTGGAAATCACACCTTCACGCATCCCAACCTGTCGTCCATCGGAACAACGCAGCTTGATCTCGAACTCAACGCCACACAGCGCGTCCTAGAGGCGAAACTCGGCATCGGCACGCGCCTCTTCCGCCCGCCGTTCAACAAGGATGCCGAGCCGTCCACTCGCGATGAAGCACGTACGCTCATCAGCGCAGCCGCGCTCGGCTACATTTCGATTGGGCTTCAGATCGACCCGCTGGACTGGGAACGTCCCGGCACGAAAACAATCGTCGAGCGCACGGTCGAGTACGCCGAGATGCAGAGCGGAAACATTATTCTTCTCCACGATGCAGGTGGCGACCGAGGACAGACTGTTGAAGCCCTGCCTGAGATCATCGATCGCTTGAGCGAGAAGGGCTACCGATTTGTTGCGCTTCATGAGTTGCTCGGTATGTCTCGGGACGAGGTGATGCCGAGGCTCAACGATGCGACGCCATACGTGACTGGGATCAATAGCGTCGGCTTAAGCGCGGCGAGTACGCTCAATTGGGCGTTCTCGGCGTTGTTTTACGTGGCGATCGTACTGGGCGTGATGCGCCTCGCGGTCATCGTCGTGGCGGCCTGCATACAGAGTAGAAGCGCTCAACGGAGGAAGTGCCTCGATTGGCAGCCCGCTTCGATAGCCATCATCGTGCCCGCCTACAACGAAGCGGATGTCATAACCGATTGCATCGCATCGTTGCTCGAATGCGTGGGCAACGTGTCGGAAATCATCGTCGTCGACGATGGTTCGACGGACGACACCTACGGCGTGGCCTTGAACGCTTACCGCCAGCATCCGCGCGTGAAGGTTTACAGAAAGCCGAATGGGGGAAAGGCGACGGCGCTCAACTTCGGGATCGAGATCGCGAAATCCGACATCATCGTCGCAATCGATGCCGACACGCGACTTGACAGTCGCGCTGTAAGCCTGCTGTCGCGCCATTTCGTGGACCCGAAGCTCGGTGCCGTCGCGGGCGCCGTCGAGGTCGGCAATGCGAAGAAGTTGATTACGCGTTTCCAGGCCCTGGAGTATGTGGTGAGCCAGAACTTGGACAGGCGGGCGCTTGAGGTCGCTAACGGCATTATCGTCGTACCGGGCGCGATCGGTGCGTGGCGTCGCGATGCCGTGCTCGACGTCGGCGGATACGAGGAGGATACGCTGGCCGAAGATGCCGACCTCACTCTTAAGCTTCAGCGTGCGGGGTGGCACATCCTCTACGAACCCGCGGCTCTCGCCAGAACCGAGGCGCCCCAAACGCTCGGCCTGTTTCTACGCCAAAGGTTCCGCTGGATGTTCGGAATGCTGCAGGTGGCTTTCAAGCATATCGGCGCGTTGCGTGAGCGTGGCGCTCACGGCGTAAAGTATTTCGCGCTACCCAACATCCTTCTGTTCCAGTTCCTGTTCGCGCTGGTTTCTCCGATCGTCGATCTGTTGCTCCTGCTCAGCATCGGTGCCGACGTCTATCACTACATTCAAAACGGCATGGCCGCCGCATCTCCGCGTACGCTTGCAATCCTGAGTTACTGGGCGATCTGGCACATTCTGGAATTCGCCGTCGCGGTTGTCGCCTACAAGCTCGACGGGCGCCGGATGCCGATCGCTCTTTTCCCGATGCTGGCTCTGCAACGCTTCTGCTACCGGCAGCTCATCTACTATGTGGCGATCAAGAGTGTGGCGGCCGCAATCCACGGCCGGTTGGTCGGATGGGATAAGCTTCCGCGGCAGGGATTGGGTGGCGAATCAGTCGAGAGATCGGTGCCGCATCGTTTGCAACTGAAAAAATCCCCGTGAGCAACGCTTCGCTGCAACACCAGATCGCGTGATTTGAGGTAGATTAGGCCATTACGTATTTGTTCCGTTTCTCCGTGCTGCGTCGGCGGACCTGACTTCGGTATCCAGCAGGAGAATTTTATGAAAACAGTATATTGCCGCATTATGTTGACAGCGGTAGCAGCGAGCACGTTGGGAATTTCCACTCCAGGCTCGTCGTTTGAACACAGCTCTTCCGGGCCAACGTCCACCGTTGTCTTTACGGGCGGCGACTTCGCCAAGGATGCATTCGCTGCGCATGCGGGCGCCATCAAGGCTGTTAATGGTGATCTCGGTAAAGACGGCGTGATGCTGCGCGCTCTCGGTGTCTATGTCGAATACGAGTACGACACCGACTTCGGCGCAGGACCGATCGGCATCGACGGCGACGCCGGGATTTTCGATCTTATGATTGGCTACCAGTTCATTCGTCCGAGCCATCGGCTGGGCGTATACGCCGGCGTCGAGTTTCAGGGGCACGAGCTTTCACCCGACGATCCATTCAACGACATCGACGGCAACGAGTGGGGCCTCAAGATCGTTGGCGATTACGAAACCGCGACGGGCAGCCCGCTCTACGTGGGCCTGATCGCCAGCTACTCGACCGCGTTCGACACCTATTGGACGCGTGCCCGGGTCGGCACCCCGGTCGGACGGTTCGTGCTGGGTGTCGAAGGCTTGGCGCATGGAAACAACGGGTACGACGCGCAACGGCTCGGCGGCTTTGTCAACATCCCGGTCGGCATGCATTACGGCATACTGTCGCTCTCAGGCGGCTATCAATGGGCTGACGAAGATAGCAGCGCATCGAGCGGCGGCAGCAGCGGCGCCTACGGTGGCGCGGGTATCAGTTTTTCCTTCTGATGCGCGCGCGTGCATGGCTGCCTTCTCGCGATGGGAGCGGGCCATGTTCCTATCGGGATCATCCTGGAATCAGCATCGAAAACCGATCGCCTTTCGCTCGTCTCAGGATTGACCGGCCGCAAAAGGGCGACAGCGATAAACCGGCCGAATGGCCGGAGAACGCCGCCCTGAGACGCGCAGGGTGGTGCGGAATCGAAAAAACATGTCGCTAAGGCGCGGAATCTGCAGGCGATATTCCGTCTGCAGAAATTACAAAATATTCAGCAATATAAATGAGTTATACGGTGGCTGTGCTGGCAGTCTGGTGCGAACCAGTCTCCGTTTACAGGGAAATTAGCGCGCTCTGAGTGTGGAAACAGGTAATTTTACCGGTTCGCTTCCTCCTTATGCGGGACGTCTTGGCTCTCCAAGTGGGATGATCGAGCCGATATTCGGGTCAACTGATGCGCCAGGTGGGCGGTCGTGCGCGCCACCCGGTCGAGGGTGGGTCTCATTCGGGATATGTCGGTCGCTTCTCTGGGCGACAGCTCGGGATTGGAGGGCCCTTCCCTTGAAAGGCGCGCCCTTCCCCCCAATGTCGTCGTTTGTCGCGCATGGTGAAGGGAGCACGCTAATGGATAGGCGCACACTTTCATTGATCGACGATCCGACCCCGTTTGCGCCGAGGGAAGAATGGGAAGAGTTTCTGGAGTCACTGAAGTCAGTTCTGGTCAAGCATGGACCGAATGAGAGCGTCGAAGCGGCAATAAAAAATGCCGAAGCGATGTTAGCTTCCGGAACAC
The DNA here is from genome assembly GCF_000503895.1 of Hyphomicrobium nitrativorans NL23. Taxonomy (NCBI): domain Bacteria; kingdom Pseudomonadati; phylum Pseudomonadota; class Alphaproteobacteria; order Hyphomicrobiales; family Hyphomicrobiaceae; genus Hyphomicrobium; species Hyphomicrobium nitrativorans. Next base: position 960,206 of record NC_022997.1, read on the forward strand.
TGTACATTCGAGGCGAGGGTGCCTGAGCAGGGACGGCATCGGTCGCCAGTTCCCACCTTGGGCCAGTTTCAAAACCGCCGACATTCAACTCGTGCTGGCTCGTGCTCCGATCGCAAAATGCCATCTCATCTTGTTTGGTGACGCGGCGCAAATCACCTACGCTCTTGCTGAGTTTAATCGTGTGAGTTCGTTCCGCGTCTAACGTTGAGACGAAGCGAGATACCTCGGCACAGCATATGTTCGATCCCAAAATCGAGATGGTCCCAGTCGAACGGCTGAGACCATATGCAAACAACGCTCGAACGCACTCTAAGAAGCAAGTCTCTCAGATTGCCGAGAGCATTCGGCGGTTCGGCTTCACCAACCCTGTGCTTGTTAGCGACAGCGGTGAAATCGTTGCAGGCCACGGGAGAGTGCGTGCTGCGAAGCAAATCGGCATGACGGTGGTGCCGACGGTGCGCTTGTCTCATCTCACCGCCGAAGAGCGGCGGGCCTACGTCTTGGCTGACAATAAGCTCGCGCTCAACGCAGGCTGGGATGCGGATCTTCTCGCCGAAGAGATCCAGGCTCTGATCGATATCGATTTTGATGTCGAGCTCACGGGGTTTTCGCTCGCAGAGATCGATCTTGTTCTTGATGAGGCTCGCGAACTATCGACGCAAGAAGGCGGCCCAGAAGACGAGCTTCCTGTGCCTCCTGTTCATCCCGTTTCACGCGCCGGTGATATCTGGCATCTCGGCCGGCATCGCCTTGTCTGTGGCGATGCCCGCGACCCAAACGCTCTGGCTATGCTGATGGCCGATGAGCAGGCAGATCTGATGTTTACGGATCCGCCCTACAACGTAGCGATCGACGGGAATGTCTGCGGGCTCGGTCGCGTCAAGCACCGAGAGTTTGCCTTCGCCACAGGGGAGATGTCGTCCGATGAGTTCACAGCGTTTCTCCGGCAGACACTCGGGTCCGCCGCAAACGCCTGTCGGGATGGTGCCATCGCTTTCGTTTGCATGGACTGGCGGCACATGGGTGAGCTGCTGCAGGCCGGGAAGGCAGCTTTCACCGAGCTCAAGAACCTGTGCGTCTGGAACAAGACAAACGGTGGCATGGGCACGTTCTATCGTTCGAAGCACGAGCTGATCTTTGTGTTCAAGGTCGGTACGGCGCCGCACACGAACAGCTTTGGCCTTGGTGAGACGGGCCGATATCGAACGAACGTCTGGGATTATCCGGGAATCAGCAGCATCGGGGCCAGCCGGTCCGAAGAGCTTGCCATGCATCCGACGGTCAAGCCCGTGGCACTTGTCGCGGACGCTATTCGGGATTGCTCCAGAAGGGGAGAGGTGGTGCTGGATATCTTCGGAGGCTCGGGATCGACACTCGTTGCTTCTGAAATTACTGGCCGGTGTGCGCGATTGATTGAGTACGACCCGGGGTATTGCGATGTGATTATTGCGCGCTGGGAGCGGCTCACTGGTCAACGCGCGGTTCACGCCTGTTCGAAGCAGTCGTTTGAAGACGTCTCTGCGGAGAGGCTTGCGGTGCTGGAATGACAAAGAAGGAGCTCAGCGAGGACATTGTTACAGGCGTCCGGAAAGCGGTGCTCGAAGGTGTCGGCTACGGGAAGCCGCCTGTGCATTCGCGGTTCCAGAAGGGCACATCCGGCAACCCAAACGGACGTCCTCGCAAGCGCGCAGCGGAGCCAGCTCCATCCGATTCCGGGATGCGGGACGCTATTCTCGCTGAGAGCCGGCGCCTATTGAGCGTTCACGAGAAGGACGGAACATCTCTCAAGCTATCTGCGCGAGAGGTTGTGCTGCGTGCTCAGTTGAAAGCTGCCGCGCAGGGAAACTCGTACGCGCAGGAATATTTCCTCAAGCGTGTCGAACGAGCTGAGCGAGAAGAAGCACAAGCGATTGCTGACGAGAATGAGATCGCTCATGCGTACGTAGCGGGCTGTTGTGCGGAAATCGAAGCTGCGGTCAAGGATGGCCGCCCCGAGCCTCAGTTCCTGCCGCATCCTGATGACATATATTTTGAACCAGGGAAGAGATACGAGATCCGCGGGCCGGCGACGCCAGAAGAGTTGGACGCGGTCATGCGGATTTGTAAAATTCGCGATGTCTATGTGATGCACTGTGCGACCAATGCGGGCGTTGCTTCGAATAACTACCAAATAGCGTCGGAGGTTCTGTTCATACGCGGCTTTGAGCAGTTCCTGCCGGAGCGGCTGCGTTTGGATGATGTTTATGCACAATTATACTGGTACGCGGCCATGCCGAAGAGGGTGGTTCGAGATCGCATTTTGGATGCGTGCAGAGACCTAGGCGTGGTCGGCGCACCCGACGATTGCCTTGAGCTGCTACGCATCGATATGGGTCGCTGTCTTGCAGTATGCAGATAGCGCGCAAGCCGATGATAATACGTCTTATTGTGATATAATTGACCGGGATTGCTCTTGTTAATGAGAGCATATACGGCGTCGCGGTTAGCCCCCGAGAACCTCCTTGTCAGAGTGTCGCAAGTTTGGTTCAGCGGAGTTGGATCGAAGCGTGGTCGGTAAGCTTAGCATGCGGCCGGATGGGGAGGAACTCATCGGCCAAGAAAGCCTTCGAACGCTCTTTTTAGCAGCTTTAACGGCTCTCGAGCCGACCGACATCGACTACATAAATGCTCACCGTGTTGGCACGGCGACCAACGACCGCAACGAGACCAAGGCGATCAAGCGCGTCTTCAAAGATCACGCGAGACGTCTTGCCGTTTTCAACACCGTTCTGGTGTGCGGCCCTGCGCCGTGAAGGCTCAAGCAAAGGTGGCGCTATCTCCTGTTCCAGCGACGGAAAACGACGCTTGCGTTGACGCCTCCGAAACCGAATCCGTTCGAGATGGCATAGTCCATGCTCATCGGCCTCGCTTTGACGCCCACGAGATCGACGCCTTCCGCCTCAGGATCCGGATTGTCGAGATTGAGCGTAGGTGGTGCGATTTGATCGCGCAGCGCCAGGATCGTGAAAATCGCTTCAAGTCCACCGGCTGCGCCGAGCAGATGACCTGTCGCAGACTTTGTCGCGCTGACCGCAATAGCGTTTCTTTGGCCGAACACCGCCTTGATGGCCGCGAGCTCGCCGAGATCGCCGACAGGGGTTGACGTCGAATGGGCGTTCAGGTGCTGCACATCGGACGGTTCAAGGCCTGCCTGCCGCAGAGCCGAAAACATGGCGCGGCGTGCGCCTTCGCCGTCTTCGGGACCAGCCGTAATGTGGTAAGCATCCGCGCTCGTGCCGTAGCCGACGAGTTCCGCAAGCGGTGTTGCGCCGCGGTCCATGGCGTGATCCAGCGCTTCGATGACGAGCACGCCCGCTCCTTCTCCCATAACGAACCCGTCGCGATCACGGTCGAACGGCCGCGAGGCGTGAGAAGGTTTGTCATTGTATGCGGTGGACAAGGCCCGGGCTGCGGAAAATCCACCCAGGCTCACAAGGTCGAGGCAGCCTTCGGCGCCACCGCAGATTGCGATGTCGGCTTCGTCGGAACGAATCAGTCGGGCTGCGTCGCCGATGGCCTGTACGCCGGCAGCGCAGGCGGTTACCGGAGCGCCGATCGGCCCTTTAAAGCGATGTCGGATCGAGATCTGTCCCGCCGCCAGATTGGCGAGGAAGGACGGAACCGTAAATGGAGAGAGTCGGTCCACGCCGCGCTGATCGGTCGTCCGCACTGCGTTGACGATAGCCAGGAAGCCCCCGATCCCCGATGCGATGATGGTAGCGGTGCGCTCCTCGGCGTAGGCCGTGGTGGGAGCCCAGCCGGCCTGCGCAATCGCTTCGGCGGCTGCAATCAGTGCCAACAGGATAAAGCGATCCATCTTACGCTGATCCTTGGGTGGCACCCAAGGGGACGGATCAAACCCGCCTGTCGGATCTCCAGATTTTGTCGGCACTTGGCCCGCGATCTTGGCTGCGAGCCGAGATGCAAGTTCCTCTGGTAGCCGCGTTACTCCGGAGTTTGCTGCCAACAAGCGGCTCCATGCGATGTCTGCACCGCAACCCAGCGGTGAAACGACGCCAAGGCCGGTCACGACGATGCGCTTGCTGTTTCGTGTTGCTCCGCCCATGGACCACGACCACGCATTCTTATTTGGATGTCGATTGTCATCATAATCGTTGAGGCGGTCGATGTACAGGGAGAAGGTGCCCGATGTCTCGGGCGTTTCCCATGGACGCGCGGCTGCCCTTGACAATAATAGATGCTAATCATCATATAAATTTAGTATCCGCATGTGCGCATCACTGCGTACAAACAAGAGCTAACAAATATGAACGTGACCAAGCGTGGTTCTGGCTCCGAGCCGATTTTTATCGTCAGTCCCGTCAGAACGCCCATCGGTGCCTACAACGGTACCCTTAAGGATATCCCCGCGACCGAGCTCGGTGCCGTGGTCGTGCGTGAAACCCTGCGGCGCGCGGGACTCGATCCGGCTTCGGTCGGGTCTGTCGTCATGGGCAACGTCGTCCAGGCCGGGAACCGAATGAACCCGGCTCGCCAGGCGGCAATTGGCGGTGGTCTTCCGGTGACGGCGCCAGCCATGACCGTCAACCGCGTGTGCGGCTCAGGAGCGCAGGCGGTCGTCACGGCCGCTCAGCAGATCGCGTCGGGTGAGATCGGCGTCGCAATCGCCGGCGGTATGGAGAACATGGACAGGGCGCCGTACCTCATGGGCAACGGCCGATGGGGCTACCGTATGGGCCCGGCCCAGATGCACGACAGCATGCTGACCGATGGCCTGAACGATGCCTTCTCTGGTGAGCATTCCGGCTGGCATACAGAAGATCTCGTTACGCGGTCGCAGCTCTCGCGCGAGGATCAGGATCGGTTTGCCCTCAGATCTCAGCATCGGTTCGCGGCCGCCCACGCCGCGGGACACTTTGCTGATGAGATCGTCGCGGTGGATGTGAAGGGGCGCAAGGGGACACTGCAGTTCGCGCGCGACGAGGCGCCCCGTCCCGATACGACTGGCGAGGGCCTCGCGGCCCTCAAGCCTGCGTTCCGCAAGGATGGCACTATAACGGCTGGGAATGCACCGGGTCTCAATAGCGGCGCGGCTGCCATGATCGTCGCGAGCGCGGGTGCCGTCGCACGGCACGGTCTTGCTCCAATGGCCCGGATCGTGTCCTACGGGATCGCAGCAGTCGAGCCCGGTCTGTTCGGTCTCGGCCCTGTACCGGCGGTTCGTATCGCCCTAGACCGCGCCGGCTGGTCGATTGCCGACATCGAGCGCATCGAGGTCAACGAGGCGTTTGCCGCGGTGCCGCTGGCGGTGGCCAAGGATCTTGGTCTGCCGGAGGATGTCATCAACGTCGAGGGCGGCGCCATCGCTCATGGACATCCGATCGGCGCCACGGGTGCGGTTCTGATCACGCGTCTGTTGCACTCCATGAAGCGCGATGGCCTTCAACGCGGCATTGTCACCCTTTGCATCGGTGGCGGACAGGGAATCGCTCTCGCGCTGGAGCGTGACTAACGATTTCACTCTGGCGCGGCGGTTATTGAGCCGGGGCCTTCATCGTGCGCAATCCGATCCCGCTCCGGATGGAGAGGATGAGGATAAGCCCGTAAGCCGCAATGCCAAGGGCGAGTGCCGCGAAGACGCCGTCGAGCGATCCGGTCCAGCGCAGCGCCAGCCAGCCGCCACCCAGTGCGATGCCGATACGGACCAAGCCGGCGATGACGGGCCAGAGCATTCGGCCGGCACCCTGTGAGGCGAAATAGAGCGCGAGACCGAGGCCAAAAAAGCCATAGGTTGGGCCTACAATGCGCAGATAGCGCGTGCCGGCGTCGATCATCTCCGGCTCGGTGCTGAACAGGCGGAGCCACGCGTTCGGCCAGACTGCAGCGGCAAGTCCTATCGCTTCCGTGAGGGCAAAGGCGATCGCTCCACCTGTTAAGGCAATGCGCAAGGCACGCTCGCGCTGTCCGGCGCCGATGTTCGTGCCGACGAGGGCAACCATGGGAGCGCCCAGTCCGAAGATCAACGGCACAAGCAGATACTCGAGTCGAACGCCTGTGCCGAAGCCGGCAACCGCCTCCGCTCCTGCTGCGGCCGCCACCAGCGCTGTCGCCAGTGCGATCACGACGTTCGTTTGAATCGTGTTGAAGGCTCCGGCCGCTCCGACACCCAGGATTTCGCGGAACTTGGCCCATTCGAGCGGCATCCAGCGCAGCCGCGCGAGATTGCGGCCGGAGAGGACGTACCAAGCCAGCACGACTGTTCCGCCCACATTGAAGAGAACCAAAGCGACCCCGCCTCCCGCAATGCCAAGGGCCGGCAGCGGCCCGAACCCGTAGATCAACAACGGCGACAGCGGGACCAGCAGCGCCACTCCGGCGCATATGACGACGGCGGGGACCAGCATGTTGCCCGTGCCGCGTATGACGCTGGCAAAGCCGTTCAAGGTCCAGAGGAATACGTTGCCTGCGAACACGACGTTGGAATAGGCGAGTGCCGCTTCGAGCTCAGCGCCTCTCCCTCCGAGCGCCGTATAGATCGAGCGGCCAAACGCCAGCATGAGCCCTGCGAAGACGAGACCAAAGACCAGATTGATCACCAGGGCGTGGAGCACGAGCGCGTCCGCGTCGTCGCGACGGCCGGCGCCGAGCGCGCGTGCGACGGCGGACGAGATGGCCCCGCCTATAGCGCCGGCCGACATCATCTGCATCAGCATGATCAGGGGGAAGGTCAGCGCCATGCCGGCGAGTGCATCAGTTCCGAGGTGAGAGATCCACCAGGTCTCGATCAGGCCCGTTGCTGCCTGGGCGAGCATGATGAGCATGTTCGGCCAGGCCATGCCGAGCAGCGTCGGAAGGATGGGGCCGTGCAGCAGCCGACGGGTGGCCGGACTGAGCGTCTCGGTATGCGCCTCTTCGGCAGGGCCGCTCTTGGCGGCCGCTGGCATTTCCGACATCGAGGACCTCACAGCATGAAACGCCGTCTCTCGGAATTTAGATTATTATATTAATCTAATAGTCAATATCTTTGTGGCGGAGGCGGGGCGCGACACTGCGTCCCTTGTTCAATTGGATGTCGCATATAATCTAATATGACCTTGGCCAACAGGCGGAAACGACAACGATGCGCCCAAGCCCTAAAATGCTACTAAGCCTTGCCCTGACCGGTGGTATGGCCGCCGGTGTCTCTGCCTGCAAGCCGATAGCCGAGGCGGATCCGCGCGTGGAGGCGCCGCTGGTCCGTGTGGCGACGGTGCGACCTGCGGGAGCGGCGGAGCGTGCGTTCACGGGCGTCATCTCGGCCCGCGTGCAAAGCAACCTTGGGTTTCGCGTTGGCGGCAAGGTTGTCGAGCGGCTTGTCGACACGGGGCAGCCGGTCGCGCTGGGTCAGCCCCTCATGAAGCTCGACCGCACGGACCTCGAGCTTGCCATCGCGGCCCGCAACAACGCTATCGAGGCGGCCCGCGCCGTGGCCGTCCAGGCGCGGGCCGACGAGGTGCGCTATCGCGACCTCGTCGCCAAGGGCTGGGTGTCGAACCAGCGGTACGAGCTGGCCCGATCCGCGCGCGACAATGCAGATGCTCAGCTCGCGGCCGCGGAGGCCACGGCGCAAGTTGCGAAGAATGAGGGCGATTACGCGGTGCTGCTGGCGGATGCCGACGGCGTTGTCGTCGAGACGCTGGCCGAGCCGGGGCAGGTCGTGGCGGCCGGGCAGACGGTTGTCCGCCTTGCTCATGCCGGTCCGCGCGAGGCCACCGTCAGTCTGCCGGAAGGGGTTCGGCCGAGCATCGGATCGGAAGCGACTGCGACACTCTATGGAAACGGCAGCTCATCGTCGAATGCGTACCTCCGTCAGCTCTCCGATGCTGCCGATCCCGCGACGCGCACGTATGAAGCACGCTATGTGCTCGAAGGCGCTGCCGCTCGCGCGCCGCTTGGCGCGACGGTCACAATCCGCATGCCGGAGGATGCTTCATCGCGCGTCGTCGAGGTGCCCTTGGGTGCCTTGTTCGACAACGGCACTGCCACGGGCGTCTGGCTGATCGACCCGAACACGCCCGTTATCGGGTTTCGGGGGGTCAAGGTGCACGAGCTTCGTAGTGAGCAGGCTTTGATCAGCCAAGGCTTGGAAAGCGGTGATCAGGTCGTTGCACTTGGCGCCCATCTTCTTCACGAGGGTGCCCGCGTCCGCATTGTCGGAACGGAGGCGGTCTCACGATGAGCGGGCTCAATATCTCCGCGATCGCGGTTCGCGAGCGCTCCGTCACCCTGTTTCTAATCATCGCCATCACCCTGGCCGGGACCTACGCTTTCCTTGCGCTCGGGCGCGCCGAAGATCCACCCTTTACCGTGAAGGTGCTGACAGCTACGGCGGTATGGCCCGGCGCCACGGCTCACGAGATGCAGGATCTCGTTGCGGAGCCGCTCGAGAAGCGGATGCAGGAGCTTAGCTGGTACGATCGTGTCGAGACCTTCACGCGTCCAGGTCTGATGCTCATGACGGTCACGCTGAGGGACACGACGCCCCCGTCGGCGGTGCCGGACGAATTCTATCAGGCACGCAAGAAGCTCGGCGACGAGGCGCACAAGCTGCCGGTCGGCACCCTTGGGCCATTCGTCAACGACGAGTATTCGGACGTGACCTTTGCGCTCTATGCCGTCAAGGGCCACGGCATGCCGCCGCGGCAGTTGACCCGCGAGGCCGAGACGTTGCGCCAGCGGTTGCTGCATGTGCCGGGCGTCAAGAAGGTCAATATCCTCGGTGAGCGGCCGGAGCGGGTCTTCGTCGAGTTCTCTTACGCGCGGCTCGCCACGCTTGGCATTCATGCACGGGCTGTCTTCGATGCGCTCAATCGGCAGAATGTGGTTACGCCAGCAGGCTCGATCGACACCCATGGACCGCAGGTTTTCGTCCGCGTGGAAGGGGCCTACGACGATCTCCAGAAGATCAAGGACACGCCGATCGCGGCGGACGGACGCGTGATCAAGCTGTCCGATGTCGCTGAGGTCAAGCGGGGCTATGAGGACCCGGCGACCTTTCTGATCCGCCACAATGGCGAGCCAGCCATGGTCCTCGGAGTCGTCATGCAGGACGGTTGGAACGGTCTGGAGCTCGGCCATGCGCTCGATGCCGAAGAAAAGGCCATCGCTGCCGAACTGCCAGCCGGCCTCACGCTCACGAAGGTGACAGACCAGGCGGTCAACATCCGCGACTCCGTCGATGAGTTCATGATGAAGTTCGTCGCCGCGTTGGCGGTCGTGATGCTTGTCAGCCTTTTGAGCCTCGGCTGGCGTGTCGGCATCGTCGTCTCCGCCGCCGTGCCTTTGACGCTCGCGGCCGTGTTCGTGATCATGATGGGAACGGGGCGCGTGTTCGACCGTATTACGCTCGGCTCGCTCATCCTCGCGCTCGGGCTTCTGGTCGACGACGCCATCATCGCGATTGAGATGATGGTCGTGAAGATGGAGGAAGGCTACGACCGCGTGAAGGCGGCGGCCTATGCCTGGAGCCATACGGCCGCGCCGATGCTCTCGGGAACGCTGGTGACTGTCATCGGCCTGATGCCGGTCGGCTTCGCGCGCTCGACGGCCGGCGAATATGCGGGCAACATTTTCTGGATCGTGGGGTTTGCGCTCATCGCGTCGTGGATCGTTGCCGTCGTTTTCACGCCCTATCTCGGCGTGAAGCTGCTGCCCGACATCAAGCCAAAGCCGGGCGGGCATGCGGCGATCTATGCAACGCGGAACTACGAGCGATTCCGCAGGCTGGTCGGCTGGTCGGTCCGCCGGCGATATACGGTCGCGGGTATCGTTGTCGGCTTGTTTGCGCTCTCCGTCGTGGGCATGGGCGCAGTCAAGCAGCAGTTCTTTCCGAGCTCGGACCGCCCCGAGGTGCTGGTCGAGGTGCAGATGCCGGAAGGCACCAGCATCGAGGCGACCAGCGCCGCGGTGGCCAAGGTCGAGGACTGGCTGAAGCAGCAGCCGGAAGCCGAGATCGTCACGTCCTACATCGGGCAGGGCGCGCCGCGCTTCTTCCTCGCCTACAATCCCGAGCTGCCCGATCCGTCGTTCGCGAAGATGATCGTTTTGACCGCGAATGCAGAGGCTCGCGATCGGCTCAAGCTTCGGCTGCGTGCGCGTATCACGGAAGGTCTCGCGTCAGAGGCCCGCGTGCGTGCCACGCAGCTTGTGTTTGGACCCTATTCGCCGTTTCCAGTTGCGTTCCGTGTCATGGGGCCGGATCCCAAGACGCTGCGGCGCGTCGCGCATGAGGTGCAGGATGTCATGCGGGCCAATCCGCACATGCGCCAGGTGAACCTGGACTGGAGTGAACGTGCTCCGACGCTCCGTTTTCTGCTCGACCAGGATCGTCTGCGTCTGATCGGTCTTTCGCCGAACGATGTCGCCGAGCAGCTTCAGTTCCTTCTTTCGGGCGTTCCCGTTACGCAGGTGCGTGAGGACATCCGCACGGTCGAGGTCGTGGCCCGCAGCGGAGGTCCGGAACGACTCGACCCGGCGAAGCTCGCCGACTTGACGCTGACGAGCGAGCAAGGACGCCTCGTCCCGCTTTCTCAGATCGGGCGTGTCGAGGTTGTCTCCGAGGATCCGATCCTCAAGCGTCGCGACCGCATTCCCACGATCACGGTGCGCGGCGATATCGATGATGCAATGCAGCCGCCTCAGGTCTCTCTTGAAGTAGATGCTGCGCTTCGGCCGATCATCGATGCAATGCCGGTAGGATATCGCATCGAGATGGGAGGCTCCATTGAGGAGGCTGAAAAGGCCAACAGCGCGCTGGCACCGGTGTTCCCGATCATGATCCTGCTCACGCTCATTGTGGTTATGCTGCAGGTTCGCTCCTTTCCGGCTCTTGCCATGGTGATCCTCACGGCGCCGCTCGGATTGATCGGCGCCGTGCCGACGCTGCTTGCGTTCCAGCAGCCGTTCGGGTTCAACGCCATCCTGGGACTAATCGGCCTCTCGGGTATTCTGATGCGCAACACGCTGATCCTGATCGAGCAGATCAAGTCCAACAAGGTCGAAGGGCTCGACGACTATCATGCCGTGGTGGAGGCCACCGTACAGCGCGCCCGCCCGGTGATTCTGACGGCGCTTGCGGCCGTTCTTGCGTTCATTCCGCTGACCACCTCCGTATTCTGGGGCTCCATGGCCTTCACGCTGATTGGTGGCACGGCGGGCGGTACGCTTCTGATCCTGCTGTTCCTGCCCGCGCTCTATGCGATCTGGTTCAAGGTCCGCCCGCCGCAGTATCTCGGTGTCGATGCGCCGCTGACCCTCGCACCGGCGCGGGCAGCGACCTGACGGGGCATGGATCGACGCATTAGGATTATATATATCATCCTCTATAGGTCTTACCCAGGGAGACGATGGTTATGCGGGTATCCCGCGAAGTGATGGCACAGCACCGAAAGGACATCGTTGCCGCGACATCGAAGATGCTGCGCAAGCACGGTATCGGGGGAACGAGCGTCATCGACCTCATGCGTGCCGTCGGCCTGACCCACGGCGGCTTCTACAAGCACTTCAAGTCGAAGGATGCGCTGGTCGCGGAATCGACGCAGAAGATCTTTGATGACATCATCGGCACGTTCGAGGCGCAGTCGCGGGAGGTTGGTTCCAAGGCTGCATTGGCAGCCTATGTCGACCGATATCTGGGTTCCCGACACGTACGCCACCCGGAAGCGGGATGCCCATTGGCGGCGTTCGGTGTCGATGCCGCGCGTGATAGTCGAGCCGTTCGGACCGCGTTCAAGGATGGCACGAGCCGTCTGCTCGCGCTTTTCGAGTCCGGTCTGTCATGTCCGAAGGAGAAGCGTCGTGAGAAATCCGTCGAGCTGATGGCACTGCTTTCGGGTGCGATTGTCGCGGCGCGTGCTTCAGGTGACGCGAAGCTTGCTGACGAGTTCCTCGAGCATGCGCGTCGTCGTGCGGCGCGGATCGTTGCCGACACGCGATAGATTGAGAGGAAGCCCTCCGTGTCTTTAAGAAGGGCGTCCTCTCAGCACGTCCTCAAGTATTTGTCGTTCCGAGCCGAACCACTCGATCGTATTGCGGTCTTACTTCGGCCCGTCGAGGAACGTGTCAACTTGTGAAACGAAGAGGGCGTGGTGTTGAAACAAGGAGCCGTGCCCGGAGTCAGGATAGAGACTGAGTTGAGCGTTCGGTATGTGCTGGAACAGCACGACCGATTCGAGGGTCGGAGCGATGAGATCGTTGCTTCCGTTGACGATAAGCACAGGTTGCGTGATCTGTGCGAGCTGAACGTAATTGTTCTCCATGCTGCCCCACGTCACGATCGCTTTGGCCTGAGCATTTCTTGTCGCTTCGGAGACTGGAGCCTCAGGATCAACCGAGTGGTTGTTGATGTTGCGGAGGTATTCAGCTCCCGCGGCTTTGCCGGTGTCAGTTTCGGTGAAGAAGAGGACGACACGCAAATGCGCTCCTGTTTCGTTGCTCTTCTTAATGCCCGCTTCTATGACCTCCGGAAGCGCTTTAAGGCCGGGTGATCCCTGAGGTCCAGAACCGACGATGATTGCCTTTCGGATCAGTTCCGGACGGTCGGAGAGAATGTGCTGAACGATTGCGCCACCGACCGAAAAGCCCAGTACGTCGATTTCCCTCAGTCCGAGGGCGTCAACAAGGCCTTCTCCGACTCTTGCCATACCGGAGACGCTGTCTGGGGCCGATCCGCCGGAGGCGCCAACACCGGCGTTGTTGAAAATTATTATCTCCCTGCTTTTGGCGAGGCCTTCGATTGTGCGCCGATCCCAGTCATCCATTGTTCCGGTGAAATGCTGGAAAAGAACCAGAGGCGGCTTGTTTCCGCGCTCGCCTATCGTGCGGTAGGCATATCGCGTTCCTCCAACCTCGACATATTTGTTGGGCGTCTTGGTGTAGTCGAGCGCAGCTGCCGGCGCCGCTAGAGCGATGCTGCTAGCGATTGTTGCCGCGAGCAGTAGTCCGGTGAACAGCTTCTTGATCATGTTGCTGCAAATCCTCTTTTAAAACGATGGTCTGCTAGCGTCGTCGAGGCGACCGCTAGCGGAGGAAGTCCAGAACCTGCTTCACGAAGATCTCGTGATACTGGAAGATGCCGCCGTGCCCGGCATCGGGAAAAATGCTGAGCTGTGCGTTTGGAAGCCGCCGTGCGAGCTCGAATGAGTTGATCGTCGGGACCATGATGTCGCGGTCGCCGTTGGCGATGAACGTGGGCTGTGTGATGGCCGCAAGCCCAGACGGATCGGCTTCCTGCCAGCCGACAATCGCTGTGATTTGCGCCTGGATGGTTTCGTTGCTGACGGGTTTGTCCAGGCCTTCGGTGCGCTCCTGTAGGCGCGCGAGAAATTCTGCGGCAGCCGTCAGGCCCGGGCGCGACGGTGTGAAGAAGAGGTGCTGCTTGGGATGCGTGTTGGTCTCTCCGGCTTTCGCAAATGCGTCCTGGAGGACCGCGCCCACGTTCGCAACGCCTTCCCCACCCGCCGGAGCCGTGCCGGTCAGCACCAGCTTGCGGACGAGATTTGGGTTTGACTCTGCGATCACCTGGGCAATGAAGCCGCCGAGCGAAAAGCCGAAGAGATCGACTTGAGCAAAGCCGAGCTTTTCGATGAACGCCACGGCGTCGCGCGCCATATCCGCGACTGTTGTGGGCGTTGTGCCGCCTGATCCACCCACACCGCGATTGTCGAAGGCAACGACGTGATGGTGCGCCGCGAGGCCGTCCACGATACGCGGATCCCAATCATCGAGGGTCGCAGTTAGGTGGTGAAGAAGCACGACCGGGATGCCCCCGGTTGGACCGATCTCCCGATAGACGAAGGGTGTCCCGTCCACATCTGCGGTCTTGGTCGCTGCTGTCTTGAACGTTGTGCTCATGTCTCAAGCTCTCCAGCCGTTTGCATCATTATATAACGATCGTTATATAATGATCGTTATTCTACAAGTGAAGGCCTGTCAAGGCTCCGCGAGACGAAGCGAAATGAGATACCCGCCAGATCAGAAGAAGAAGGCCAGGGAGGCAATCATCCAGGCCGGCGCAAGAACCCTGAGACAGAAAGGATTTCATGGCGTCGGTGTCGATGGGCTGGCTTCCGCGGCCGGGATGACGTCGGGCGCCTTCTATTCAAATTTTTCGAGCAAGGATGCGCTATTGGAGGAGGTCATCGACGTATTTCTGGGGGAGCCCTTTCTCAGCGAGGACGGCCCTGCCGCAGAACAGCGCAGGATTCTCCGAGACTGGCTTAAGACGTATCTCAGCACCCAGCATCGCTCGGAGCCTGCATCAGGCTGCGTGATCCCGAGCCTCAGCGCGGACGTTGCACGGGCCAAGCCTGCCGTGCGGAGTGCCTATGGGCGCAAGATGCACAAGTTCGTTCGCAAGATTGCGGATACGCTTGAAGGGTCCAAGGGCGATCGGGAGCGTCGGGCCTGGAGCATCGTTGCCTTGATGGTCGGAGCGATTTCCATCTCTCGGGCCATGCCCGACGGAGACGATGCAAACAGAGCGCTTGCGTCAGCTTTGCAGAGCGCAACTGCTATGCTCGGGCCCAACTGACTTCTCCTCAGGTCACAGGCTTTTTGACTGGTCGATGCTTTCCGTCCTCGATCGCTCGAGACCATTCGAGCAAGGCGAGGAAAATGGGCTTCAAGGCGTAGGCGTTCGGCGTCAGCGCGTATTCGACGCGCGGCGGGATCTCCGCATAGGCTGTCCGGCTGACGAGTCGATCGCCTTCGAGTGCGCGGAGCTGTGCGGTCAGCATATGCTGCGTGATTCCCGGCAGGGACCGACGCAATTCGCCGAACCGCCTCGGGCCCGCGAGCAACATCCACAGGATGTCGATCTTCCATTTTCCGATGATCGTGCCAACGGCACGGCGGAACTCGTTGAGCTCGACCTCCGTCGGCGCGCAGCTCTCGTGAGCCTGCGCATCGGCGTCGGTATGAACTTTGATGCCGGTCTGTTTTTTCATCCTACTTGTCGAAACGGATATGGCAGTCAAATTCCATACCATGAAAAATGTCACTGATCATCCAAACAGAACGATCGTTGTTCTCGGCGCGACAGGGCAGCAGGGCGGCGGTGTCATCCGCGCCCTCGCTGCCGATGGCCGCTGGCGGTTGCGCGCCATTACACGCGATCCCTCCTCCGATGCGGCCAAGGCCCTAGCGAGTCGCGACATCGAGATCGTCTCAGCAAATCTCGATGATCCGCATTCCATGCGGTCAGCGTTGAACGGCGCCTACGGCGTTTATTCCATGCAGACTTCCGATCAGAGGCACGATAAGGAGATCCGCCGTGGCATGGCGATTGCCGATGCGGCGTTGGATGCGGGGGTGTCGCATTTCGTCTACGCGTCCGTCGGCGGAGCGGACCGGCGATCCGGCGTGCCGCATTTCGAAAGCAAGTGGGAGATCGAGAGGGGAATTGCCCGCAAAGGTTTGCCGGCGACCATCGTGCGCCCCACGTTCTTCATGGAGAACTTCACGAAACTGTCGCTTCGTGCGGTGCTGATGGCGCTCTTGCAACAGTATGTTCCGGACGGAAAACGTCTGCAGATGATCTCGGTCGACGACATCGGAAAGTGGGTGGTTCGGGCCTTTGACAATCCGGAGTCGTTCATCGGCAAGGCGGAGGAGATCGCCGGAGACGAGCTGACGCGAGAGGAGATTGTCGCGGCACTCAAAGCAAAAGGTTGGTTTGCGGGGCTCCCGTTTCCGGTTCCAAGGGCGCTTCTACGTCATCTCCCAGGGGATGCCATAAAGATGTTCGAATGGTTCGGCGCGGAAGGCTATCGCGCCGACATCGCCGCGCTCAGATCGGCGCAGCCTGATCTCATGACGTTTGCGCAATGGCTCCAGGCCCAGAGCGCGCGGTCGTAGGTTTCGTGAGCGCATACTAGGATAGCGGGGGCTCATGAGACGCATGTTGGCGACCGGCATGGTATGGGTCGCGTTTGCGGCGCTCTGCGTTCCTGTTCAAGCGCAGAACTCTACGTCGGACGATCCGGCGTGGACCGTAAAGGATCGTAGCACCAGCAGGGCAGGGTGCTGGCACACGCCTCGACCCCAGACCCTAGAAGAGATTGGCAAGGTCTACCAAAACGGCTTGGCGCGCGAGAGGCGCAAGACGGAGGTACGAGGTTATCCAGCGCGGGCAATGCTGGCTCTTTCGGATGGCAGGCTCAGGACTGCCTATTCCGCCGGGCTTCTGGTGGGATGGGGCGAGACGGCTCAAAGACCGGATTTTGCCGTCGTCACGGCCGCGGGCGTCAGTGCCCTCATTGCGCCCTTCGCGTTCTTGGGTGCGGAGGGCGATCAGATCATTGCCGATATTTTCGCCTGCGACACGCTGAGTTTTGAGGACATGGCTTCGCGTGCTGTGTCTCACTTGACCCATGAGAGGCTCGAAAGGATCGCACAACGACATGAAGGGGGCGATCGTCTCGTCGTTGCGCTGCCCGGATCTGCCGCGCGGGCCGAGAGCGTGTGGGATCTCGGTGCGATCGCGGCCAGTCGGAATCCCGAGGCAGCCACGTATATTGAGCGCATCCTACTGGCCGCTGTCGATCCGGCGGTTTTCATCGATCCGGAGACGGTGCCCGGCGGGGTGGGGACAGTTGTCCGTCGAAATCGTGTCTTCCGAGAGGTTGGCTCGGGCGAGCCGTTTCTTTCACCCGATCCTGCCGGTGTTCCCCTCGGGAGCTACTATCTCATTCACAACGGCGTGCTGTTTCCCGACGAGGGCGATGCGTTCGCGAAGACTCAGCGGGAGGCCGGAGCAGAGGTTTCTCTGGTTCCGGCCCACGATTTCTTTCTGAGGTCCCACGCGTCTAAGGCTTCGATTCGCATCGCATCGCCGCGGCCTTACCTTGGCATCCAGCCGCAGTCGGACTTCGACATGGCCTACATGCGGGCCTTGTTTGTCGATACCTTTCGACAAGCTCGCATGGGGCGAGAATGGCGCCGGACATTCCCGGATCGGGAGCGGTCATACCAATAATAAGGGTGCGCCGGTTGGCGGATGCTGACCTTTGAGGGGTAGTTATGCCGGCCACTCGATCAGGTTGGAGTCGTGGCGGCTTGCTCTATGAGCCCGCTCGACTTCAACTCCTCCCAGAATTCGGCCGGTATTTTGGCTTGCATGGAGTTGTAGTCCTCGAGGATCTGCTGATCGCTGCTCGCGCCGACCACAAGCGCAACCGCAACATCAGGGGCCGCTGAGAACTGCAAAGCCGCCGTACGCAAATCGATACCGTGTCGGGCGGCGACGGCGCGCAGCTGATCACGCTTTTCGATATGCATGGCCGGGATCTTGTAGTTGTCCGGTCCGTAATTGTAACGTGCGCTGCCCGAGATAAAGCCGGCGTTCAAGGCGGAGCCGATCACGAGGGATACGTTCTTTTCGCGGACCGCAGGGAAGACTTGGTTCACTGCGTTAGTGTGATCGATCAGCGAGTATTGCGAAGCGCAGAGGCAGACATCGACGTCTGCCACCTGGATGGCGCGCAAGATCGGCTCCGGTCTGTTGACGCCGATGCCCCACGCCTTGATGAGGCCTTCGTCGCGCATGCGTGTTAGCTCAGGGAAAGCGCCGCGCTCGGCGATGGCGAACTGCTCCTCCCAGGAGGTTGGGAAATAGGGAAAATCAGGTGAGATGTCGTGCACGAAGACGACATCGAGACTATCGACACCGAAGCGTTGCAGGCTGTCCTCGACAGAGCGTCGGGTGCCATCGGCCGTATAGTCGTAGACGACGTCATTCGGCGATCCCGACAGAGGAAAAATGTCGGCATGGCGGTTGGTCTTCGACGCTTTCAGAAGTTTTCCGACCTTGGACGATAGGATGTAATCGCCGCGGTTCTTGGTATGCAGGAAGGTACCGAAGCGCCGCTCGGCGAGGCCGAAGCCATACCAGGGAGCGACGTCGAAGTAGCGCACGCCTGCGCTCCAGGCGGCTTCGAGGGTGGCCGCGGCGTCCTTGTCAGTGATTTTGTTGAACTCATTCCCGAGGGGAACGCCGCCGAGGCCGAAGCGAAACTCCGGCTTGAAAAGCTGCGAGGGGCGGTTCGTTGCCATGCGCGTATCTCCCGTTGATGTCGTGGTGGTTGCTCCCGCGAGTGCCAGAGAAGGCGCGGCAAACGCGCCAACCGCTGCGGTGGTAAGGGTGAGAAACTCTCGACGGTTGTTGTGCGCGGTGGTCATCGGGTGTCTCCTTTCGATCTGGCGCTAGCTGTTTCCTTGATCGGGCTCATCCCGGTGGAAGGGGGGAGACCCAGCCAGTTGGTTTCACCCCCTGGCGAGGCCTCGGCTCGGCGAGCCGATCGAGGCGCGACGCCGTTTCGCCTTCATGGTTGAATCTATCTCGCGGAATGGGCGAATGAAGGCTAAGTTGATTGAGACTTACTCAATGATGCATTGAGGAGCTGCACGTGCAGGCCTTCGACCGAGCGACGCTTGCCGATCTCAACGTGTTTCTGACCATCGTTCGTCGGGGAAGCATGGCAAAGGCCGCGATCGAACACGGGGTCAGCACGTCGGCGCTCAGCCATCGTATGCGCAAGTTGGAGGCACAGCTCGGCGTTAGGCTGCTCAACAGAACAAGCCGTTCGATCACGCCGACAGAAGCGGGAGGCGTGCTCGCGGTCCAACTCGAAGCTGGATTTCAGACGATCGGTGACGCGGTGCGCTCGCTCGAGCGCCACCGGCATTTCCCGGTCGGCCGGCTTCGTCTCAACGTTCTCCGCGATGCCGCTCGTCTCGTTCTCGGTCCTGTGCTGCGCCGCTATCTCGACGAGTTCCCGGATATGCACCTGGACGTGTCCGTGGACGATCATCTAGTGGACATCGTTGCGCAAGGATTCGACGCCGGCATTCGCTACGGTGACCGA
Organism: Hyphomicrobium nitrativorans NL23; assembly: GCF_000503895.1. Classification (NCBI taxonomy): domain Bacteria; kingdom Pseudomonadati; phylum Pseudomonadota; class Alphaproteobacteria; order Hyphomicrobiales; family Hyphomicrobiaceae; genus Hyphomicrobium; species Hyphomicrobium nitrativorans. Next base: position 979,108 of record NC_022997.1, read on the forward strand.
GTCCCGCAGGATATGGTGGGCGTCGCATTGACGAAGGCTGCGCGCTGGGTTGTCGTCGCGGCGCCGGAGCTGATCGTCCGCACAGGGCGGCCTGAAGAACCCAAGGACCTTCTGGCGTTACCGTGCGTGCAAATGCGCGTTGGCGACAATAGCAACTTCCCCTGGGAACTCGGCAACGGTGCTGCGATGGTGCAGGTCGATGTTCGCGGTCCTTTGACTGCCAATGAAACGGAACATGCCGTCGACGCTGCAATCCGCGGCGTCGGTTTCACCTATTGTCTGGAGCGCAGGGTCAGAGCGGAGGTCGCAACCGGCGCGCTTGAGATCGTGTTGCCGGAGTGGGCCTCAGAAGGAGCGCCTTTCACGATCTACTATCCGAGCAGGAGGCAGCTCCCGCCGGGATTGCGACAGCTCATTAATGCGATCCGCGACGCAGAGAATTTGCCGCCGCTTATCGTTCCTCGCGATGAGTAGCTGCCTCCGAAAAGGAGTTGGCGCTTTCCATCCGGCCGAGACGGTTGGGAGCTTTAGATGGCCTGGACAATCGTCTACCTCTCGAAAAATTCCACTTGGTGCAGCGCTGGATAACCAGGTGTTGCATCTAACGAATTGATTGACTGATGGATTTTGGAGGCACGCTCTGTGACGTCGGCAGTGCCGAGAGAGCGGACTTTCGCATGGTGTCGGTCGCGACCGTACTGGGCTGACCTTAATATGACCGCAACACCTCCCGCAGCGGACAAGACCTATGCGAGGGCCGCCAACGGATCCGTTGTTCAAGTGCTCACGTGTTAGTAGCTGCCTCGTATATGTCTTCCTCCTGCGCATTGTGGATGCGCACAAGGGCTTCGATGGATCCGATTACCCTCTGGGCATCGCGGACGAGGTACTTGTCGGCGTCCTCGGCCTGCAGTCCACCGGCGAGGCGCGCCAGGAGCCTCGCCTGATGCAGTATCTCGCGATGTGCCCGGCTCATTGCCGACAACCCGTGCATATCAATAAGTAGCTTTGATAACCGCGGGTAAAGCGTAGCTTCGTCCTCGCGCTCGTGCGTCACAACGCTGTCTTCAACAATCGCATGCGCGCTGAGGATAAGGTCGACTGCGTACGGGCCGGTCGCGTCGTCTAGCGCGTCCGAGATCGATCGCAGCCGATCCAACTCCTGCTCGAGCAATCGGTGCTCGTCGCTCAAGGCCCGCACCATCTTGTCCGGTAGAACTTCTCGTGGTCGGTGCCAACCCGGTTTGAGAGCCCGCAGCGCATTTAGGATCACAGCGACATCGATGGCCTCCTGCGTCAAGGCACCGGCCACAGGCGTCAGCCAGCCGAAAGCGGCGAATAGCATGGCGATACTGGAAAGCCCCATGCCCGCTACGATGCTTTGGATCGCGATACGCCGGGCACGCCGGGCGATGATCACCGCCTCCGACACCCGATCAAGCCTGTCCACAACGATCACTACGTCGGCCGCTTCCGACGACGCGCTGGCGCCGCGAGCGCCTAATGCGACGCCAACGTCCGCCGCCGCGAGTGCCGGAGCATCGTTGATTCCATCTCCCACCATCAGCGTCGGGTGGAAGCGGCTCTCCAGGATGACGGCATCGACTTTATCTGATGGGACACGGTCGGATAGCACCGCATCGATATTCAGCGCAGCAGCAATCGTCTCAGCGGCGTCAGCATGATCCCCAGTGACCATCACGATGCGGGAAATCCCAGCCGCGCGCAGGGATTGCAGTGCGCGAGGCGTCTCCTTGCGCAGCTCATCAGCAAGGAGCAACGCGCCGACGACGCGGCCGTCGACCGATACGAACACGCTCAGGGCCGATCGCCAGGAGGCGCGGCGCAGCGCACGCGCGGCCCAGTCGTCCAGCTTGCGCTGCCCGAAGACGAGCTGGTGTGAGCCGACGCGGACCTTCCGCCCGGCAACCACTCCCTCGAGGCCAGAACCCATGACCTCATGCACCTCCTGGGGCATCTGCAGAGAATGACCTTGGCCGACGGCGGCAGCCACGATGGCGGCAGCCACGACATGCTGCGAAGCCTGCTCCAACGAACCGGCTAGGCGAAGCACCTCGCCAGCGTCTTCTCCGGGCGCGGTCTCGATCGCGATCAGGCGCGCTCCGCCGACTGTGAGGGTGCCTGTCTTGTCGAACAGAACGGTATGCGTCTGTGCCAGAGCATCCAGGGGCGCGCCGCCCTTTATGATGATGCCCCGACGCGCCGCCTGAGATACGCCGGCTATGAACGCGACAGGCGCCGCCAGTATGAGCGGGCAAGGCGTGGCAACTACTAGAACAGCGAGAGCGCGGATTGGATCACCCGACAGTGCCCACGCCAATCCAGCAACCACGATCGTCACCGGCAACAGCAACAGCGCGTAGCGATCCGCCAGCCGAATGAAGGCGACTTGGCAGTCTGTGCGGCGGTCACAAGCCGCACGATGCCAGCGTAGGTGCTTTCGTCGGCCGTCGCGGTTGCCGTGATCTGAAAGGTGTCACCCGCGTTGAGCGTGCCACTGCGGGCGCTCTCGCCGGCTTGCCGCGTGACAGGGATTGGCTCGCCGGTGAGCGCCGCTTCGTCGAGGACCGCACGCGGAGATGTGATCAGCCCGTCGACGGGGACGATCTCGCCGGCGCGAACGAGGATCGCGTCGCCGACTTTGACGTCACGGATGTCGACGTCCGTGATGGTCTCATCTATGCGGCGATGCGCCAGCCGCGGCGCCCGATCGACGAGCGTTTTCAAGTTGCGCTCGGCGCGGCTGACCGCATAATCCTCGAGCACCGTTCCGCCCGTGTACATGATGGCGACGACAATCGCCGCCAGCGGCTGCTGGAGAAGAAGGGCGGCTGACATGGCCAGAAGCGCGATGGCGTCGACGCCCATACGTCCGGCTGTCAAATCGCAGACGATGGAGACGGCGAGCGCAATGACGACGGGGATCGTTGCCGCGGTCCACATCCACCCAGCCGTCGCAGGATAGCCTGCGAGAAATGCGCTGCCGCCGAATATGAGGCCGAGCAGAGCGGCAACAGCAAGGGTGCATCTGGCGAAGCGTTCCTCGACCATGACGCTCCTCGAAGGTCGACGACAGAGGCAAGCTCGCATCCTAAGGAGCGTCGGGCGGAGGTCGCGAAAGTATTTTGCGGCCGGTGAACATTGCCGACGTGATGCTGCCGCCCTCACGCACTTCGGTGACAACGATCGCGGCGATGTGGATGGCGATCAGAACGGTCAGTGCATAGAAGCCGAGTTCGTGCACTTGGACAAACGGACTGCGGAACGCGCGCATGGCGGCGTAAGACGTTGGATCGATAAGTTCGGTTGCCCCCGGTACGACCGAGGATGGGTCGACGCCTGGAGCGGCAACCCACGCCGCGAACCAATGGCCAAACGGCGGCCAATAGAGGTCGGCCCCTGCCAGAATTAGGCCGGTCACCGCCTGGAGAAGTAATAGCAAGAAGAGCAGCGCAACGGCGATGCGCGCAAGCGGGTTGTGCCCCACATACTGTTGGGGTTCTCCCGCAAGGAACGACGCTGTATAGGCGCGCAATGCTGCAAGATAGCCGGGACCGCCGGGAATAACGGCACGCCAATTCGCGTAACTGTTCCCGAAAAACGCCCAAGCAAACCGCCACATCAGATTAACAGCCATGACGTAGCCGAAGGAAACGTGGACATCCTTGAGTATAACCTTACCCGGCGCGGAAAGTCCGAGCGGATTGCCGAAAAGAATGTCGAGGCCGGTACCCACGAGGCCAATGACGGCGAGCACGTTGATCCAGTGGAACCAGCGGGTAGGAGCATCCCACGCGGCATATTCTTTGAGCTCAGACATGAACTGTTCCTCGCGGTAGTGGAATTCTTACATACGTGCGGGCCGGCCCATCTTGATCCGCATCAATCGGCTCGCTGGCTCAAACTGGGCAGCGCGAGCTGTGCTCTAAGGCCGCCGAGTACTGATTGGCCAAGCGTGATCTTGCCACCGTAGAGCTGCACCAGATCACGAACGATAGCCAGGCCGAGCCCAGAGCCCCCGCCTTCATTTCTCCAGCGCTCTCCGACGTTGAAGACGACGTCCCATGCCTCGGGCGGCAACCCTGGGCCGTCGTCCTCGACGACAATCCGGATAAAGCCGGGTGCAACCTTGTCGTCGAGCCGCACTGCGACCGCCGTCTTGGCGTGCTTGCAGGCGTTGTCGATGAGGTTACCCAGCATCTCGTTCAGATCCTGGACTTCGCAGGCGGCCATCACGCCGGGAGGAATCTCGTTGTCGATGCGCAAGCTGCGGTCCGCATGCAGACGCGTCAACGCTCGGACGACAGAGTCAGCCGCATCGGTGAGCGACGCAGCGATACCGGGCCTTGCCCTCGAAGCAGCAGTGCGCGCACGCGCGATCTGATAGTCGATCTGGCCCTGCATGCGTCGGCATTGTTCGTAGATGACCGCGGCCGATTGTTCATCGCCTTTCTGTCTAAGCTGGTGCGCCTCATCGGTCAGAATCGCCAGCGGCGCCTTGAGGCCATGCGCGATGTTTCCCGCCTGCGCCCGAGCGCGTTGAATCTGCTCGCCAGATGCAGCAAGAAGACTGTTGAGGTCGTCGATAAGTGGCTGCACCTCGTCGGGAAATTGACCTCGCATGTCCGCGGTTGCGCCGGAACGGTAGTTCGCAAAGGCTGTCCGTAGGCGGCCGATGGGCGCCATGGCATAGGCCAGCAGCAAGCCCGCTACGACGATCATGGATAGCGAAAACAGGCCGAGCGACCATAAAAGCACGCTGTTGAACCGGTCGAGGACTTTATCGAGGAGGCGTTTGTCCGTCCCCATTATGATCCGGGTCGGCTCCTTCACTCCGCCCATCCAGCGCAGCCGTTCGGCAATCAAGAGCGCGCCGGTCGGCCCCGAAATGCTGTGGTAGTGAACCTGAGCATCGCTACCCGCATCGATCGGCACCTGCAGCATGGGCCCTTCGAGCGAGTTCGACCGAGCGGAAATCGCTCCGTTCCTCTGTACCTCCCAATAAAAGCCGGAGAGCGGCACCGAGTAGCGCGGGTCACTTAATGCGCGCTGCATATGAACGCGACCGCCTTCGTCGACCTCGGCGATGCCTTCGAGTTCGTCGAGATGCTCTTCCAGCTCCTGGTTGAATTGCTCCGTCAGAAAGCCCTTGAACTCACCGGACAGAAGAACCCCAGCAATGCTGACGCCCGCCACGACCCAGATGGCGGCGACGATGATAAGGCGGGCACGGAGACTGCGCATTGCTGTGCTTCTCAATCCATGCGATAGCCGAGGCCACGCACCGTGGTGATGATGTCGCGACCCAGCTTTCGCCGTAGGCGGCTGATGTAGACTTCGATGGTATTGGACTCAGCACTTTCCTCCAGGGCGTAGAGATGCTCCATCAGCTCGTTCTGCGAGATGACGCGCCCCGCGCGATGCATGAAGTAAGTCAGCATGCGCAGTTCCGAGGCGGTGAGATTGACAGACTTACCGGCGATGGCGACCCTGCCGGCGACGGTGTCGAGGCTGATGTCCTTGTGCGTCAGGACAGAGTTCGCTGCGCCGGACTTTCTGCGAATGAGTGCGCGCAGCCGCGCCACGACCTCGGGAATATGGAACGGCTTGGTGATGTAGTCGTCTGCACCCGCGTTCAGCCCCTCTACCTTTTCTGCCCACGTGCCGTGGGCGGTAAGGATGAGCACAGGCATGTCGCGCTTTGCGGCGCGCCATTTGCGCAGAACTGTCAGTCCTTGCATGTTGGGTAGGCCGAGATCGAGTATGGCGGCATCGAACTCATCGTGGGCTCCCATCGCGTAGCCGTCCTCGCCGTTCTGCGCGCGGTCGACGACGAACCCTTCCGGGCGCAGCCCGGTGACGAGGCGCGCGGCAATGTCATTGTCGTCCTCGACCAGCAGTATGCGAATGACGAGCCTCCACAGCCAAGGTCGCACTTTTAGGCGCTCTACCTGAATTCGACCTGAAAAGCTCGATGCCCTGGGCAATATGTCGTCCGGCAGGGCGACGCACCCGCGTTTCAGGTTGGTTTCAGGTACGCGTGCGACAGCTGTAACCCGATCTGGAGGTTACGGCCCATGTCTTTAATCAAATGTCTGACAGCTTCAGTGGCATTTATCGCCTGGGCGGCGCACGAGTCTGTGCAAAGCGCTGAAATCGCCGTTTCCCAAGCCCAGATCGACCGTCTCGAGATCCACCTCGAGGAGGCGCGCCCGGCCACACAGGAGGCGGTTGCCCTCCTGCCCGCCACCATCATCCCCCCGATGAACAGCCGCATTGCTGTGCCCGCGCCCTTCGCCGGCACCGTCGTATCCGTGCACGTTCTGCCCGGCCAATCCGTCGAGCAGGGTCGCACACTGATGACGATTGCAAGCCGCGAGCTTGTCGAGACGCTCTCTCAGTTGCGCCAAGCGGAAGCCAACCTCGCCGTTGCGAGCGCCGTCGCCGAACGCTATCGCGGGCTTGCTGAGAAGAATATCGCCTCTCCGACGCGCGCAGCCGAGACCGAAGCGCAGCGCGCAGGACTTGAGGCTGTCGTCGATGAGCATCGGCGGCTTGTTTCCCTGGGCAAAATCAAGACCGATCCCGACGGCAGCTATGCACTGATCGCCCCGCGTGCCGGCCGCATTGTCGAGGCGAACGTCGCGCCAGGGGCCAGCATCGGCGCCATGCAAGCGGCCGTGGTTTTCGACACGAGCGATGAGCTGTGGGTTGAGGCGCAACTGCCGGCGTCGTTGGTCGGCAAAGTGCATCCCGGCGACAGCATCACGTTGGAGGATGGCACTAAGGGCAAGGTCCTTTCGGTTGGGCACACGCTCGATCCGAAGACTCGCTCGAGCACGCTCACCGGCACCATCCCCGGTTCGGCCGGTGTCGTTCCGGGGCAGATGGTGACCCTCAGCATACATAGACAGGCCGCCATCAGCAGCGTCGAGGTTCCCGCACAAGCGGTTGTTTGGCTGGGCGCGGCTCCCAGTGTCTTCGTGCGAACGGAAATGGGATTTGCCGTGCAGCCCGTAGTCCTCAAGGGCAAGACGCTACGCGCGGCCACGATCGGAGGTGGCCTCACAGCGGGGCAGAAGATCGCCGTATCAGGGCTCGCTCAGCTCGAAAACATGATTGGTGCGGAGTAAGCTATGCTGCGCCGTATAGTCGAGTTGACACTCACGCAACGGGCCTTCGTGCTGCTGTGCACGCTGCTGGTCGCCGTGGCGGGCAGCTATTCCTTTCTGCACCTACCCATCGACGCTTTCCCGGATATCTCATCTATCCAGGCGAAGATCATTATGAAGGCGCCGGGGATGACGCCTGAGGAGGTGGAGACCCGAGTCATCGCGCCGATCGAGCTGGAACTGCTCGGCATTCCGCGCCAGACGGTCCTGCGCTCGTCGGCGAAGTACGCGATTGCCGACATCACCATCGACTTCGAGGACGGCACGGACATCTATTGGGCTCGCCAGCAGGTGACTGAGCGACTGGCCGACGCCAGGGACGCGCTACCATCCAACGTTTCCGGCGGGCTCGCGCCGATTTCCACGCCGCTGTCTGACGTTTTCATGTTCACCATCGAGGGCGGCAACCTCTCGCTGGAAGACCGGCGCAGTCTGCTCGACTGGACCATCCGCCCAGCTCTCCGGACGATACCGGGGGTCGCCGACGTCAATGCGCTCGGCGGTTTGGTGCGCACGTTCGAGGTCGTGCCCGACAGCGCGGCGCTGGCGTCTGCGGGGTTAAGTGTCGCCGATATCAAAGATGCGATCGCGTCGAGCAATCGCAATGACGGTGCTGGGCGACTTTCCGACGGCGAGAAGGCACTCGTCGTGCGCTCTGAGGGCGCCATTCGCACGCCAGCGGACTTACAGCAGGTCGTCCTCAGGTCGGAGGGCGGCAAGGTATTGCGACTGCAGGATGTCGCCACGGTCGGCATCGGTAGCCTCACCCGCTATGGAGCCGTCACCAAGGATGGACGCGGCGAAGCAGTGCAGGGCCTCGTGCTCTCGCTGCGCGGCGCCGATGCCAGCGCGATCGTAAAGGACGTGCAAGCGCGGCTCGAAACGCTAAAGCCAAGTTTACCAGAAGGCGTAACGCTGCAAGTCTTCTATGACCGTTCTGACCTCATTCAACGCGCCGTGGGTACCGTCACCAAAGCACTGATCGAAGCGACGGTGCTGGTCGTCATCCTGCTGCTCGCCTTTCTCGGAAGCCTACGCGCCTCCCTCGTCGTGGCGGTCACGCTGCCAATGGCTGCGCTCAGCACATTTTTGATGATGAAGCTCTTCGGCATGTCCGCGAACCTCATGAGCCTCGGTGGGCTCGCCATTGCCATCGGCCTCATCGTCGATGCTGCGGTTGTCGTTGTCGAGAATACGGTCGAGCGTCTCAATCATCATGCGGACGACGCGCGCATTCCGCTCTTGCGTCAAGTCTACCAGGCGGCAGCAGAGGTCGTCACGCCGGTTGCCTCGGGCATCATTATTATCTGCCTAGTCTTCCTGCCGCTGCTCTCGCTTCAAGGGCTCGAGGGCAAGCTGTTCGCGCCCGTGGCGATTACTATCATTTTTGCTCTTTCGAGCTCGCTGCTGCTCTCACTCACCCTGATCCCGGCTCTGTCGTCGCTCTTCCTGCGCGGCCGCGCCCATAAGAACCCGATCTTGATGCGCGTCATCGAGGCCGGATACGGCCCACTTCTGCGCTTTTGCCTGGCACATCCTATGCCCGTCTACGTCGCCGCTGCCGCCGGAGCGGCCGTAATGGCCTTTGCCTATCTCGCCGTTGGCAAGTCGTTTATGCCGACCATGGACGAGGGGTCGGTCATCATGCAAACGACCAAGCTCCCCTCGATCAACCTTGAGGAAAGCGTTGCGACCGACCTGCGCATTCAGCGCGTCCTTCTAGAGAAGGTGCCGGAGGTCGACCACGTCGTAGCGCGCGTCGGCTCTGATGAGCTGGGGCTCGACCCCATGAGCCCCAACGATACCGACGCGTTCCTGGTCCTCAAACCCAAGGACCAGTGGCGCGTGCCGGATAAGGAGTGGTTGCTGGACCAGCTGCGCGCAGCCATGACCGAGCTGCCGGGTGTCGAATTCGCCTTTACGCAACCGATCGAGATGCGCACTTCCGAGATGCTGACCGGCGCGCGCGGCGACTTGGCGGTGAAGATTTTCGGGCCGGATCTTAAGCAGCTCGCCCAGCTTGCCGGTCGCGTCCAAGCGTCGATCGCTGGGGTCAAAGGGGCGTCCGAGGTGTTCACGGCTTCCAACGATACGGTGGACTATCTGCAGATCGACGTGGATCGCCTCACGGCAGGGCGCACGGGCCTTTCTGTGACGCGTATCGAGGACGAGCTGCGCGCGCTTTTGGAGGGTGCACCGGCCGGCATCGTCGCCGAGGCGCAGAAGCGGACCAACATCGTGATCCGCGGACCTGAGGCCCTGCGCAGAGCGCCCGAGCTGTTCATGCAGAGCCAGTTGGCTGCCGGAGACGGCGGCCTCGTCCGCATCGGCGACATCGCCCGACTGCATCGCACGGCGGGCCTCGTCAAGGTGGACCGCGAGAACGCTTCGCGCTTTGCCATTGTGCAGGCCTACGTTTCCGGGCGCGATCTCGTTGGCTTCGTTGAGGATGCTCAGAAGGCAGTTGCGACCGCGGTAGAGCTCCCCCCCAGCTACCACCTCGTTTGGGGCGGCGAGTTTGAGAATCAGCGGCGAGCAGCCGCGCGCCTCGCAATCGTCGTTCCGATCGCCCTGGTGCTCATCTTCCTCGTGCTGTTTGCGACCCTGCGCTCGGTGCGCCAGGCTGTGCTGATCCTAGCCAACGTTCCGTTTGCTCTGATCGGCGGCGTTCTCGCGCTCTGGGTAGCAAGCGAGTATTTGTCGGTGCCGGCGTCGGTCGGGTTCATTGCGCTGCTCGGTATCGCCGTTCTGAACGGTCTAGTCCTCGTCAGCTACTTCAACCGGCTCCTCGTTGCCGGCATGCCGCTCGAGCAGGTGGTTTTCGAAGGTTCCCTTAGGCGCCTGCGCCCCGTGCTCATGACGGCGAGCATCGCCGCCTTTGGTTTGGTCCCGCTGATGTTCGCCAGTGGACCAGGCTCCGAGATCCAAAAGCCGCTCGCGATCGTCGTAATCGGTGGCCTGATCACCTCGACGGCACTCACCCTCGTTCTGCTGCCCATCCTCTTCCGCCGCTTCGGCGCTGCCGCGTGCTCGGCCGACCCTCAAACACGGAGCCTGTCATGGACCAACTCCTTCGCAAGCTGACGCTGATCTATCCGCCAACGGTGGAGGATCACATTGTCGATCTCTTGGTGAATGCGGAGCCGCCACTCGCCGGATTCACGACGTGGAAGGCGGACGGCCACGGCCAGGACTTCAGCATGGCAAGCGTGCGTGAACGCGTGCGCGGCCGGGCGGCGCGCGGCGTGCTCGCCGTGGTGCTTCCGCGCTCGCGGCTTGGCACCGTCCTGGAGGAAATTCGCTCAAGGGTGGGAACCCCCGACCTCACGTATTGGATCGAGCCTGTAGAGTCGATCGGTCGACTTGCGCGCGTCGATGCGGACTCCGCGCCGGTTGCTGCATGACCGATTATCTAACATTCATCTTGATGCTCATCCCATCGGTCGTGCTCGTCGCTGGTGCCTGCGCCGTTGCCATCTGGGCGGCGCGCTTGCCGGACGAGCAATCGTCCCTCGTTGCAAGGCTCACTGGGGCAACCGATGCCAGTGGCTCGGGCTCGTCCCCACCAAACAAACTCGACTGACACAGGGAGGATCAACTGAGCCGTCTTAGACTCACACTGATCGCCACCGTAATTGCGGCATCATGCTTTCCGCCGCGCACCGCCGCCGCTGCCGACGCACCTGTCTTCCAGGCGCAATGCGCAAGCTGTCACCCGCGAGCCCGCACGCTGGCGCGACGTCTGGAAGGGGAGAGCGCCGATGCCCGCTCAGCGGCACTCGTCAAGTTTCTCGAGAAGCACCATTCCGGCGATGCGCAGACACGCGCTGCCATCGCCGAGTATCTCGTGGGCCTATCGCTGCAATGACAGGCTAGCGAAGGCTGAAGGCTGTCATGGCTGCAACCAATGCCAGAAACACGAGCAGTGCCTGCCGCTGCCGTGCTCGGTCTAGCCGCCCTTTTCCGGCGCCATAGTCGAACCGTTCATAAAGGATGGAGGCAGGGGGAACGCCAATATCCAATAGGGCGTCGGCGGCAACCTCCATCATACGTGGGGGGCCGCAAATGAGCACGACGGCCTTGCCCGTATCTGAGGCTCCAACGAGTCTCTTAACGAACGATGCGCGCAGTGGCCCCGCCTCGCACTCTGTCTGCCTCGGATCATCATCGACAAGATAGCTGATCGACAGATCGAGCTGCGATTGTAGCTCACGCAGTCGATCCTTCAAGACCAAGCCGCTTGGCTTTCTCACTGCATAAAGGAGGCGATACGGTCTTGCGTCGCGCCGTGCGGCGGCCGCTTCCAAAATTCCAAGGAGTGGGGCGATCCCCACGCCACCCGCGACGAGGATTACCTGCGAGGCATTGGGCGGGAGGCAGAAGCTGCCGTGCGGACCGTCGACCGCGACCCGGGTACCAGGGAGAATGCCTTCGAAGGTGCGAGTGCAGTCGCCCACCTCGCTGATCACAAGCCGAAGTCGCGGCAGATCAGCGGGAGAGGATGCAATCGAGAACGGGTGATCGTGGAAGGGGGGCCGCTTGGGGGCGAGCGTCATCCAGATAAACTGCCCGGCGCGAAACCGCAGCTGCGTTGTTGGTGGGCCGCGCAGGATCATCTCGACGACGCGCTCGCCGACGCGCCGAACGCGTTCGACACGCCAATCCTCGCGCCACATTTGCCAGGGCCTCACGACATAAACCGATAGCGCTGCAGCTGCCGCGGCCGCAGTGAGGACAAACCAGACGATGCGCAGCACCGTTTCGTCAGTGTAAGCACCCGCCGTGACAGCGTGATGGAGAATTAAGCCGGCGACGACGATGGCGAGCGGCCCGTGCGTGATGCGCCACATTTCGTAGCGGATGAACGGCCGCGTACGGATCGTAGCGAGGCACACAATCACGAACAGACCTGCGAGAGCTATGACACCCGTGCGCAACCTGGGACTGGCCAGCATGCCAAGAAGGCGGCGCCAAGCAGCGATGGGGTCAGCGAACAACGTATCTGAGAGGTAGAGAAGTGGATGCAGCGTCGCAAATGCTAGAAGGACGCAGGCCGCGATGCGATGGAACCCCATCGTGCGGTCAATGCCCATGCGTCCCGAGATGCTTTCGAAGCGCCCGGAGCTCAGAAACTGCAGAAACAGCAGCGCTGCCCCCGTAAGTCCCAGAGCAGTCGCAAATTCGCTGGGAGCACTGGCCGGCTCGATCCCAGTTACAGCGGCGGCGAACATGGGCGAGAGCGCAGCCAAGACATACAAGAGCGCGACGACGGCCCCGGGCAGCCCGGGGGTTCTGGTCTGCAATTCCATTTAGCCACCATTCAGCCCCTGCCCGACTTCCGCCCAGCTCTATCCCGAGACGACGTACTCAGAACTGATCGGGGTCAAGGTGGTGTAGTAGTTTCGTTGTATTGTCAGTTCTGCTCAGCCGGCCATCTCATACTGCCCGAGCGCGGTCATCCGGCGGAACGATGAAGGGAACGTAAGCAGCGGTATCTTAATGACCTACTACTTCAACACGACACTAACCACTGCATTCGAGGACGCTGTGGCTCGGACAGTCCTGGCCCTTAAAGCGGAGGGCTTCGGCATCATCAGCGACATCGACGTGCAGAAAACGTTGCAAGAGAAGATAGGCGTTGCCTTTCGGCCTTACCGGATTCTCGGCGCGTGCAATCCAAAACTTGCGCACGAAGCCCTTCAGCTGGAAGACAAAATCGGGACCATGCTACCGTGCAACGTGGTTGTGCAGGCCTTAGCCGACGGCAATGTTGAGATCGCGGCGATCGACCCCGTAGCTTCAATGCAGGCTGTCGACAATCTGCGGCTCAAAGAAGCCGCGGCTGATGTCGGGCAGAGGCTGAAGCGCGCGATTGGCAGCATTGTCGGGTAGGTAGAACATCCGAAGGCCCATAACACCTTGGGGTACAAGCGGGCGCCAGCCCATCCGCGACCTCGACCGGTCTACCCTTAACAAGGGGCATTGTTGGCGACGATTTTAGCGTCGCTACACATTGAGCGCCCGACTTCGGCTTCTGGGACCTTGCCGACGAACCTCCAAGAGGGATGCCCCTTCCCCCGGCCCTACCGCAAGCGCCGACCGTCTTCCAACAGGTCGGCGTCGGCGATATCGATGCCGGCGTCCTTCAAGAGGCGCATGATGATATGGCGAACCGAGACCATTTCGCGGGCGGCGCGGCTTTTGAGATCGACCCAGGCATAGTCGGGAAGTTCCACGTTCAACGACTTCATGCGGCTGCGCGGCGTCGGTTGATTGTCCTCTGGTGCTTGCGGCGCGGCCTGCCTGCGTGCACTGCGTCTGAGGCGGGTCCGTTTGCCGGGCATGGTTTCGGCGGCAGGCGCGGTTACGGCGCGGCCCTCCTCCGCCTCCGGCTCAACGCCCCGTGACGTGGTCGAGGGTGCCGGCGTCGTGAGTGTGGGAATGCCGCGCCGGGCGGCTTCGGCATCGAGACGCGCATCAAATTCTTCGAGCTGCAAGGGCGGGAAGCCGGGTTTGGCGGATGGGCTCATGCTGCATGCTCCGCCTTCCGGGTTGCCCCCTCCCCTTCCCCGATGACGAGCACCTCATCGATGAGGGTGCGGATTTCGAGGCCTGCACCCTTATTCGGCTCGGCGGCCGAGGGCGGTGTGCCGACCAGGAACATCTCCTTGTAGGCGGAGCGTTCAACGAGGGCGGTACGAAACAGCGGCAGCCCGTGCCGTTCCATTTCGTCGTAGGCATAGTCGGTGACGCGGGTGCGCAGCGGAAAGACCTTGGTGAGCAGCAGCCGATACGGCACCTCCCTGCCCGTCTCCTGCGCAACGGCACGGATATCGGAGACGACGCGCAGCGCCTCGTAAAGATCGAGCTCGGAGGCCTGGCTTGGAATGATGACGAGATCGGACCGTGCGATGGCCTTGAGCACGGTGGCTTCGCGCACACCTGGCAGATCGATGATGACATGATCGGGCGGTGTGCCGGTGAAGAGCTCGAGGAAGTAGCCCGTGAACTCCTCACGCGCGACGGCATCGATGGTGAGCCCTGGAATGGAGACCTTACGGCTCCATCGTGAAAGCGCCTGGGCCTGATCGAGATCGATGACCTGGACGTTGGCCCCGGCGAGCGCGAGGCCGGCGGCGACGGACGCGGCGGTGGTGGATTTGCCGACGCCGCCTTTTGAGGAGGCAAAGGAAATAATCATGACGCACTATAGAAAATAGACATTAAACCGAATCATGAAAACAAGGATGCCATACAACACGAAAGAATTGAATCCCCGAAATGCCCAAGTGTGGAATTCAACAAACAAACAGTCCGGCAATGGCGCAATTCGGCAATTCCCCAAGCGCACGGTTGCCCAAATAAAGATGAGCGCAAGTGCGCTTTTGCGCTTTTGCACGATGGGGCCATTGGGCAAATCCACATTTGCGCAGTTGGCAAGGCGCGCACACTGTTTCCCGGCGGCACGTCCCGCGCGCGCTGTTCGACAGAGGTCTTGCTTTCCAGAATACGGATCGCCGCACGGGGCCGACGTTGACTGCTGATGGGCCTGTTCGGTGCGGGGTGTGGAAGCGTGTTGCGGTCCATCATCGCGCTCCTCGTGCATCTGTGGGCCAAAGCGGGCGGCATCGACGACCGGACGCGAGAGTGTGACCCACGTCTGGCTCTCACCACGCGACCCATCGGCACAATTTCCCTGGCGAGAGCGCTTCGCCCTGGCCCGATCGATGCTGCTCTGTTGCGACGCTTGAAGCGGGCCATCGACCGTCATCGGATCCAGAACATCGGCACGAGCGTGCCCTCCTGCGCCACAACGGCGATCTTTCGGCCGCTGCAAAGCTCGCCTGCTTTGTTGCCGCAGGGGCCGCTTGCTCGTCTCGCCGAGCAACAGTCGCGATCGCTCACACAGGCGCAGATGTTTGGGGCTTGTAGGGATGTGCTTGCCCTTTGCCGATAAGACCCAAGCGTATCGGCCGGATGGCCGATGCCATCTCGGAGGTGCGGCGCAGCGCGCGAAACGCGCGCGGAGGGTGAGGGGACACATACGTCGGGACCGCGTGTGCGGTCCCGTCCATATCGACCGAGCCAAGGCGAGGCTTTCACCACGCGATCCCAGGAGAAGAAGGGATAAGAGAAAGGAAAGGATACGCTGCCGGCTCTGTCGAGTCGCGCCTTGCGGGGCGCGGGCTAGAGCGTCGCGGTCTGCACGGTCCACCTTCCACCACGCGGCGCGCAGCATGCTCCACCTTCCGCATGTGCGGCGTCTCCGGACGGTCCACCTCGTGCTTGTGCACGCTCCACCTTCTGCATCGGGGCGGGCCTGCATGCTCCACCTCCCGCGCCGCCTGTGGGTAAGTCTGTGGGCAAATGCCTTGGAAGGGGCGCTGCATGCTCCGCCTCCCGTCTGCTGCACGCTCAACCTTCCTGAAGGTGCACGCATCGCCTCCCGCCTCAACCGGCAAGACGCCATCTCTTCACCGAAGTGCGCGGGCGGCGCTGATTGGAATGCGATTGCTGGCACCATCGATCGTGGTGCGCGCTTCTTGGGCGCGGGCGTTGGCGGCCTTGATGTCGCTGACGAAGTCCACATGCGGCGTCAGTGTGAAGAGGACATCGCGGATGCTGGCCCCATCCATGCGGCGCGCGCTGTCGGTGGCGAGCAGCACGCGATGTGCGATGAGTTCGTCGAGGGCGCGTTCGATGCTCTTGAGGTTGGCGCTCGTTCGGCAATTGTGCAAAAGCCCCGAGTCGCGATCGATGGTGGAATAGAGAATGCGGTAGGGGTGCGTCAGGTGAGCGTTGGTGTACTCGTGACTGAGCCGTTTGTGCAGCCATCGCGCGAGTGGCGACTTGAGGCTCATCAGCACGGCGTAGTTGAACTGCCGGTAGGAGAGGGCATTGATACTGGCACTCAACAGGGCCGGCAGGCGGGCCGTCCACATGGATTTGGGATCTTCGGCCAGATCGAGGCGGGTAACGCGGGTGAGATCGCTGAGAATGGGGTTGGTGTAGACGGCGCGCTTTGCCCCTCGACCTTCGATGGCGACGTCGACGACAGTCTTGGAGAGGATTTCGAGGGATTGCTTGATTTCCGCGATCGAGCGCGTGCGGCCGCGCCGGGCGAGTTCGGTACGGATCATATGTAAAGTGAAGCGCACCCAGCTCTCGCCGCGTCGGCTGTCGTGATAGCCGCAGGCTTGATCGGTGAAGATCTTCTTGAGCACCTCTTCGATGAGCTCCTCATCGGTCGAGGGATAGAAGTCGACCCGCTTGCCGTCGATGAGGAGGCTTGCCGGCTGCAGGCTCAAGGTGCAGGTGAGCGTTGGGTTTCCGGCCTTGGGCGCCGGACGGTAGTCGAACGCGCGCTGATAGAGCGGCAGGCGTCCCGACGCGTCGCGCAGAAGTGCCTGCATGCGCGCGGAGAAGCTGTACTTGGGGAGGGCATCCCAGAGCTCGATGGTGTTGGAGAGGTTTTCGGGCTTGCCGAAGAAGCGTGTGAAGAGGTCGTACTGAAGGTCCTGCGCGCCTGCGGGCAGGGCGGAAGCTGCGGCAGGACAACTGCCATCTGAGACGCGCGAAACCACGGCCCGATGCTGCCGCCAGGCAACATGTCAGTCAACGGACAAAAACCATTTGTCCCCGTGAATCCAAACGGGTTACACTTCGCGCGTGAAGCATTGCGTGTATGCCCTCATTGATCCCCGTTCGGATGGGGTCTTCTACATCGGCCAGACCTCGGACTTGTCGCGGCGGCGTGCTGAGCACCTTGAGGGGACCGATCAGCTTTCAGGCTTGGTCGTGCGTCAGATCCGGTTGGCGGGGTTTCTGCCGCTGGTCATGGTATTGGAGCGCTGTGAGAGCATGGATGCGGCATTGAGATCCGAGATCTTCTGGATCGAGTTGGCACGCACCCGGGGGATGTCTCTGCTCAATTCCCAGGCGGTGGGCGGAGCGGTCAAGCGCCACGCAACGCGGCAAGCTCTCACCGATACCCTTGAGATGATGGCGGGCGAGAAGGCTGACGCTCCCGATCTGGCCCGCATTGCCAACGGCCGGCCGCGGCGGGCAGGGGCAGCGTGGTCGGCGTCCGAGCGACGACGTCTTGCCGGCATGCTCAAGGCCAACATGAGCCCCGAGGCGATGGCCGATGCACTCGAGCGCCTGCCGGCCGATGTCCACCGCGAGCTTGCCAAGGCCAAAGGCAGGCGCCGTAGCCGGCTGCATTAATCCCGCTCGCGCCGCCGCTCCTGGGGGCGCGCACGCCCAAGCGTCCGATGTGCGCCGCGCCCCTCTTTGCGGCTCCAACGTTTTTCACGCGTATCGGCACCGGCCGAACTGAGATCGCGGCTTAGGATCTGCCTGTGTTCCTCGCGCGGCACGAACCTTTGCGCAGGATCGCCACGCAGCTTGAAATTGAGCCGCGCCTTGAGACCCATGTGTTCGCGCTCCGATCGGCTGCGGGCATGGGCGATGAGGCGCTCATCGCGCTCGCGCTCGACGCGATGCCGGTTTTTGAGCTTCGCCATCTCAGCGGTGTGCTGAGCCTCGAACGTAACGCGCTGCTCCTTGATGCGTATCTCGAGATTGGCCAATGTCTTCTTGAGATCGGAGATACGGCGCTCCTGGCGTGCGGTTTCGCCGGTGAGGCGTTTTGTAAATCGGACGATGGCGGCAAACAGCCCCTTGAGGCTACGCTGTCCTTCGAGCGCCGAAATCTGCCGTGCGACGGTATCGCGCGCGGCGCCATAGAGCTCCTCAAGCCGCCGCTCGAAGATCCTGCGCCGATAGGCGAGGCGGGAGACAATCTGCAGGCGATCGGCGGTCTGCTGCAGGGAACGCTCGGTGCGGATCTGATCGGGCGATTTTTCCATATAGAGGCGGACGGTTTCGTATTCGTGCCGGGTGAGGTTGTCGTTCTTGACATATTCGCCGGCGGCGCGCCGCGCATTGTGATTGACGCGCAGGTCACAGAGAATGCGGCCTGTCTCGCGTTCATAGCGCTCGGCCCATTTGGAGAGCTTGATCCAATCGCGTTTGATATCGGCGGCGCGGCCGGTCAGGTGACAGATACGATTGACGACCACGTGGACGTGCGGCTGCGGTTCGTCGGTATGGCAGAAGACGACGGCTTGGCGTCCGTCCATATGCAGGGTTTTGAGCGCTTCATCGACGGCGCGCAGCATTTCATCCTTCGACGGGTTTTGTGACGGATCCCAGGCGAGCGTCAGGGAATAGACCGGCTTCTTGCAGCGCTGTCCGGTCAGCCGTTCGCCTGCGGCGGCCTTGAGTTCTTTCTGGTGCGTGGCGGTGAAGGCCATGATGCGCCAGGCCCGTTCAACATTGTCGGTCGGCAAGTTCCGTGTCTGGGTCCAGGCAACACGGTCCGACGTCGCCGGACCGGGATCACCCTCACGACGCTTGTCGTGCGCCATGTAGGACACGCAGCCGCGAAACGAGGTGCCGGTGGTGACAACCGGGATCATGCGCCACCTTCCAGATCCATCATGCGATCGAGCGCGTCATTGATCTCATCGAGAACCTGATCGAGACCGGGCGGTATGAGGCCTGAGGCGTTGGCGATGCGGGTCAGCTGATTGAGGTTGACGCCGATGGCATTGATCTCACGCACGAGCGGCAGATAGGTCGGCCGGAACATGGGCGTCTCGGCGCGCGGTGGCGGGACGGCGGTTCGCCCGAGCGCGGCATGACGCACGAAGTCAGAGAGCGACATTTGGGCGGCGACGGCGGCCGAGAGGATAGCCTGCTGCTCGAGCGGTGAGACGCGTGTTGCAATCACCTGCGAGCGCCGCTCGGGATCGGGCGGTTGCGCCACCCTCTGGGCCGAGGGATCGCGTCGCTTGTTGCGGGCTCCAGCCATCGCGTGTGCTCGCCATCCAATCTTGCGCGGGTGCAGGTAAGTGCCGCGCGCTGAGCCGTGGGGTGTCGGTGCAGGAAGGGGCCGCGGAAGGCCCCTTAGCCCTGCCCAGATGGGTTTGTTTACAAACCTCTATCTGGCTACCCCGCTAAAAGCGCGATTTAGCACAATTCATTTGACACAAAAACCAGAATTCAAAGAATTATAGAAACACGTCGCGAGGGAAATAATAAATAAAAGCATAAACTCAAAAGAGGGTCAGAATAAATCTATGAAAAGCGTATTTGTGCGTAAAGCAAAAAATTTGATCGGACCGGTTTTCTCCGGCCCGATCAAGGCCGCTGCCGAGACTTTGGCGCGGCCCGAGGCAGCGACAGCGGCCCATAAAGCCGTGCCGCACGCCGGTGCAGAGGCGACGCAGGCCTGGCGCATCCTGGAAGCGCGTTTCGGCACCGTTCCAACGCCGGACACGCAGTCCCGCGTGCAGAAAAACCTTTCGATTGCGCGCGGGGATGCCGACCGCATGGCAGGCCTGGCTCGCCGGGACGGCCTAAGCCAGGCCCGCCTGCTGGCGCACGCGCTCGATTGCTATGAGGCCGCCTATGGTGGTCTGGAGCCGGAGGGAGGCTAGGGCTATGCGGGCGTTGCTGGTCGGCTTGTCGGTGATTGCCGCCTTCGTGCTCATGGCGGTGTCGGCGCATTTGAACTACGGCTTCATGGCGGGGTTTGCGCACACCTCTGAGGCGGCGATGGCGCTCGGCGCGGCCGCCGTGGCCGGCGACATCCTGAAGGCCTGTCTGCCGTTCTTTCTCGTCCTCGCCTGGCGGTCGCGCCGATGGCTATTCCTAGTGCTAGGAGCGCCGGCATGGGGTTTGCTTTCGGCGGTCTCGCTGCTTGCTGCGCTGGGCTATGCCGCAGACATCCGCGACCGGCACGCCCAGGTTCGCCAGACCGAGACGGAGCTTTTGAGGCGCGCCGTCGCAGACGAGACTCGCCTTGTGCGCCGCGTTGAAGCGACGAACGAAGCGCGCTCGCCTGCTGTCATCGAGGCAGACTTGGCGGCGCTGCGCCAGGATGCGCGTTGGACGACGTCGGTAGCGTGCACGGAGGCCACGGTCCGAGCCTCGCGCACGTACTGCGCGCACTACCTCTCGATGAAGGGCGAGCTCGAAACCGCGCGCGATCGGGTGACGTGGGAGGATCAACTGACAGAAGTGCGCCGCGAGATCGCGCGCTTGCGTGCGGACGGGGCGGGCTTGATGCGCGAGCCGCAGGTCGAGATGCTCGCGATGCTATCGGGTGAGAGCGCGCCGCGTGTGCGCACGGCCCTGGTTCTGCTGGCGGCGCTCTTTCTCGAGGTCGGCAGCGGTCTCGGTCTTTACCTGGCGCTACAACACAGCGCGCCGCGTGCCGCCTCCGTCCGCGAAAGCGCCAAGCGTCTGCCAGAGGCTGCGGCCCCGATCGCACTGCCCTCCGCGCAGTCGGCGCGGGCGCGGATGGAAGCGTTCTGGGTTGCGCGCATTGTGCCCGCGCCTGGCGCGCGGCTCTCGATCGACGCGGCCTGGTCCGCCTATGAGCAGTGGTGCGCGGGCTCGTCGGCAGAGCCCGTGTCACGTGCCGGTTTCGATGCGCTGTTCTGGGCGCTCGTCGCCGAGTTGCGTCTGTCGCGCACGACGACGGCCGTGCGCGGCCTTGCGCTTGCGGCAGGACCGGAGGCCTTCCGCGCGCGCCTGCCTGCGTCGAACGCAGGCAGGCCACGCCATGCGATCACTGCCGCGCACGACGTTGCGATTGGAAGGGGCTGTCGAGAGCCACCTGAGCTCGGTGGTTGCGACCGGCGTGCTTGTCCACACGGCCCAGCAGTAGCGGTGTGTGCGCGTCCACCGGTTGGCTTCGGTCGGATTGCCCTGGGGAAAGCAGGTGCAGTCATCGAGCACGAACACGCGCGCCGGCGGCCGTTTGATCCAACTGGCATGGCGAGCGGGATGGGCCAGTGAACTCAGGTTGAGCAGCATGGCGACCTTGCCGCCGGTATGGGCGGTAAGCGCGAGGGCCTTGCGCACGAAGCGATCGGCGAGACCATCGCCATAGGGCGGATTGGTGACAATGTGTTTGCCGCGCGGGATTTCGCATTCGAGAAAGTCGAGCCCGGCCTTGCCGTACCCGTAGTCGGCAAGATCGGATGCAAAGACCTCATAGCCGGCGCGCACGATCTCTTTGGCCATCCAGCCTTCCCCGCAGGCACATTCCCAGATGGAGCCGTCGAAGCGTTCGGCGTCGAGGAAAGCGCGCGTGGCGGCGGGTGGCGTCGGATAATACTCGTTTGGCGCCCGGTTTGGGGCGAGCCGGGGCCCGCCGGGAAGGCGGCGGGCCGGGCTGATCTGTTGGCAATCGAGGCTCATGCGAACCCCCGATCGTTCGATGTGACGGGGCTGAGGAAGATGACGCCGGCACCGGCGCGACCGAACCCTTCCGGCACGACATCGAGGCGCATGATTGCGCCCTTGCCGGATTTCCGCGCCCACACGGCGCCGCACTCGACGGGCTTGGAGAGTTTCTCGCCGGTCTCGTCGCGACCGATGACGGCCGAGAAGGAGACGCGGTGGGTTGGCAGGGCTTTTTGGGAGGTGCTCATGATGAGATCCTTTCTTGTTATTGCGACGGCCTGATTGCCGTCGTGAGGCCTGAGACGCACATCGCCCGCTCCCGACGCGCCAGCAAAACGAACGGGATGGCACGCCCCGGCTTTGGCCGGCGTGGCGTGCCCCTGTTTGGGCTTGCTTGCGCGAGCGCGACGCGCGGTCGGGAGAGATGTGCGAGGCCCACGACGCTGACGGCAATCAGCGCGGTCTGCGATCAAGAAGGAGAGGAGTTTTGAGCAGAACAAGCTCAGGCGCGAACCCCGTGACGCCCGACGTCACGCGGGCGAAGATCAGCGGCGATGCTCGCACGGGCCCGTGTGCCGCCCGTGAGGATCAGCGTTTGGCCTTGTCGGCGAGGCGGGGCGGGAGCGCGGTGCGTCGGGTCGGACGTTTTCTCCGGCGCACGCCGGCGACATTCCTGAGCGCCAGTTCGTCGGTCACGAGCTGCTGAAGAACGGGTTCGAGCCAAAGATCCTTGATGATGGTGTCGTCCTCGAACTCCAGCAGGGGTACGAAATCGTATTTGATCTTATCGCGCTGCGATGCCGGCACGCGTACGAGCACACTGGTTGATCGCAGATACTGGCCGCGTTCGGGTTCGTACTGCAGCGTGTACATGCGGGCCCGATTGATGCCGTGCACACCTGAGGTTTGTTTTTCGATCATGCACATCATGGCCATGCCGTCCTCGAGGTCCTGGCGCGCCCGCATGATTGCGAAGTAGGACTTGCCGCCGCGGGCGGTGGCATAGCCCTCCCAGAGCAGGCGCACTTCGGGAAGGCTGCCGATCTGGGGGCGGTATTGTTCCTCCTCGATGAAGAGGCGAGGTTTTTCGGGATCGTTCTGGAAGCGCAGGGAGACGCGTCCGAGGCGCATGTATCGGCTATTCGTGAGCGAGTGCGCGTAGGTCTGGTAGTGCCCTTCGATGTGCAATGCGCTCTTGGCCATCTTGGGACCGTTGGTGCCGTAGAAGAGGGCCAAGTCGAGATCGCACTCGGGCAATGTATGGGGCAGAAGCGTACGATCCTGTGACCGGACGAAGGCAGTGAGCACATCGCGGGTGTGCGAGCTGATGGGCCGGCCGCTCATGGCGTGACAGACGGCATTGTAGGAAATACCGGTGGGGCTACCGTAGCGATCCGGGTTCTTGTTGATCAAATTGCGAACGTTATTGGCGTTCCAGAGCTCCCGATTCTCTTCTCGCAATTTCCGAAGCGCTTTCTTCAGTGCCGGATCGGCCCGTCCGCGCATGGCAGTCTCCCCCTTGGCGTCGCTGCGTGGAGAGTGTCGCTGATTCACTTCTGGCGCAAGGAAGAGGTGAACGGATGGACCGTAAAAGGAGAATGGCTCGGTAATCAGGGGAGCCATTACGCCGCTAGGATTCCTGCAGTTCCCGCAAGGACGGGAACGCTCAAGCAGGAGCAGACCTCATGATCGACGTGACAAGACTTGCCGGCAGCGCGGGTGTTCTTGCCGGCGCGGCGCTTCTCTGGTGTGCCGGTTCCTATGTGGCCGCACCGACCATTGGCGAGCGGTTGGTCGTCAAGGGCGGGGAGATTGCGCGCTGCACGGCTGCGCTCAAGAGCGCTGCGGCAGAAAGCACCGAAGCGGCCATCGCAGCCGTACCCAAGCCGCGCCAGATCCCCGACACGGGCGCTGCCATGCGGCAGATCATGGGCAGCATTTTCGGCGGGTATCCGGGGGGCAACGCATACATGCAGCGTTATGGCGGGCAGTTCGAGCAATTCGGCCGAAGCATCGCGGCACCGCTTGAAGCGCAGGTCGACGCGGCGCGCGAAGACTACAACGCGGTTGTGTCGCGTGTGCGTCAGGTGGGGGAGCTCAACGCTGCGGCATCGGGCGATGTCTGTACCTGCCGCGCGCGCGCGGTGATCAACAGCGCCGACGGCCGATCGGGTGTTGCGTGGCATGTAGGGTCGCTCGGCTTCATCAGCGCATTCCCGGTCAGTGATTGGCAAAGCGCCATGCGCCGCCCCGAGATCATCAGCCAGTGCGAGGTGCGCGCATGACGGAGTTCTATCGCTGCGGCAGATGGGCCGTGACGCCGGATCGTGTCGAGACCCCGCGCAAGGACTTCGATACGCGCAGCATCACGGCCGTCGAAGTCTCGCGCATGCCCTTCTGGAGTGCTTTGGGCCTTGCGGCCGGGGCGGTCCTTACGACGTTCTTTCTGCATCACATTCTCTACCTGTCGGAGATTGCGGGCGTGCTGCTCGCATCGGGCGTCGGTGTGTTTGCGGCCTCGCAGGTCGGCACCATGCAGGTGAGCGGCGCGAGCTGGCGCGGCACCGAGACCGGCTACGTGTGGGGCCCGTTGTGGCGGCTTGAGGCCATGCGGTCTGCCATCCGAGCGGCACAGGTGGCTCACCGGACCGAAATCGGGCGCGACCTGCACGAGGGGAGGTGATCATGGAGGCGGCACACGGGACGTTGCTGCGTACGATCAACAGACATTGTCTTTCGGTCATTGTCTGCGGGGGCATTGGCTGGGCGCTGCTCTCGGCTCACGATCCCATGGCGCAGATTTTGGGCCACGGATTGATTGTGCTGGCTGGCATTTCGCTGATCTCGGCCGCACGCTGTTTCTGGCAGGACGTCCGTGTTCGGCGGCAGCTGCATGTCTTTCGCACGCAAGGAGCGGGCCTTCACACGGCCCGATGGGCGAATGAGGCTGAGATGGCGGCGGCCGGCATGTTCGACGGCATCGGCCGACCGCTCGGACTGACGATGAGCGGTCGCGCCCTTTTCGAGCCGCACCGGCTGCATCCGGTTCATAGTAAGGTGATTGCGACCAGCGGCGCCGGCAAGACGATCGGCGCGGTCGTAACGGCGATCATGCATCAGGCCCTGTCGCCGAACCGGCCGTCGATGGTGATCTTCGACGTCAAGGGAGAGCTGGCCGGTCAATGTGCCGGCGCCTTGCGACGGGCCGGCATCGAGGTTGCCGTTGTCGACGATACCGATGTGCTGCGCTGGCGTCCGGCCACTCGGCTCAATCCGTTCGGCCTGATTGTGCGCGCGGCGCGACACGGCCTTCAGGAGCTGGCCACGCTCGTTCGGATCGCGGCCCTCACGCTCGAGCCCGAGCCTGAGGGAGATGCCCGCAACAAGTACTTCAGAGACGGCCCCCGGGATCTTCTGCGCTTCGTCATTGAGCATCTGGCCCGCATTTGTCCGGAGGACTGTACGCCGTCGGCCGCCTGCCACGTGCTTGGTTCGGACGATCTTCTGGATCCCGCGCTCGAAGAGGAGGCGGTGCACGATAGCGCGCTGGGCCTCCTGGCGCGGCGGCTGATAGAGAAGCGGTGTCAGAACCCGCAGCACTTTGCGGACTTCCGCAGCACCGCGTTGCAGCGTCTCGAGGTTTACGAAGAGGGCGGCCTGTTATGGGAGGCGGGGAGTGCGGCGAACCTCGCGCACGAAGAGATCCGCTCCCGCCAGATCGTCGTGTTCCTGGTGGCGGGCCTGCAGCATCTGCGCGACATCCGCCCGCACTACATTCTGCATCTGGCGGCCTTCCTGCACGTGGCCAAGGAGCCGGGGCGGAGGGTCGAGTTCATCATCGACGAGTTCACCAACGCGCCGGTCGCCGGTCTGGTTGAGGACCTGACCATCATACGCCAGTTCGGTTCGCGCGTTCTGTTGGTGGCCCAGGCCGAGAGCGAAATTGAGCGTCAGTTCACCGACAAGTCGGCTCGCACCATTGATACCCTGACCGCCATCAAACAGGTGATGGGCGTGAGCACGTGGGACGAGGCCCGGCGCGTGAGCGAGGCCTTGGGTCGAACGCATCATGTGGTGGCGAGCTACGGGCACACACCGCGCGAGGAGCAGCTGTCGACTACGTTCAGCGATCAGGGCCGCCCGCTGATGTCACCGGAGGAGGTGCTGGCGCTACCACGTCATGAGCAGATCATTTTCTGTGACGGCTTGAAGCCCATTCGTGCGCGCAAACTCTACCAGAATGAGATCGCACCGATTTGCGACATGCTCGATCAGAATCCACTCGAAGCAGCCAAGCTGCCGTCCGAACCGATCGTCGACATCAGCTACGGAGAGCCGGTATGAGCCAGCATAACGTCGTCAGGATCGTCCGCCCAGTGGCTCAGGAGACGCATGCCGACACACGCTTCCGGGTTCTGTCACCGCGCCATGTTTTGTGGCTGTCATGGCCGCTTGCAGCATGTCTCGTCTATTTCGCACTCGGGCTGCCGTATCTGAGATTTTCCTACACCTATCGCGAGACTGATGTTGGGCCCCATTACAGCCGCTGCACGTACTGGGCGCCTTGGGGGCGGCACGAGCGCCGTCCATCCGGCGGCCAATGTCCGCTGATCGGCTTTCATCGGTCTTGAGGTGGCAACGGCTATGGAGTCTTTCCGCCCGCATCTGAAGGATCGTTTGCGTCGCGCGTTCCGCGAGGGAAGCGAGCAGGAGCTCATGCGCCGCGCCCGCACGCCCGACCAGATCACGCGCATACGCGAGATTGGAGAGAGGTCCGCGACCCGCATCAACAGAGCCCAGCATTTGTTTCGGGAGCTCTACGAGGCTCGGATTGGTCGCGAGACGAAGCGACTGATGAACGAGCGTGCGGCCCTGAAGAGAGAGCTCAAGTTGTCAGGCATCCGCAGTGATGCCTTTGATGGTGTCTCGCTGCGTCATGCGGCAGAGCGCGCGGCGCGGCAACGTCAGGAGCAGCTCGTTGCCCGCATCCGGCAGGCGTCCGATCAGCAAAAGCGCGCGGTCGTCGGCTTGCCGGACCGTAGAAATGGGAACGTGCGAGAACCATTGCGGGCGGTGTTCGAGCGCACGCGGCAAAGATCCTGATGCAGGAGCAATATGAAAGGAGCGCACAATGTTCGACGATCGGATGTTCGGCAAGCTCAGCGGTATCAAGCCGCTGTCCCTTGACGAACGCAAGGCATTGCGCGAGCGAATGAGTTCGGACTGGGACCGACGCACCTTTGATCGCATTGAGCGCGCGCACCAGCCGACACCACCGCCGGCTGAAGATGATCTGGGCCGTCCGCTCACCCGCGAAAGCAAGGCGGTTTGGGCCTTCGGCAACGAACTCAACCGTCGTGTTGAGGCACGCGAGCTGCGCAGTTTGGCCGAGCGTGTCCAAGAGCGTGAGCGGCAACGGCTCGACCGCCGTCAGACGCGTCAACGCTGAGGAGGGGAGGACACCATCATGTCGGACATCACCAACACAAACGCGGTTTCCTACCTCGATACGAAGGAGGCGGCAGCCTTTGTCCGCCTCTCACCGCGCACGCTCGAGCGCATGCGCGTCGAAGGCGCGGGGCCGAAGTTCCTTAAGGCGGGTCGGGGCATCCGCTCGCGCGTGCTCTACCGAGAGGAGGATCTGAGAACTTGGGTCGAAGCCATCACCTACGGCTCGACCTCCGAGTATGGCACCAAGTGAGAGTGGGCGTTGGCGCGATACAGCACAGAGATGGCGGAGCAGAACATCATCTCGGTGTTCGCTTCGTCTTCGATCGGACCAAGATATCCGGCGGATCAGAAGCCAGACCCAGAGAGCGAGTGCGGAAATCAATGCGGCTCATCTATACTCCCCGTCTTATGAGGGCAGCGTTGTCCCATAAGGAGACATCAATACGCTCGCTTCATTGATTGCGAAACTGAGATTCGCAGATCTCCTCATCTGCCAACTTCAGACATGCGCCGTCAATAGTCGCTTGCGATTTCGCTCTCGAACAGGGCCTTCGCATCGTCGGCAGCCTGTATCGCGACCCGAACCCGGTTGTCCGTCAAATCGATAACCCGCAACTTATCGCCGACTTTGGCAATCGATTCGATCCGGCGATACTGCGCCCGATGAGTCTGGGCATATTTTGCCAGACCGCGCAGCTTCGGAATCGCGTCGCTGAACTGAGTGCCATGCGGGTCAATAATATCGGTTCCGATGGAGCCGTCGGCCATTTTGGCGAACACCAGGAAATCGGGTCTCATTATCCGCACCTCGCCGCCGGCCTCATAGGTAATGCCCAGAGAATCCTGGCTCGATCTCGACGGATTGCGATACCAGGCAATGAACCCATCCCGCTCCATTTCTTTGGCTAGGACAGCGACTTCCCACGAATTGAACTCCGCAGGGAACATGCCATCTTCCCTGCAGAGTAGATGATGCTCGTATGTGCTCAACGGGGTTTCTGT
This sequence comes from Hyphomicrobium nitrativorans NL23, assembly GCF_000503895.1. NCBI lineage: Bacteria > Pseudomonadati > Pseudomonadota > Alphaproteobacteria > Hyphomicrobiales > Hyphomicrobiaceae > Hyphomicrobium > Hyphomicrobium nitrativorans. The sequence continues at coordinate 1,007,016 of NC_022997.1, forward strand.
TCCATCCGCATTAAGTGCGGTGGTCGGCACGATCCAATTATTAGGCTTCACAAGGTCGACGTCCGCAGGCTCGGCGCTCATCTCCTGGATCTGTCGATACGACTCTTGCCGTTCGTCGGACAAGCTCTTGATGGCAACCCGATATTTGTTTAGCCACGCCTTGGAGAGCTTTTCAGCCTCACCGTCGAGATAGTCCTTAATCTCAGGCACCAAAGCCATTGCGGCGATGTTGGCGCGTGCCTCCATCAAGGCCTCTTCCTCGGCCTCCGCGTCGTCGTTCTGTTTTGCGAGGTATTCAGCATACGTGCGCGCCAAGTCCGGACTGACGACGCGTGCCGCACGCCGATAAATATTCTCGATGACCGCGTAGTCAGCCTCCTCCAGAAAGTCATCGAACGACATGTCCTTGTTCTGCAGGTCGGCTCGCACTGTGATGCCTTGGACCCCAAGAACTGACTTTCGAGCAGCTGCAATCTGATCTCGGTAGCGTGACTGGGCAGCATCCAGAACTTTGTGCATCTCGGCGTGCGCCGTCCTTCCTGCGTCCGCCAGCAAACTGTCCGATGCAAGTTCGTGAGCCAGAGCCGTGAGCCGCTTCACGGGCTTCGCAGCCTTTTGCGGTGGCCGTTGCGACGGCAGCGAGATCAACTTCTCCCAGACGGCCTCGGGCACGGCAGGGTTCGGACTCATCCCGTGCGGATTGATCAACACGCGCCGGCCGGGGAGGTCGGCTTCACCAGCTTCTGCCCCACCCTTCATGAGGGCTTTGGCGACGTCCGACACGGTCTTCCTGTCGAAGCGCGGCAAAAGACAATCGACCGAATTGAGCCGCTCGTTGCCCGGAATGCGCCGCGCAAGCGGCGTCCGAACAATCCGCCCCAGCAACTGCGTGATATACGTATGGTCTTGAGCAGGACGGAATGAAATCATGACTTCCGCGCGGGGGCAGTCCCATCCGGTGCTGATCGCATCCTTCGCAATGAGTATCCGCACCCAATCCGACTCCTGCACCCGCTCTGGCGAGATATAAGGCACTTGATAAGGACCAAAGCTCTGTGTCGTGTGCTCGCCAAAGACGTGCGCGATGGCATCGGTCGGCAACTCCGGCCATTGCTCGAATATCGCGCTGAGGGCTCGTCCAATTTCGTCGTGATCCGGAGCGTTTGGCACTTGCAGCACCATAAGTGGGTTCACGAGCTCAGTGTCGGACTGGTGCCTAGAGTAATCCGCCCAGGCCGCTGTCGCCTCCTTGATCTTGTCAGTCGCGCGGCGCATGAGCACCGTATCAAACGGTCCGCTTTGCTCCGGGATATCGAGGATGATGGTGTCCTTGAGGAGGCCAGAGTCTTGCACCTTGGCGGAGTCTACCAAGACGTTTGGTAGCGTGCTGCGTCCTTGAGCGTTTGCCATCGCTGCATTGAACCGATCGACGGTTGCGGAGATTCCCCATACGATGGGCATCGCCGGCACAGCACCGGCACCATTGATCAATCTCTGCACGATCGTCGTTCGGGCATTTTGTTGCGCCGTAGTCGGTCTACCCATGCCCCGATGGGCTTCGTCGAGAACGAGATAAAGCGTCAGGCTCGGATCTTCGATCGAGTTCTGGATGATGTCCCAAATGGTATGAGACTGCATATCCGGTCGCAGCTCTGGAAACGAGGTCCCACGCTTTGCAAACTCCTCGACCGGATCGTGCCCGCGCACGAGAAGGCTCGTGCGACTAAGCTTCTGTGTGTTCAGAAAATAGATTTTTCCGACCTTGAACTTGTCGTATCCGAGTGGGGCTTCGACGATCTCCATGTCGTGGAGTGTCAACCGATCTGAAGCCTGCTGCAGCCGAACTCGAGTCTGCTCGTTGAGCGCTGGATCGTCACTGAACCAGATGACAACTGCCGAGGGGTCAGCTTCGAAATCATACTCGTCGTCCCCGTGAAACAATGTCTCGAACACCGCTGCAGCCATGACGGTCTTACCCGCGCCTGTCGTCGCTGTGAGCGAGAACGCATGTCGATCACGATCCTCATGCCACCGTCTCTTCGCCTTCTGAAAGCGATCCAAGACATCACGAACGGCTTCGGCCTGGTAATCCTTCAGAGTGAACTTCATAGGTCACTCTCCGTTCGTGAACTGGAAGTTGGACAAGTAGGACTCATAAAGCCGCACGGGTTCGACGGTAACGGGCAGCCGGCGCGCCACTGATTGGAAGCGCCGATCGTCGTCAGTCACAATGTAGGCGATCCGGACTGCGTCCTCGCTCGCAATGGCCTTGCAAAAGGGGGCTGCTTTGTCCAGGTCGGTCAAAAGACCATAGGTGTCGGCAACCTCCCACCCCTTGGCCGGGAGTGCATCTATCCGTCGTCCTTCGCTGCCCGCGCGCATCCAAAGTAATGGCGCTATACGCGCAAATGCCTTGTTGTGGCTTACAGACACCGGCGTCTCGTAAGTCAGGGTGAAGAACTCGGCATTTTCGTCGAACCCTTCAGCAATCTGGAATTCATCGGTGAATTTGTAGTCGCCCTCGATCTCTTTGCCGTCAGGCGACTTGCCAGTGATAGCAGCGGCGATGCGGGGCTTTGTGATATATTCGCAGATCCCCCATTTTTCCCAATCGATATCTCCCGGGCGCAGCTTCTTCTTGCGAAGCGCAGCCTGCTCCTCTGCCGCGACCTCGTTGTTCGTTACAGAGATGCATTGGCGGCGGCCGCCATCCTGACGGTTCAAACGCATTACGGCGTGGGCGGTGGTACCTGAACCACTGAAGAAGTCGAGAACTATTGCTTCAGGCTTGTCCGCAATGAAAAGCCGCAAACAATCCTCAACAGCATGCAAGCTCTTTGGGAACGGAAACGTCCGGTCCCCAATGAGCGCCTTGAGCAGGTCTGTTCCATAGATCTCAGCATTATGCGAAGGTCTGGCCCATGTAGAAACAGGCATCTTTATTTTGCTTGTTTCATATTTTGCGATCACGCTACCATCTTCGGCTCTGCCGACGACTTTCGCTCTGCCGCTTTCTATGTCTGCAATTCTTCCAGACGTGAGATATGACACTTCATATTGCTGTGGCCTATCTGGCGTGGCGCGTCCAACTCGCACATACCCATTATCCAGGAGAGACTTAAGAGAAGGCCCGGTAAGCCCCCAGTTCATTTCGGTACCATCGTCACGGATAGGGAAAACAGCTACGCATCCAGGCAACTGGGGTGCGGTCTTGCGATCAACCGCGTGATCGAGGGCCTCTCCGATGCGCTCGATCCGTCCACTACCGCCTATGTAGATTGGATAGAATTGGGATGTTCCCCCCTTCTTGGTGCCCCGTGCTGAAGACAAGTCGCTCCTGCGCAACGTTCTCCAGCTGACGGTTGATCCGGCAGCGAAGTCCCCATCAGGCTCCCCAAGCACTTTCGCAGCACCAAACGCCAGAAAGAAAATATACTCTTCGCAGCGGGCGAATTCTCCCTGCCTGTACTTTCCTCTAGGATTAATGACGGTCGTAATCATTTCCTGCCGGGCGTCGGGAAATGTTTGCTCCAACAGCAGCGCGAGACGCGCAAATTCCTTGTCATCGATCGCGACGATAAGGACGCTATTCAGGGGATTTAAGAGCTCTCTTGCGACCCTTAATCGCCGCTCCATCATGGCAAGCCATTTTGAATGGCGGTAGAGATCGTCCTTTTCCACGTAGTTGTTGTTGTATTTCCAGTCCTGTGCACCGGAATTATATGGGGGGTCGATGTAAATTGCGTCGATCTTGCCGCGATGGCTGTAGGTCAGCGCCTTCAACACATGGAAGTTCTCACCGTTGATTACCGTATGGTAAGGCCGGTCACCGCCGCGCTCGACTTTGCCGGTGCTGACGAGCCCCGGATAGATAACATCTCGGAATTCGGCCACGACCACGAGATCAACCACGGCGACGGACTGTGTCTCGGGTTCGCCGCCGCCGATGAGATCCAAGGTGGCGGATTTGCTTTCGCCCCTACCACTCAGGCTCTTGACCAGCCAGAGACGCTGTTCTCCTTTTTTCGTCGAGCCGCGCGGTGGCAGGATGCGGACTTTGTCGCCCTTGCGGATCTTCCGCTGCGGCAGCTCCACAGCCTCCGGTCGGTGCCGTTCGAAGTTGAGACCAAACGCTCGGCGAGACGACAGGACCTGGAACTCGCGCTCAAGCTCGGCCCCGGTCGCCGGGTCTTTGGCCTTCACCTGGGCTATAAGATCAGTCAGACGTGACAATTGGGATCCCCGGACTGGCGCCTCGGACGCTGAGTAGGCGCGACCGAATCATGTGAAGCGCTTCGGTAGCATAAGTGATCGTGGCACACGGCGCCCTGAGGCACTGTGCAGTTGAACGCATGTGTGGATATTCTGATGCGCTGGCTGGAGGATGTCGAAAGTTGACCTGTTAGCGGAAATCACGCAGGGGCCAAGCCCTCATGCCCGCCTCGTCGGCTTTCTCGGCATCGCTTCCATCGTCGCCGAGCTGGCTGAACCGTCGACATGCCGAGAAAGCGGACATTGTTCCGATGGCGTCGAGGTACCGACTGACTCTTTCAGCCGTGACGGCAGCGCCTCTAGCAGCAGACATTGCTTGCTGACGGAGCAGCCACAGGAGAGAATCGAGGCCGTCAATCGGCAATCATCCAGCGTGCTCGAAAAAAACGGCAAGCATGGTTCATTTCTAGACAAGGCTCCGCACGCTCCCAAATAAGGCGCGTCGTCCAATTTGATCTCAGGGATTCGCGATCTCGTCCGTCCAAACCCGGAACGACTTAAGCGTGTTGGGGCCGAACGTCGTGGCGATCGCGACATCGGCGGCATCGCGGCCGCGCGCAATCAGAACGCGACCAATGCGTGGCACGTTGTTCCTCGGATCGAACGTGTGCCATTGGCCGCCGAGATAGGCCTCGAACCATGCGGCGAAGTCACCCGGAGGATAGGGCGGAAGCGTCCCGACATCGCCCAAGTAGCCCGTGCAATAGCGGGCCGGAATATTCAAGGCGCGACAGAATGCGATCGCGAGGTGAGCATAGTCACGGCATACACCCTGCCGCTCTTGGTAGGCCTCGGAGGCCGTGCGCGTCGCGCGGGCGTGTGCATAGCCGAAGGCAATGTGCTGATGCACAAAGTCGCAAATAGCCTGGACACGGGCCCAACCGGTTGCCCCATTGCCGAAGTGCATCCACGCCAGATCCAGCATCTGATCGCAATCGCAGAAACGGCTTGCCAACAGAAAGACGAGTGCCTCTTCGGGAAGGTTTTCGACCGGAATTTGCGTGGCATCGGGCACGGTCGGATCTGGCATTCCGGAATCATGCACGAGCGAATCCGAACGAATGCGCATCGCCCCCGCCGGAGCAACGAGCCGATTGCACCAATTGCCGAAGCCGTCCCGATAGCCAGACATCCGAACCGACGGGCTGGTGACAACATGATCCGGCGCCTGCAAATCGGAGACACGGGAATGGTGCACGTTTAGCACCAGGATGACGGGTGTGGACTGGGAAAACTCGTAGTCCAGTTCGTAGCCAACACGTAGCTTCATGGAAGGTCGTCCTCGCTCTCGCCGCTCGACAACCTGCCGCGACGGGACACCGTAGACCTTTTCTGCCTTTCGTCGAGCGCAATCGCGCCAACTATTAGGCCAGAGCCGTTTCGGCTTCCGCGCCGATTACGGAGACAGACACACTCATGCCCAGAAATGCGGACGACGTGCCGACGAAGCTGCCTGATAACGGTACTGCTTGTCGGTGGTCGCGCGCGACGGCGATGCGAATAAGGTCGCGATTACCGAATATTCCGTTGGTGGGATCCATCTCCACCCAGCCACATCCTGGCAGGTAAACCTGCAGCCAGGCATGGGTCGCGCCACCACCCTGGTGGTTGGTGCTCCGAGGCGTGTAGATATATCCCGTCACAAATCGGGCGGCGAAACCCAAAGACCGAAGTGCTTCGATCATGAGCAATGCGAAGTCGCGGCAACTCCCGGTGCCAAGCGCGAGCGTTTGCGCGGGCTCCTGCGTTCCGGCCTTCGGACGGCTCAGGTACACGAAATCGCGATGGATGGTTTCCATCATGTCTACAAGGACGGATAGCGTTCCGCCATCGCTCGATCTTGCTACGTTGACCGCCCACTCGGCGAGCTGGCCATCTGGATCCGGGCGGTGGACTCTCATGACTGACTGCAAGTCCGGTACTTCGTCGGCATCGTAGGCGAACGGAAAACGCTGAGCGGAGTCGAGTAGGAGATCGGTTGGCTGGGCCGCCTCATAGTGAAGGATGTCGATCTCGCTCACAAACCGCAGGCATATGGCGCGTTCGTCGCCGAACTCAGCGTAGGACACGGAGTTACCGAAGGCGTCGTACATCCATCTGATGCTCGCGGGCGCCGGCGTGATCGAAAGCTCCGTATTCAACAGCCACAGGCTGTGGCTGTCGCGTGGCCGAAACATCATGCGATGGCGGCCAAAGGAAACCGGTTCGGCATAGTGATATTCGGTCGTGTGGCGCACGATGAGATGACGCCGCATGAGGTCTTCCCTTTGATCCAGATCGGCCGCCAAACCGCTACTGTACCGTGAATGGCCGCACCACGGGCGGTTTAGTGATCAAGGGACAATCGTGCCAGGCCAACGCCATTGGCAAGCGTCCTCGGCGTAGGACGTGTACGCACATAAAAATGAGAGCAAGCCTCGACGCGAGCTAATGACGTTGCGAGGATGGCGAGAAACGGCACGCGGACAGCGCAATTGGCTCGGCCCTCGATTTGACGCTCTTACAGTTTCCTTTCGGGATCGAGTTTTAGCCCCCGGTTGGCAATGACCTTAGAGAAGACCTCCTCCAGGCCGGCCTGCGTCAAGCCAGGAAACTTTCGCTGTATTGCTGTCAACAGGCTGGCGTCCTGATGGCCAAGCGTGATCAAGCGATCGAGCTCGCGTGCAACCTCTATAAATTCTGTCATTCCGCGTGATCACCCCAGAACTGCCTGCATCCGCGCGCACCGCCCCGGCCCAGCCGCCCTGTATGCCTCTACGAAACGAGATTTGGATAGGCCACCGCGCGGGGCTTCGACGGCTGGAACGCACGACGAAGATGCAAATCGCAGTAAGGATGCCCGTCGACCTTGCGGCTCCCGCAGAAATGGAAGCCGGACACTTGCGGATCTCCGATCGGCCAACGGCAGTCGTCCGCCATCAGCGTCTCCATCGTTTTTCTTTGGCCAACGGGAATGACGGGATCTTGTAGCGGTGTCGGGTCAGTCGACGTCTTGTTTGGAAACATGGAAGGTTCTCGCTGAGAAATATGCCGCACGATTGCCGGCACCGCCAAGCTAGGACGGGACGAACTTATGAACACTTAGTGCGGGTTTTCGATGCCGGCCGCAAGGTCGGCAGCCAATTTCCGATCCAGATCCTCGATATGCTCCGTGATCTCTGCTTTTGTCATGCCACGTATGTCGAACCACTGGTCCATATGCTGGACGACGACCCATTCACTGGATGAAGCGGTCCCGTGAGCGATGATGTACCGGGCCTCGGCTTCTGTGATGAGCTTCGCCTTTTTATAGAGCGTCCTCATCCCTTCGGTCCCCTAGCACGCACGTCGTAAGTTCGCTTACCAGCTATCACCCGTCAGCTCAGTCGTCGGTTTGAACGCGCTTGCACACTGTCCTCCACCGCTTCTTGGTCATGTGCGTCGCAGGTTCCCACAGAGCCATGCAGGAAGCCAATTTCTCCGCTTTTGTCGCTCGCCTGTAGTTGCCGAGCCCGAGGGTGGACTCTTGCGCATGCGGGGCCGGAGCAGATGCCGTTCCCTGACCGCTTGCCGGAACCGAAGCTAAGATTATTGCGCAGACGGCGAAAGCGAGTGCGGCAACGAAACTGTGATTATGAGATGTGAACAGAGCAATATTCCTTTCGTTATGTGCGTCACGACAAACACGGATGGTACAAACCAACCTTAGCGCCAGCATGAATGCGGCATCAGACTCGGATACTACTCAGTTCCGATATCACGCTCTTGGGCCATGGCAAGATCGAGTGGATCGATAGCGACGACCTGTCTCTTGAGACTGACAGAGCCGATTGCGGGAAGCTCGATGGTGGTTTCCACTCGGCGAAAGGCCACGAAGGACAAACTTTCGATCAGCTCTTCCTCGGACTCGATCCTATAGCTGCCTGCGGGCAACTCCCCGTCGATGCCACCGAGAGTAAAAGCGCTATTGAACACTGCAACCGATCGGGTGGTGCGCGTCGTCATCGTTTCCACTTTTCCAAAGAGTGGCTGAGGATGGCGGCGTGGACAAACCGCACATCCGAGGTCGGCGCCACGTCAGTCACCGTGTTGGCGAAGACATCTCCGTTCCATGGGGGCATCTCTGGCTTGGGGGCCTGCTGCTGGCCGGAAACGGGTGAGGCCATGACCATCGCCACCAGCGTAAAGGGCAATATGGCTGATTTCATACCAGCAACTCCGTTTGCCGAACGAACGAAGAGCGAGCCAGTGCACATGGTGCACTGGCTCGGCGCTGCGACTGGCCGTTTTGAGACGTCGGTCGCGCGCTGATCTAGATCTTCTGCGGTGCGGGCGCCGCCGGCTTTTGCTCCGACTTGACGGCCGGATTGGCAACCGTTTCCGGCTCGCCGACGGTCGGCGGACTTCCGGCTGGCACCTTGGATGGCGCAGTCGGCGTATCAGGTGCCGCGGTAATCGGAGTGTCAGATGCCTTTGTGGCGTTGTCGATCATGAATGTCACCGGTTTGATGGTTTAGTTCATGCCGACAGTGCACCTCTACCCGGACAAAGCTTAGACTCGGAATGTACCTATGGCGCGGCGGAAGCGCTGTCGTCCGCCTTTGAGGCCAGGACTGCGGCGGCTAGCACTTCGAGCGTCCAGACCACGCCGCTGGGGTAAAACTCGTGTTCCACAAGTCCGCCTAGCGTCACGCCGGTCATGCGCTGCAGGACGACTTGACCGAAGCCGCTATGCTGAGGCGCCTTTACCTCAGGACCGTTTCGCTCACGCCAGGTCAGGTGAAAGCATGCGGATCCCAGAGCACCCGGCCTGATCTGCCACGCGACTTCGATGGTGTCCTCCTGCACGGACAATGCCCCGTATTTCACGGCGTTAGTCGCGAGTTCATGCAGTGCGAGCCCAATGTTCTGAGTGGCGTTCTGGTTCAACATAAGACCCGGTCCTGTCGCGGAAATGCGCACACCGTCGATCTTGCCAAAAGGCTCAAGCTGACAGCATACCACGTCTGACACGGCGGCGCCGCACTTGCCATCCTCGACGAGAAGATCCAGGGAACGAGAAAGTCCGTTCAGTCGTTGACTGAATACGGTTTGGAACGATTTCGAGATCGTGGCTTACATATCCGGTTTGGCGTGCGATCGCCTGTACGACGGAGAGTATGTTTTTTGGTACGGTGGCGCAGCTCGTTTATGACAAGCTGCAGGCCTTCCTGCCTAACCAGGAGGCGGGCTATTGTCTCGGTACGAGAGAACGTCCTTCGATGTCCGCCGGCGTTCTTGGTCGATTGAATTTTCAGCATGGCCGCTCCTCCTAGTAAGGGGATCATTCGTATCGAGGTGCTCGACACGGGCATCGGCCTCCCCATGGATCAGGCCCGGAAGATATTCGAGGAGTTCCACCAGCTCGCAAATCCAGCTCGCGACAGCAGTTTGGGTCTTGGGCTCGGCCTTTCGATCGTCAAGCGGATAGGAGATCTGCTTGGGCATTCTATCGACGTCCGCTCGATCCCCGGCTACGGGTCGGCATTTGCGGTGGAGGTACAGATCGGCGACGCAGGCGAAGTCGACGAGACGCAGCCTATACGCGCAGCCCAGGAGAACTCGGCACCCGTTGCCGGCACATTCCTGATCATCGACGATGATCCAATCGTGCGGAATATGGTCAAGATGCTTCTCGATCAGGAGGGACATCGTACGATGGTCGCAGGCGATGTCGCTACAGCACTCGATATCGCCGGAACAAACGCTGCGGAACTGGATCTCGTAATCGCGGACTATAACCTGTCTTGCGGGGCGAGCGGCCTCGATGCCATTGCGAGCCTGCGGCAGCAGCTCGGCCGAGATATTCCCGCCATCGTCCTGACGGGTGACATCGCGACCATCACGTTGCGCGCTGTTGCGGACCAGGGGCACATTCAGCTCAACAAGCCGGTGAAATCGCAGCAACTCATAAGCCTGATCCAGCACCTTCTGGTCAAGGCGGGGAAAAACGCACCCGATACCGCGGTCGACGTGCCATCATCCGCGGATCCTTCCGCGATACAGAGGGTATTCGTTGTTGACGATGACGCCGTTGTCCTCGAGGCAATGCGGGATCTGCTCCAAGAGCATGGCTATGGAGTAAAAATCTATGCAAATGGCGAGGAGTTCCTGCGCGCCGAGCGATCCGATGGCTGTCTGCTGATCGACGCCCGATTGCCCGGCATGACCGGTCTCGAACTGATCGAGCGCCTCAGAGCGGAGAACTGTACACTGCCCACAGTCATGATAACTGGCGACGGAGACATTGCTTTAGCCGTCGAGGCGATGAAAGCGGGTGCCTCCGACTTTATTCAAAAGCCGGTCGGTCACGTGGAGCTGCTTGCGAGCATTGCGCGCGCGTTCGAGCTCGATGGAGGCAGACCCTCTGCTGCGCGAGAGCTGGCTCTCTCTCTTGTCGCGGGGCTGACGGCGCGCCAACGCCAGATCATGGACCTCGTCATGGCCGGACATCCGAGCAAGAACATTGCCGCCGACCTTGGAATCAGTCAGCGCACCGTGGATAACCATCGGGCGGCTATTATGAGGAAGACCGGCTCCAAGTCGCTTCCGGCCTTGATCCGGATCGCGATCGCGGCGGCTTGAGCGGCCCGCACGATCAGAAGTCTGATGCCTGCAGTGTGTAGGCATCTCTGCGGCGGCCGGAATATAGTCTTGCCGCGACGTCGAGGATTTGATCCCGATGGCGGTCGAACGCAATCAGAATTCCGGTCTCGTCCATCTTCGGATTTGGGCTCATGCGGGAGAAGGCGCGCTGATCAAGGAAGAAGCTGATTTCGAGCGCACCGTCATAACCCCAAAAGCGCACGCGGCGTCCGCGTGCGTCGTAGCTGCGGCTCCGATTGGGAAAACTGAGTGTCACCGCGCGTCTCCTTTTTAGCGTTGGAGCGCCCATGCGATCTCGCTTCTGAGGAGAGAGCGAGGCTGGCCCTGCGGGGAGTGCGCTCGAGATGTTATTGGAACCGGACGCGATAGCCAATCAACATGAACTCCATCGCGACGCCATAGATGACGCCCGGCAAGCAGGGGATCAAGCTTCGCCACATCGAGCGACACAGCCAGGCCGCACTGCTCTAGCTGGCAGCTTGGAAGATGACGTACGCGACGAGCACCAGTGCAAGCACGATTGGAACAAGCAAAGACGGGATCCATGGCGCAAGCGTCCGCCAACTTGTCTTCTCGGCAACTACGTAGGCAGCCGGGTCATTCATAGGAGAAAATCCTTGTTTCTCGCGCACAGTCTCGCGTCGCGAAAGCCGACAGGTGCCCATGCATGCTCAGATCAGGAAGCACATGTCAAACCAGACGATAGGATGGAAGGGTATCGGCCGTTAGAGTCGGAATCTACTCAGAACGTCGGGACAGAACATCGCCTGCTCACGAGCGGGAGCGTTGGCGTCGGGCGGCTGCAAAACCGCCGACCATCGGCACGATTGACGGTCGCAATGAGCCCTTGCAATTAAGCGATGCTGTTCTTATTTCCACTGATCGAGTTTGGCCGGAATGCGGGCCGCTGTGCTCAGCGCTGCTGAGCGTATGTTCATAGACCCCAAAAATTCGAGAAATAGAGCTGGCGTGCGCCTCGCGGCGCGCGTCGGTTCGTTAGCATCAATGATTGGAGTGATCATGAACACGGGAACGGTCAAATTTTACAATGGACAAAAAGGCTACGGGTTCATCGCGCCGGACAATGGAGGAAGCGATGTCTTTGTGCACGCGAGTGCACTCGAACGTGCAGGGCTGACGAGCCTTTCGGAAGGACAGAAGGTCTCTTTCGACACCGAGCAGGATCGGCGTTCCGGTAAGACTGCCGTCGCGAATATTCAAGTAAGCTAGTCGCTGTCGCGCGTCGTCAAGCGCTTTGGCGCAAATTCCGGCGCTTGGGATCTTACCCGATAGGTTTTGAGCGCCGGCAAGTCGGGCTCCGCACACTTAGACATCATGCCTAGCAGGAGAATATCGTGAGCGGGAAGTGCCCAAAATGTGATGCGGAGTCTCATGTTATCATCGAGTACTTTCGTGCACGCGATGAGGGATCGAAGCGAACTGTGCCTGCAGTCCAATTCCTGTGCGAACAGTGCCGAACGATTCTTGGTATCGCGCTCGATCCAGAATGGCAGGCTCAAGTCGTTGCTGGACAGCTCCGGACTGTAGGAGCTGCTGAACAAACCAGCCACTGATGCCTAGGGTTAACGTCCGGCCTAGATGAAGGTAGTCATAAAATCCGAAGGCGATCTAGGCTTACCTATTCGCCGGCCATGATGTGCCCGATGTATCCGGCAGCAACAACTAAGGCGACAAATGCGACGAACAGGATCAGCGCTGAGGTCGCCGAACAATCGCTCGGCCGGGGATCGAGTGCCACAAGTATCCTCCTGAGAACCGCGCTCTCTTCGAACCATTTCTGATGCGCCGGAGAACGCCAAATCTGCTACGGCGAATGCCGCGAGCCTACCAACACCTGAGCACACTCAGTCGGTGCGAATGTTCGAGACAGAAATTTTTCCGGACCGACGATCCTCCTGGATATTGAAGGTCACTTTTTGCCCTTCACTGAGGATGTGCGTACCGGCTCGCTCGAGGGCTGTCGCGTGGATGAACACGTCCTTGCCGCCGTCATCTGGCTGGATGAAGCCAAAGCCTCTTTCAGAATTGTAGAACTTTACGGTTCCAAGTTGCATGATTGTTCCTAATTGATGGTCAAGGTGTTTTTTGCACGCACGCGCACTGAGCGACGATCGAGTTTTGTGCGCGCGCGGATAGGATTATTTGGGCAGCAGATCGTGGGCGCCACGCGCAGTCCGGCCGCTAGCCTTCCACGATGCGGTGAGACGCTTTTCGAGCGATCGCAACGCACTGCGCTCGTCGGTGAACCGTGCGTCCCCTGTTTCCCAGATCTGCCCTAGTAGAACGTCAGCTTCGAATATGCGGACGTTGGAGGAGCTGGTTAGATAAATCTCTGCGGTCGTGTCAACGATGCGGCCCACGAGTGTGTCATCCAAATAGACGTCTCTCGCTAGGCAAGAGGATTGTGGGTCAATAGGGTTCCAGCCAGCAGCCAGCCTGAACAATCTCAGCTCCCGTCCTAGAGCCTGCTCGCGTAGGTAAGGTCGCGCCCGGAGTAGTTCGCGCTCTGCTCGCCGTGGCGGTGAACGATCAACGAGACGCTCGCACGATGCGCAAGAGCCTTACCAAAGGCTTCGGCTACGCCTTGGCGCCGCGAAGCAAGTAAGGGAACACCTATCTGGCTCAACACGATCCAATTATCATTGGTGCCTTGAAAGATCTGAAAATCGCGTTTCACACGGAGCTCCCTTCTTGATTGGTGTTGAGCCGTGGCAACGGGTACCCGTCGCTTGCGTAGAGATTGCGGATCGCGACGTCGTCATAGCGATCCTCATCTATCTCGAGAACGGCTCCGACCAGTTTATCGGGTTCCAGCTCTTCGATGGCGTAGCGTATGGCGACGGCCGCAGACTCAAAGCGACGATATGAAACCATTTTACGCCGAAAGCCCGTGCCCTTGGACGGGAACAGCTCTGCTGGAGCGCAGTAATCGAATGTGTCTGTCATCAGGCATTCTCCTCCTGGAGGCTCGCAAGCTCGCGTTCCTTGGCCACGCGCTCGAAACCTTCTTCGGTCGCCTTGATCCTGTACGTGAGATCCTGGCCTTCGATCGGCAGCAGACGAAGAACAGTAACTACGGATGGACCAACGGATCTCCGCGGAGAATGAAAGATCACGCGTTGGCCGACTTTGAACCTGTGCGCTGCCATGTGTTTCGCCAAATCCTTTCTTATGCCACGACGTTCGCCAGACTGGAGTCGCTCTAGGCGATCCACTTTGCCCCATAACGTTGCGCAAAGATTCGCGTCGGCGCCGCTCTGAGACGCACCAATGGCAACGCGTTCCATCCAAACCCTCGTCATTGCAATGTCGAGGAGTCGAAGCGCGTCGCGACTAAAGCCGGGAGGATTCTGCGGGAAGGGCATGATGGTGCTCCAATCTGGCGGGAGCACTCGCATCTCTCAGCCGCTGGAGCCTGTTCGTGCCAGCGATAAAATCAATATGGGGTGCGGCAGGGCGGAAGTCCACCCATTAAAGTCGCGCAGTCCAATCTAAATTTCTATTTGCTCAACGCAAGCAGCTAGATCGCGAGCCGATACTCGATATCGGTTAGGAGGTGCCTTAACTTAGCCGGGTCGTAGGGCTTTGCGAGTCTGTTGGCTCCCTCGGGAAGGAGACAGGATGCGAGGTCGACCTTGCCCGAAGCGACCACTATGATTGTTGGTGGCCAGCGTTCCCGGACGTACCGAGCGAGCTCAATCCCATCCATATTGCCAGGCATCTGCACATCCGTGAACACCACGCGGATTTCTGGATGCTCCTCCAGAAGCGCAATTGCCTCCATTGCCGAAGACGCCTCTAGGCAACGGTAACCAACATCTTCCAAGGTCTGAACAAGATCCATCCGCACGAGGGGCTCGTCTTCGACGACCAGAACAACACGGCAGGTGTTCATTGCTCCCCACAATCCATCGGGCAACAACCTCTCCGGATGGTTAGGGTTCCAAATAAAATTCGGTGCAAAAACTTATTTTCAGCTGCAGGTTTGCGTGCCTCCCTAACGAGACGGCCTCCTGATAGGGTGGGTTGTCAAAGGAGTTGCGAGCTTGGCCCTTAGGATTCCTCGCGCGATCTCTACAGCGGACGTGGACATCTCGGATCGGTTGGCGAGCAGACCAACGCCTCAACCGGATTATCAAGGTGAAAAACTCGCCATCCAGGACTTGACCAGTCGGATGGCGAACCGGCCGGGAGAAGTCTTACCACGGCTCACAGCCCTGGCATTGGAGTTATGCGACGCAGATTCGGCCGGCGTCAGCGTTCTGACGCGTGACGAATTCAAGTGGCTTGCCCTGATTGGCAAGCTTTCTGTTTTTGAGGGCACGACGACGCCATTGAACAACAGTCCATGTGGCGTTTGCCTCGAAAAGCTAACTCCGACCCTCATGGAGCGTCCTGAGAGGGCCTATTCTTGGATTGCAGATGCCGGGATAAGCGTACCCGAGGTTTTGCTGCTTCCGCTCCTTGTTAACAACGGAGAACCGATCGGAACAGTTTGGGTCGTGGCAAGGGAAGGACATGCGTTCCACGCCGGCCATGCGCGATTGATGAAGGATCTGGCGGTCTTCACGGGCATTGCGCTGCAAATGATTGAAGCGGAAGCGGCTTTGAAGGCAACCTTGAAAAAACATGAGTTATTTGCAAGCGAGATGAGCCACCGCGTGAAGAACTTTTTTGCAGTCACGGAGAGCTTGGTTCGGATGACTGCCCGGCACAGCGAAACGAAGGAGGAAATGGTCGACAACCTTCTGCGTCGTGTCGTTGCTCTGTCGGATGCACACACTCTCGCTCAAGACCATCATGCCGAGAACGATCAAGAGCCCGTACCGTTGCGAACGGTTATTGAGACTGTGCTTCGACCTTATCGCGGCCCAGTTTTGACCGGGCCGCCAATTCTGCTAGCGGCGAGCGCCACGAGCAACCTCACTCTTGTATTGCACGAACTGGCCACCAATGCTGCCAAACATGGTGCGCTCAGTACATCGAACGGTAACGTACGAATAGAATGGCACGCCGACAGCAGTGGTTTGGAGATGACCTGGAAGGAAAATGGCGGGCCGACGGTCAACGGGCCGCCCACCAGGATCGGATTTGGAACAAAGCTTATTCGAAACACCCTCGCCAGCGTCAATGGAGCAGTCGAGAAGCAGTGGGCAAGAGACGGGTTACATGTCCGGATTTCTTTGCCGCGAGATGTCCTGATCGGATACCCAGGTTGAGCAGCTTCGCAAGAATTTGAACCCGAGTCCGGTCGGGATATTCGCTCCTCGACTCGTGTGGGCGCATGCTGGTCTGTCTCTCGAACAAGGAGACAGACCATGGACAACGATCACGAAACTAAGAATCTGAAGCCTGTCCACAACGAGCCTTGGAACAAGGGAAAGCTTATCGGGGCGAAGCCGCCACTGCGGCCGAGCCACGTCTGGTCGATTAGAACCAAGCTCCAGATGGCAGAAGTTCGGAGCGCACTCGTTGCGACGTACGAAGGCGGTGTTTATCTACCGGCGCACGGGTAATCTTCGCGGGGTCCAGCTCTTGCTTGGGCATTCGAAAATCGAGAGCACCGTTCGCTACCTCGAGATCGAGGTCGACGACACGATCCAGATCGCAGAGAAGATCGATATCTGACGCGTGCCGAGTTTGCGGACATGGTCCGATAACCGCTCGCGGCGCTAAGGCACGGTCGAAAAATGTCTGATAGCGGACGACATCCGATCAATCGGTCAAATACAGGAGGGTCCTCGGCATCCAAGGCAGATTTCGCGGGCCTGTTTGAGGCAGTCCATTACAGTCTGCGCCAGCACTTCTTGCGGTCGATTCTTGGAGGGTTTCGATATCGGACCTCTAGTGTCTTTCAGGTTTAGGTGGAAGCATAACTGGCGTTTCGGATGTAGCTGGCGCATTCGTCCTGCGAGATGGCTGTGACGAGGCTGGCGATGTTGTCGTGGATGGCTTCGATGGCGCGGGCCTGCGCCATGCGCATCCAGTGTTTGACCTTGGCGAAGACCTGCTCGATCGGGTTGAGATCCGGCGAGTAGGGCGGCAGGAACGCGAGCTTGGCGCCCGCGGCGCGGATCGCCGCGCGGACAGCCTGGGAGCGATGGCTGCCCAGATTGTCAAGGATCACGACGTCACCTGGCTTGAGTGTGGGGAGCAGGAACTGCTCGATATAGGCGCGGAAGATGCCCCCATTGATCGGCCTGTCGATGACGCAGGGCGCCGTCAGGGCCTCGGTCCTGAGCGCGGCCAGGAACGTGAGCGTGCGCCAGCGCCCATCGGGTGCGAAGCCGAGAAGGCGCTCTCCCTTCCGTCCCCAGCCGCGGATCGGCGCCATATTGGTCTTGATCCAGGTTTCGTCGATGAAGACCAGGCGCGCCGCATCCAGGTGACGGCTCGCGCGCAGCCATCGGCCGCGTCTCCTCACGACATCGGGACGCAGTTGCTCAGATGCGAAGAGCGTTTTTTTTGAACGAGCAGCCCTCGCGTTTGAGGAAGCGCCAGACGGTATCGTGCGAGACCACGACCCCCGCGTTCTGCCAGGAGATCCTTCAGGCGATGCAGCGTCAGATGCGGCACCTCCTCGATCTGCGCCAGAACGAAGGCGCGATGTGGCACGAGGCTCGAGGTCTTATGGCCGCCGAACTTGGCGGGCGTGGGACTGCCCGTCTCGCGGATCCGCTTGGACCACTTCACGACCGTTGAAGGCGCGACATTGAAGCGCTCGGCGATCGAACGGCAACTCTCGCCACCGGCGAGGGCAGCGGCGATGCGCAGACGCAGATCATCGGAATAAGGCTTCGCCATGCATGCTGGCCTCCCGCCCAGCATGCATCTTGAATCACAGCACGCCTGATTTGGGAATCCTCCGATTCCGCCTAATGCTGAAAGGCTCTAGGAAGCAATGACACGCGCCTCGTGCACAGCGGCTCGAGCTCCGAGGTTCATTCCTCCCGATGTTCTCTCAATTCAGGGGGTGCTTCGGGTAGCTCGATATCCGTCTCGCGCTCAAACGCCCCGCCTTCACCCGCCATACGGGCGGACTGGACAATAGCTTGGGCCCGGTCGTCCGGCAGCCCAAGGCTGGATAAGGCGTAGCGCAACAGCCCGAATGCCGTTTCCCTCTCCCCCATGATGGCGATTCCGATCCCCTGGTCCTTGAGATAAGCGAGTTCCGATGCGCGGTGGGTTCGCACGGCGGCGTCACGTTTGGCCTGGTGCCGCCTGAGGGCCGCGACCTGATCCTGGCCGGTGCCATCCTCTCGATCATGCTCAATCCGCTGGTGTTTGCTTGCATCGATCCGCTGCTTGCCTGGTTCCGGGCGCGGCCGCGTTTGACGGCGTTTTTGGAACGACCGGGCGATGGCTTTTCGACCCCGGTCGATAGGAGTGAAGAGACTGGACTAAGGGATCACGCCATTATCGTCGGCTATGGCCGCGTCGGCGAGATCATCGGTGACGCGCTCAGGGCTCAGAAGCTTGCTTTCGTGGTGATCGACGAAAACCGGCGGCTTGTGGAAAAGCTGCGCAAGCAGGGATTGACGGCCATCTACGGCGATGCCACCGCGGCAGGCGTCTTGGAGGACGCGGGCGTCACCAGCGCCCGACTGCTTATCGTCGCGATTCCACAGGGCTTCCTCAAACGGCGCATCATCGAGCTGGCCCGCGGGGCCAATCCGCAGATCGACACCGCCGAGACCCGCGAGGATGAATGAGAACTCGCCAATCTGGGCGAGGCTGGCCGAGACGACGAGCGCAGTCGCCACCGGATAGCCGCGTAGGAGCACGATGGCGAAGGCAGCTATCGATTTGCCGAACACGATAAGGAGCAGCACGGCCGCAACCGCCAGCGGCTGGCGCAGAAGGATGCCGGGGTCGAACAACATTCCGACCGAGACGAAGAAGAGCACGGCGAAGGCATCCTGCAGGGGCAACGAATCTGCCGCCGCCTGATGGCTGAAGTCGGATTCGCTCAGCACGACACCGGCGAAGAACGCACCGAGTGCGAACGAGACGCCAAACAACTCAGCCGAGCCGTAGGCAATCCCAAGAGCGAGCGCCAATACCGACAGCGTGAACAGCTCGCGCGAACCCGTCCGCGCAACCGTCAGCAGGAGCCAAGGCACGACCCGCGTCCCCACCAGAATAACCAGGCCCACGAACACGGCGACCTTGGCCATCGTAAAAAGCAACGCTGTCACCAGGCTCCCGCCAGTGAACTGGGCAGCGACGCCGCGCGCATCCCCTCCGAGTGCGCCTGCCAGGGCCGGCAGCAGAACGAGAGCGAGCACCATCGCCAGGTCCTCGACGACGAGCCAGCCGACCGCGATGCGACCGTTGGCCGAGTCGAGCGTGTTGCGCTGCTCCAGAGCACGGAGCAGGACAACCGTACTCGCCACCGACAGGGCCAGCCCGAGAACGAGCCCTGCGCCGATGCCCCAGCCCCACAGCAGCGCAAGCGCAAGACCGCTACCCGTAGCGACGGCGATCTGCGCGATAGCGCCTGGTATTGCGATCGCGCGCACCTCCATCAGGTCCTTGATGGAGAAGTGCAGACCGACGCCGAACATCAGCAGAATGATACCGATCTCGGCAAGCTGGCTTGCGACATCGGCGTTCCCGACAATCCCGGGCGTGAATGGCCCAAGTGCCACTCCGGCAAGGAGGTATCCCACCAGCGGCGGCAAGCGCAGCTTGCTGGCGAGCAAGCCACCCAGTAACGCGAGAACGAACCCCATCGTGATCGTGGCAATGAGCGATATGTCGTGCGGCATTGGCTCTCCGGGCGACAGCGCAGCAGTTTTGCGAACAGGCAGTTGTCGTCGATTACAGATTAGGCGTGCGTCGAGGCGTTGACGTCGAATACTCATCGCAATTAAGTCGCACTCAACCTATCACTGGCGAATGACGTGGACCGATCAGGTAACGACCATGGCGCGCGCATCACCGTCACGCTTCAGGACGTTCACCGATACATCGGTGCCGTGACGGGCAACGCGGACATCAAGTCTTGAGTTTCCGACCACGATCCTGCGCACGACGACCTCGTTTAGGAAGCTCGGCAGGGTCGGCTTGATGAAGCGAACTTGCTCTGCCGCATGGACGATCGAAACGCCGAGACAGGCGCCGAGGAATGCGAACGGCGAAACGGCCGCCCACGCTTGCGGCGAGCACGCCACGGGGTAGGCGATGGGCCCGCGTCCGGATTTGCGCGTGAACCCGCAGAACAGCTCCGGCAGGCGCCGGTCCTGCTGATAGCCGACCGCCGCAAACAGGCCCTCGAAGAGGGCGGCAGCCTCGGCCTTGAAGCCGTACCGATCGAAGCCGAGGGCGATGAGCGCGTTGTCGTGTGGCCAGACGGATCCGTTGTGGTAGGACATTGGATTGTGCCGCTGCTCGCTGTGCGCAACCGTGCGGATGCCCCAGCCGCTGAATGACGTTCGGCGCATCAGGGATGCAACGACTTTCTGCGCCGAGGCGGGCGTCGCGATGCCGGTGAAAAGCGCGTGCCCCGCATTGGAGGTCAGGACCTTGCAGGGTTTCTTGTCGCCATCCAACGCCAAGGCATAGGTGCCGATATCCTCGCACCAGAAGGCGCTTTGAAAGCGAACCTGCAGGTCGTCTGCGGCTTGGCTCAAGCGCGCCGCCAGCGCGGTCTCGCCGCAATGCTGGGCGAGCTTGGCGGCCTGGCACTTCGCACCGAAGACGTACGCCTGCACCTCGACGAGGGCGATCGGCCCCGTGGCTAGCGCGCCGTCGGCGTGAAAAACCGAATCGTGGCTGTCTTTCCAACCCTGGTTGGCAAGGCCGTTCGGGGTCTCCCGAAGGTACTCCACGAAACCGTCGCCATCGGCGTCGCCGAACGTATCGCACCACGCGAGTGCGGCCTTGACGTTGGGCCAGATCTTTTCCAGTGTCGCCACATCGCCGGTGCGCTCGAAATAGAGCCCGGCCAGCATGACGAACAGCGGCGTGGCGTCGACCGTGCCGTAATAGCGCCGGAACGGGATCTCGCCGAGCTGCGCCATCTCACAACTGCGCCGCTCGTGCAGGATCTTTCCCGGCTGCGCGTCCGATCCCGGATCGTGGTGGGTAGCCTGTGTTTCGGCCAGATGCAGAAGCACGCCGCGCGCAATCGCCGGATCGACCCAGACCATCATCATCGCCGTGATGATTCCATCGCGTCCGAACACCGTATTGTACCAGGGGATCCCGGCGTAGGGGTACAGCTCTTCGCCGGCGCGTGTTGATAACGTATAGATATCGGCGGTCGAACGGCACATAAGCTCGTCGAACAGCGGGTTGGAGCTCTCGATCGTTGCAATGTTTTCCGTATCGGAGCGCGATGCCCTGCGCTTGGCGCGGTAGGCGGAATGGAAGGAGATGGGTTGGAGCGGCTCGTCGCTCTCGTTGAAGGCGGCCGTGACCAGGATCGTCCAGCGCTCGCCCGCATCGAGCACGCGCTCGAAGACCGCTCGATGCAGGTCCAGCCGCTTTGGCATGGGCGTAAAGGTCAACGTGGTACGCCGCTGGACGCCGTCGAGCCCATCATAAACATACTGGATCGCGTCTGTGGCCGTTCTCTTGATGCTGATCTGACCTCGCCTTGCCCGGGGCATCCCGCGCACCTCGAAAAGGTCGACGAAATCGGCATCGAACAGCAGCTCGATCGAGACCAATCGCTCCACCGTATCGTAGTTCCTAAGCGCGATGCGTTCATAGGATGCCGCGTTCCAGAGGAACTTGGTGCGCGAGATCGCGATGGTATCGCGTGCGATGGGGTGCCGGCTGGGAGGCTCGATATCGGCATTCGTGAGGTCGATCGACAGAGCGGAGTTGTCGTCGTGAATGACGGACGAGAGCAACAGGGGGCGGTGTCCGGAACACATCAGCTTCAGCCGCGACAGAAAGCGCATGTCGCGAAAGTAAATGCCCTCCGGTGTACCCAATTCGACACCCAGATCGCCATAGGCATCGAGAACGGCGAACGCGTCTCCATGCTTCAGCGTCCGTAGCGTCCGCTCGGTCAGCGACGTGCTGGCCTCGATATGATAGTCGGAATCGTCGTGCTCGTGATCCGCTAGGCCGGTCGGATTGGCGATGGTCATGTGGCCCCATTCAAGTCAACGGGTTGCAGCTCAGATTACGCCAAGACAGTAGATTGGAATACGCCCTCGCACGGCGCAGTCCGCACGCTGCGAATGCGGCGCCATGTGACTAGATGGCGGCAAGCGCTCCGACCCGCTGCGGCAGGCTCGCATCGCTGGTGAGAGCCAATTGACGCGTGTAGGCCGAGACGTAGGCGTTGGTCATCTTCTCGACAGTGAACCGCTGCTCGAACGCCTGCCTTACGAGGGCGCGATCGAGTGTCAGGCTCTTTTCCACGGCTGCGACACCTTCGTCGATCGAAGAGACCATGAAACCGGAAACGCCTTCGGTAATAATCTCCGGAACCGACCCGGCCCGCCATGCGATGACGGGTGTCCCAACCGACATCGCCTCGATCATCACCAGTCCGAACGGCTCAGGCCAGTCGATCGGGAACAGTAGCGCGCGAGCGTTTCCGAGAAACGCACCTTTCTGCTGATCGTCGATCTCACCGATGAACTCGATCAACGGGTGGTCGAGCATCGGCCTGATGACCTGCTCGAAATAGTCGGTGTCGGCCGGATCGACTTTGGCGGCGATCTTCAAGGGAATTCCTGTGCGCTTGGCGATCTCTATGGCGCGATCTGGTCGCTTGTCCCGGCAGATGCGACCCAGGAATGCGAGATAGTCGCCGCCGTGTGGATTGAACCGGCACAGAGATTCCGGGAGACCGTGCGGAATGGTGTCCACCCAATTGATGAAAGCCGGCATAGGAAGCCGCTGATGGTTCGAGATCGAAACCAGCGGCATCCTGGGGAAGGCTTTGTAGATCGGCATGTTGTCCGGGAGGTCGAGCCGCCCGTGCATCGTCGTGATGGTCTTGTGACGGATGCGATTAAAAAGAGGGTGTTGAAGGAGGTCGACATGAAAATGGATGATGTCGAAATCCGCCGACGCTCTCATCACCTTGGAAAGCATTACGAGATGCGTTGCCAAGTGATCGCGAACTCCCGCCAACCGCAGCCCGCGCGGACAGCAGGGGACGAGCGTTGCAGATGTTTCAGAGTCGCCCGAGGCGAAGAGCGTTACCTCGTGGCCCTGACGAACCAGCTCCTCGGTCAGCCACGAGACGACTCGCTCTGTGCCGCCGTAGAATTTCGGCGGCACGGATTCGGCAAGTGGTGCGACTTGCGCAATTCGCATCTTGGTGCGACCTTTCGGTAATTCACATAAGGACGTTCTTAGTGAAGACATTATAGAAATCCGAAACTTGCAGCTCCGTCGCTGCCGCCCGAAAAAGCGGTTCCCAACCCTATTGCAACGGGAAACGAGACATCAGGCTCGGAAAGTACTCACACTTGGAGTGCCGCTTAACGCCGAACGGCGCCGAAAATAAACGCGAACGTGAT